>NZ_CP095187.1:2460000-2767500 GCF_022965755.1 Pseudoxanthomonas sp. F37 | reverse complement strand
GGTGTCCAGGGTCTGTCCCGCCCGCAGCGACGGCGTGTACACCAGCAGGAAGATCGCAAGCGCCGAAAGCGCGAGCGACCAGCCGATATCCGCTGGCGGGGCATGGGGCTGCAATGCGCCCAGGACCGGCTGCACGGCGAGCAGCAGGAGCGCCGCCGCCGACACGCGCATCACGAATTCGGGCCAGTACCCCCGCCACAGGCGGGCCCAGGCGATGACCGCCGCGGCCGCCAGCAGCAGGCACGTGCCCAGGCCGTGGAACTGCCACAGATGCAGGACGAACAGCAGCGACAGCAGGCCCGCCACCGCGCCGCGCACCTGGCGGTGTTCGCTGCGCCAGGTGGCGATGGCCACCAGCACGCCCACCAGCGGCACGCTCTCGTCGACGAAGTGGCCGCTGCCCATGTTCGCCAGCATGAAGCCGGCCGCCATCACCCATGCCAGCGCGGCCGCGAAACGCTGTGCCCAGTGCACGGGCCGCCATAGGTCCTGGTGTATCGCCAATGCCATCCCCTGCGGGGCCGACACCCCGTGCCCCTGTGATACCCAAATCGCCGCCGCCCCGCAAGCATGGGCGGCGCAATCGGTGAACAGGACGGGCAGAACCGGCGCGCCTTCACGCGCGCCGGCGGCGGGCGGACATCACCCCCTGACGAACGCCAGCATGTCGACGTTGAGCTTGTCCTTGTGGGTGTCGGTGATGCCGTGCGGGGCGCCCGGATAGACCACCAGCTGGCTGTCCTTCACCAGCTTGGCCGACGCGCGCGCCGCGGCGTCGATCGGCACCACCTGGTCGTCGTCGCCATGGATGATGATCGTGGGCACGTCGAACTTCTTCAGGTCCTCGGTGAAATCGGTCTCGGAGAACGCCTTGATGCTGTCGTAGGTGTTCTTGTGTCCGCCCATCATGCCCTGCAGCCACCACGCGTCGATGACACCCTGCGACGGCTTCGCGCCCGGGCGGTTGTAGCCGAAGAACGGGCCGCTGGGGATGTCCTTGAACAGCTGCGCGCGATTGGCCAGCAGGCCGGCGCGGATGCCGTCGAACACGTCGATGGGCAGGCCGCCCGGATTGGCGTCGGTCTTCAGCATCAGCGGCGGCACCGCCGAGACCAGGCCGGCCTTCTTCACCCGCTTCGTGCCATGGCGGCCGATGTAGCGCGCCACTTCGCCGCCGCCGGTGGAGAAGCCGAACATCGAGATGTCCTTCAGGTCCAGGTGTTCGATCAGCTGCGCCAGGTCATCGGCGTAGTGGTCCATGTCGTTGCCGTCCCACGGCTGGCTGGAACGCCCGTGGCCGCGACGGTCGTGCGCGATCACGCGGCAGCCGTTCGCGGCCAGGTGGTACATCTGCGACTCCCAGCTGTCGGCATTCAGGGGCCAGCCGTGGCTGAGGGTGACGACCGGGCCGTCCTTCGGGCCCCAGTCCTTGAAGTAGATCTGTACGTCGTCTTTGGTGGTGAACAGGCCCATGGCGGTTCTCTCTACGGTGGAGGAAGGGGGAGGGGGCGGCGCTGCGGCGGGGGCCGGCGGGTCGGTACGCTCGCAGGCGGACAGCGGCAGGAGGGCGGCGCCGGCAAGGGTGGCGCCCGCCAGCATCAGCTGCCGTCGTTGCAGGTCGATGTCGCGGGGGATATCCGGCATGAGGAGGATCCGGGAGGGTGGGACGGCGCCCACCTTCCCATCCCCGTTCATGCATCGATTGCACCGGCGTGCGCAGATGCGCCGCCAAGCCCGTGGCGCGTGAGCGCACGCAGGGAAACGCTGGCGCGCTGGTGCGCTAGAGTCCGCGGACCTTCATGGGAGCGCTGTCATGCCGATCGAACTGAAGATGCTGGCCTGGTCCGTGGCCCTGGGCCTGGTGCACGTGCTGCTCGGCGCGGCGCTGACCACGCACCAGCGTGGGCTGCGCTGGAACGTGGGCGCGCGCGATGCGGTGCTGCCGCCGCTCACCGGCGCGGCCGCGCGGGTGGACCGGGCGCTGCGCAACTTCCTGGAGACCTTCCCGTTCTTCGCCGCGGCCGTGCTGGCGGTCGCCGTACTGGAGCGGGGCGATGCCGGCACCGCGCTGGGCGCGCAGTGCTACTTCTGGGCGCGCCTGGCGTATGTGCCACTGTATGCGGCCGGGGTGCCGTACCTGCGCACGGGGGTGTGGGGCGTGTCGTTGTGGGGCCTGCTGCAGCTGCTGTGGGCGCTGCTGTGACCGCGCAGGACGCAGGTTCATCGCCGGGCAGGCCTGGGGCACCGGATTGACACTAGACTAGGCGTGAACCCCCTCAGACCCGTGCGCGTACGCACGGGCGTTGTGCGACCGAACGATGCTGTCCCGTCTTTCCCCCCTGACATCGGTGGTACTGCTGGCCCTGCTGGCGTTGGCCGGCTGCCGCATGGACGCCCCCGACGTGGCGCCCGACGCGTTGGCGCAGGCGCCGGTGGAGCCGCCGCAGGACACGCCCGCGCAGCAGGCCGAGCGCGGTGACGGCGCGGTCTCCAGCGGGCCCGTTCCCACCGGTGCCCGCGGCGAGGACAGGGCATTGCCGACCGATTGGCCGACCGCACGGGTCACCTCCGGCACCGCACAGGTCAGCTGCCAGGCCGACTACACCACCGAGGAGGGCGACGGCGTACCGCTGGAGTCGCTGGCCTTCTTCAGCGTGGTGGACGCGCTGTCGCCGTGCCAGAAGGGCGGCGTGCTGCGCCTGCGCTACCAGGGCAAGATCGCCGCCGATTTCACCGACCTGGTCACGCGCGTGGCCGACATCGCCGACCGCATGGGCATCCACAAGCGCATCCTGGACCTGGATTCGGCCGGCGGCCAGGTGGAGGACGCCATCCGTGCCGGCGACGCCATCGGCGCCAACGGCTGGACCATCTGGGTGCGCGAAGGCTCGATCTGCCACAGCGCGTGCGTGTTCGTGCTGGGGGCCGGCGACAACCGGATGATCTCCGGCAAGGTGGGCGTGCACCGCATCATCCGCATGAGTTCCACCGCCACCACGCGCAGCGAGCTGAACGAAGAACTGCGCGGCGTCTACGACCGGGTGAAGGACTACCTGTCGCGCAACGGCGTGGCCGTGGCGGTGGCCGACCTGATGATGACGGTGCCCAACCGCCGGCTGCGCCTGCTCGACAAGGACGAACTGCAGGAGTACGGCCTGGATGGCACCAACGCGGCGCAGGACGACCTGGACCGCCTGCAGTTGATGCGCCGTTGCGGCGAGGACTTCGTGCTGCGCCGCGACGCCTTCATGCGCAGCTTCGACAGCGAGTGCAAGACCGCCGGCACCGGGCTGGACGAAATGCAGGCCTGCGGCCTGGCGCTGCGCGAGCAGTTCCGCTTCCCCGACGCGAAATGCCCGGCCGACAGCCCGCTGTCGGAGTTCGACCGCATGGCCGATGTGGAAGCCGCACCGGAGGACGCCGCGGGTGCGTCTCCATCCGAGGCGGGCTCCGCCCCCTGAGCCGAGGCCGTGTAGCGGACGCATCACGTGGGCGATGCTTTTTCACTCGAGCGCCAGGCAAAAAGGCGCGGCGCCCGGCCTTCGTGTGAATAGTGCGGAGCTTTCGCCTCACGCGTCAGGCCAGGGCCTCGGCGCCGAGTCTTTGTGCGAGTAGCGCCGACTACGTGCGTCGCCTGGGGCGCCCTGCACGGAAGCCCGCGACCGGTTCAGCGGTCGGCGGCCAGCACCCGTATCTCGGCATCGCCGACGCGGACGATCTGGCCGGCCCGGATCTTCGCCGTCTTGCGCAGTTCCACCGCGCCATCCACCGTAACTTCGCCGCTGGCGACGATGGCCTTGCCCTGGCCGCCGCTGTCGGCCAGGCCGACCAGTTTCAGCAACTGGTTAAGTTCCACGTGGTCGCGGTCCAGGTCGAAGTCGAGGGTGTGCATGCGGGCAGTGTAAGGCAGGGCAGGCTCACTCGCGCTCGAAGCGTGCGATCTCGTCCAGCTGCGCACGTGCGCGGCGGATGCCCTGGCTTTCTTCCCAGCCGGTGGCCGTCGGTGGCCGGCGAGCGCGCCGCCAGTGGAGGACGCCCACCGTGCCCAGGAAGCCGGCGATGCCCAGCAGCAGGCTGCAGGTGATCCACGCCGGCGTGCCGGCCGCGGGATCCACAGCGCCCAAGCCAGCGAAGCCCACCACCACCAGCACCCACATGACCCACCAGGGCGCGCCGCAGACGGTCGCGTTGAGCGCATGGAAGCGCCGCAGCAAGGCGAACCGCTTCTGGATCTTCAGCACCGGCGCGGTGTAGTCCATGGTGCCGATCAGGCCCATGGTGATGAACGCCATCACCATCGTGACCACACCGAACGCATGCAGCGCGATGCCCGCGGCGAACAGGCCCGGCACATCCGTGTTGCGTCCCCAGCAGGCCACGCCCAACACCAGCAGGCCGATGCCCAGCACCGCCTGCAGCGCCTGGCCCCAGAACAGCGGCCGCACGCTGGCGCGCACCCGGTCCAGCTTGCGGTCGCGCAGCAGCTGCCACTGGATGGCTTCCTGCCGCTCCAGGCGATCGCCCAGCACCTGCCAGGCGGCTTTGAGTTCGTCGAGTTCCATGAGGAGTTTCCTGTAACGGGTGCGGTCAGAGTTCGGTGCGGACGCGTTGCTTCAGCCGGCTGATCTTGGTGGCGACATTGGTCTCGCTCAGGCCCAGCACGTCGGCCATCTCGCGGTAACTGCGGTCTTCCAGGTAGAGCAGCAGCAGGGCGCGGTCGAGCGGGGGTTGCGCGTGGATGAAGCGGTGCAGCAGGTCCACCTGCTGGCGCGCCTCGTGGTCGTGGGCATGCGGATCGGCGACCTGGCCGTGGTGGTCGCCGAAGGGCTCCGGCTGCACGCCGCGGGTCCGGCCGCGCACATACGAGATGGCCACGTTCAGCGCGATCCGGTACATCCACGTGGCGGCCGGGCGCTGCGGGTCGTAGCCGGGCCAGGCGCGCCACAGCTGGGTGGCGATCTCCTGCATCAGGTCGTCGCGGTCGTCCGGGTGCCAGGCGTAGGTGCCGGCCACCTTGGCGACGATGCCGCGATGGGCCTGCAGCAGGGCCTGGAAGCCCGCGCGGGCGTCCGTGTCCGTGGGAGAAGTCATGGCGAGCGTCGTTTCCATTCCGGCACCGGGTCGATTGTGCGGTCAGGAGGTGATTCGCCGCCGTGGCGGAAAAATCACGCCACTGCCGGCAGAATGCCGGCCCTGGTCTGCTGCAGCGCGACAGGAGCCCCCCGAAGGCGCACAATATGCGGCTCGGCGTGCGGCTCCGCGACGCCCCGGAGTCTCCGCATGTCTACCGAATCCCCCTCGTCCGCCCCCTTGCTGTTCGCCGATCTGGGCCTGTCCGCGCCGGTCATGGCCGCCGTCACCGCGGTGGGGTACGAAAGCCCGTCGCCCATCCAGGCGGCCACCATTCCCGCCATGCTGGCCGGCCGCGACGTGCTGGGCACGGCCCAGACCGGTACCGGCAAGACCGCCGCGTTCGCCCTGCCGGTGCTGTCGAACATCAGTCTGAATGCCGAGCGCCCGCAGGCGCTGGTGCTGGCGCCCACGCGCGAGCTGGCCATCCAGGTGGCCGAGGCGTTCCAGAAGTACGCGGCGAAGATCCCGGGCTTCCACGTGCTGCCGATCTATGGCGGCCAGAGCTACTACCCGCAGCTGCAGGCGCTGAAGCGCGGCGTGCATGTCGTCGTCGGCACCCCCGGCCGCGTGATCGACCACCTCGAGCGCGGTTCGCTGGACCTGTCCGGCCTGACCACGCTGGTGCTGGACGAAGCCGATGAAATGCTGCGCATGGGGTTCATCGACGATGTCGAGACCGTGCTGAAGAAGACCCCGGAAACCCGCCAGGTGGCGCTGTTCTCGGCGACCATGCCGCCGGCGATCCGGCGCATCGCGCAGACCTACCTGAAGCAGCCGGTGGAAGTCACCATCGCGGCCAAGACCACCACCTCGGCCAACATCCGCCAGCGCTACTGGTGGGTCAGCGGCATGCACAAGCTGGATGCGCTGACCCGGATCCTGGAGGTGGAGCCGTTCGACGGCATGATCGTCTTCGCCCGCACCAAGGCGGCCACCGAAGAACTGGCCGACAAGCTGCAAGCGCGCGGACTGGCGGCCGCCGCGATCAACGGCGACATGCAGCAGGCGGCGCGCGAGAAGACCATCCAGCAGCTCAAGGACGGCAAGCTGGACATCCTGGTGGCCACCGACGTGGCCGCGCGCGGCCTGGACGTGGAGCGGATCAGCCACGTGCTGAACTACGACATCCCGTACGACACCGAAAGCTATGTGCACCGCATCGGCCGCACCGGCCGTGCCGGTCGCGCGGGCGACGCCATTCTCTTCGTCACCCCGCGCGAGAAGGGCATGCTGCGCGCGATCGAGCGCGCCACCCGGCAGCCGATCGAAGAGATGCAGCTGCCCAGCGTGGAAGCGGTGAACGACCGCCGTGTCGAGAAGTTCCTGGCGCGCATCACCGATACCCTGGCCTCCGGCAAGGCAGGCGAGTTCCGCGCGCTGATCGAGCGCTACGAGCGCGAGCAGAACGTGCCGGCGGTGGACATCGCCGCCGCGCTGGCGCAGCTGGTGCAGGGCGACACCCCGTTGCTGCTGTCGCAGGAGCGCACGCCGCGCGAGGCGCGCCCGGCGCGCAGCGAGACCTACGGCAATGCGCCCCGCCGCGAGCGCGAGGAGCGCCCGCGCCGCGACGACAGCCACGGCGAGCGTCCGGCCCGCGCTTCCGACAAGCCCGAGCGTTCGAAGATCGAACGCCCCGACACCGACCGTCCGCGTGCCGACAAGCCGCCGCGCACCGACAAGCCGGAGGTGGGCATGGAGACCTACCGCATCGAAGTGGGCCACATGCACGGGGTGAAGCCGGCCAACATCGTGGGCGCCATCGCCAACGAGGCCGGGCTGGAAAGCCGCTATATCGGCCGCATCGACATCCAGCACGACCACACCACGCTGGACCTGCCCGAGGGCATGCCGCGCGAGGTGCTGATGCACCTGAAGAAGGTCTGGGTGTCCGGCCAGCAGCTGCGCATCCACAAGCCGGGCGAGGGGGGCGGTGAGGCGCCGCCGCGCCGCTTCGGCGGGCCGGGCGCCGGCAAGGGCAAGCCGCGGGGCGACAGGCCGTTCGGCGCCGGCAAGCCGGGCCCCAGGCCGCACCGCAAGGGCCCCCCGCGCGAGGGGTGACGGCCGGCCGGCGCGGGGGTGCCGGCAGGTGGCATGGAGTTTGCATTTCGTAGACGCAAGCCAGCGCACCGGGTGTCGGGAAGCGGCGACGTACCGGAGTGTTCGTGAGGGGATGGGGCAGGCAACGAGGCGCGATGGCGGGGTGGCTGATGCTGCTCTGCGCCTGGCCGTGCGTGGCCGCGGCCACGCCGCAGGCCGGCCGCGACTATCTGGTCACCGGCGCCCCCACGTCCGAACAGGCCCCACAGCGTCACTGTACGCCCGCCATGCAGGCGCAGCTGACCGAACGGGTGGAGATCCCGGCACCGCCCGGCGGCTGGTCGGGTGCGCCGCAGGCGGTCAACGTGTTCAACATCTTCGCCGGTGAAGTCCGCGTGCACCACGGCGATCGCGAAGTCTGCGGACGCATGCACGATGCACGCACGCGCGATTCCCGCTTCCGCGCGGGCGTCGGCATGGTGGTGGTGCCGCCGGCGGGCAACCGCGAGCCCATTGAGATCGCCTGGGCCACGCCGCTGAAGGCCGGCTGGATCCCCACCGTGCGGATCGGCGCGCCCAGCCCGGTCCAGCAGTTCGACACCGCGCGGCTGCTGGTGCGCACGGCCTGCATGGCCATCGCCATCGCGCTGGCGTTCATGGCGCTGATGGGTTTCTTGAGCACGCGCGACCGCGTCTTCCTGGGCTACACGCTGCTGTGCACGCTCACCGTGCTGGGCCAGGCCGTGCTCAGCGGCCTGAGCGGTTATCCGGAACCCTGGCTGCCGATCGGCGACCAGGAATCGCGCTGGCTGGTCGTGCTTTCGTGCCTGGGCCTGCCCGTGCTGCTGTACGTGTTGTGGCTGTTGACCGGTGCCGCGCGTGCATGGCGGACGGCGGGCCGCTGGCTGGCCCGCGCGACGGCGGCGTTCTGCGCCACGGCGTTGCTGGCGGTGGGGTTGCCGCAGGGTGCGCTGTCGCGGCTGGCCATGGGCATGGATGCCGGGTTCGCGGTGGGCTGCATGGCCATCCTCGTCCTGAGCCTGGCCGGCCTGCGCCGCCGCCGCGGGGACGCACTGGCCGCGATCGCCGCCGTGCTGCCGTTCCTGGCGATGACGCTCATGGACATGGCCGACAGCCGGGTCCTGATCGAATACCGGGTGGAAGCCATCCAGCTTTCGATCACGTGGTTCCTGACCGTCAGCGCCTACGTGCTGAACCTGCGCCTGGGCCAGTTGCGGCGCCAGCGCGACGAGATGCGCGCGCTGGCCGACACCGATGAACTGACCGGCCTGCCCAACCGTCGTGCCGGCCTGAAGCGCCTGGAGCAGCACATGGGCGAGGCCCGTGCCGACGGCGGACTGCTGGCGGTCGGCTTCCTCGACATCGACCTGTTCAAGCGCATCAACGATGTGCATGGCCATGCGGCCGGCGACCGCGTGCTGGTGGCCGTGGCGGCCACGCTGACCTCGGCGGTGCGCGATCCTGCCGACGTCATCCGCATGGGAGGCGAGGAATTCCTGGTGCTGCTGCCCGGGATCGGCGGGGCGACGGCGCGGGCGCGCCTCGACGCGATGCGGACCGGGGTGGGGGCCGCCGGTGCCGCCCTCGGCATCGAAGGCCTGACGGTCACCGCCAGCATCGGCCTGGCCAGCCTGGCCCCCGACGACGCCGATGCGGCTTCGCTGCTGCGGCGCGCCGACGAGGCCATGTACCGGGCCAAGCGCGCCGGCCGTGACCGGGTGGTGGATGCCGGTGCCCTGTCCGACGGCGAAGGATGAGGCGCGGCCATCGGTCCGCAGCCAGGCCCTGGGCCTCAAGTGCGGCGCGGGCGGGCCGTTGAACGACGGTGGAGCCCTGCGGAGGCCTGGCCTCCGCAGGGACCGACAGGAGCCATTTGTGACGCATACGGACGCCGCCACGACCGACGCAGCCGGGCAACCGCCGGACGACCGCAGCCTGCGGAGGCTGCCGGCCCGCGTGGCGGCGCTCATCGCCCTGTCGGCGCTGGGGGCACTGCTGATCGCCGCGATATTGGAGACGCAGGCGGGCGCTACGGCCTACATCGTGGGCGAGGGCCACTGGTCCAAGGCGCAACAGCGTGCCGTGCACAGCCTTTACCGCTATGCCGGCCACGGCGACCCGGCGGACCTGGCCGACGCACGGGCGGCGCTGCGCGTTCCGCTGGGCGACCGGGCCGGCCGCCAGGCCCTGGAGCGCCAGCCGGTGGACCTCGCGATGGCGCGCGCGGGATTCCTGCAGGGCGGCAATGCGCCGCAGGACATCGAGCGCCTGGTCTGGATGTACCGCCTGCTGCACGATGCCCCGTACTTCCGCGAATCGGTGCGCCTGTGGCGGGAGGCCGAGGCCGAGATCGACCAGTTGGTCGTGCTGGCCGATACGCTGGAAGCCCATCGGGCGCGGCGCGTGCCCGATGAGGCCAGCGTGCTCGCCTACAAGCGGCAGCTCACCGCCATCGATGCGCGCCTGCGGCCGAAGGAACTGGCCTTCTCGCGCTCGCTGGCCGAGGGCGCGCACTTCCTGCGGCGCATGCTGCTGGCGCTCAGTGCGGCAGCCTTCGTCCTGCTGTGTGCTTACGCCCTGCATGTGATGCGCAGCACCCTGAGGCGCGTGCGCGACACGGAAAGCGAGTTCCGTCTGGCCTTCCACCAGTCGATGGTCGGCATGCTCAAGCTGGATCGCCATGGACGCTTCACCCAGGCCAACGAAGCGCTGGCGCGGATCCTCGGCATGTCGCTGCCTGAGCTGCGGACGCAGCGTCTGGCCGATGTGCTCCACGCTGACGACCTGCCCGTGGACGAGCGCGGCGCCATCGACTGGGTGCGGTTGCAGGAACCGGGCGAACGCCGCCTGCTGCGCCGCGATGGCACGGTGCGCTGGGTGCGCTGGAGCGCCTCGCTGGTCGGCGCGCGCGGTGGACGCGGCGAGCAGCTGTTCGCGCTGGCCGAGGACGTATCGGAAGCGCACGAACTGGCCTGCGAGATCGCCCACCAGGCCAGCCATGATGAGCTCACCGGCCTGATCAACCGCCGCGAGATCGCGCGCAGGCTGGACGGCGCGCTGGAAACCGCACGAGGCGGCGGCCAGCGGCATGCGCTGTGCTTCGTCGACCTGGACCAGTTCAAGCTGGTCAACGACACCTGCGGTCACGAGGCCGGCGACCGTTACCTGTGCCATTTCGCCGCCCGCCTGGCGGCGCAGCTGCGCCGCGGGGACTGGCTGGGCCGGTTGGGGGGCGACGAATTCGCCGTGCTGCTGCACGACACCACGCTGGACGAAGCGGAAACCGCGATGGTGCGCGTGCATGCGGCATTGGCCGAACAGGCATTCCGGTGGAACGGGCGCGGGTTCGGCCTGAACTGCTGCGTCGGCGTTGTCGAGATCAACGACCAGGCGATCGATGCCGACGGGCTGCTGAGGGCGGCCGATGCCGCGTGCTACGTGGCCAAGGACGAGGGACGCAACCGCATCCGCTGCTACCGCGATGCGGACCCCGGCCTGGCGCGTCGCCGCCAAGACCTGGAATGGGTGGCGCACACGCAGCTGGCGATCGCCGAAGACCGGCTGGTGCTGTACGCGCAACGGATCGTGCCGCTCGAGGGTCCGCCGCACCTGCAGTACGAGGTGCTGGTCCGCCTGCGCGACCGCGAGGGGGGACTGCATGCGCCGGGCGTGTTCCTGCCGGCCATGGAACGTTACGGCCAGGGCATGGCGGTCGACCGTTTCGTCCTGATGGCCGTGTGCCGGCATTTCTCGCGCAATCCGGGCCGGCCGACCAGCGTGGAGCTCTGCCACGTCAACGTCTCCGCCCAATCCGTCGCGGACCCGGCCTTCCTGGAGTATGCAGGCGCGCTGCTGGACCGCCATCCCGGCGTGGCGGCACGGCTGTGCTTCGAGATCACCGAAACCGCGGTGATCGCCAACCTCGACGACGCCTGCCGCTTCATCGAGGCCATGCGGGTCCGCGGGTGCCGGATCGCGCTGGATGATTTCGGCAGCGGCCTGTCCTCGTTCGCTTATCTGAAGCGGCTGCCGGTGGACATCCTGAAGATCGATGGCGCGTTCGTCCGCGACCTGGCACACGGCGGATCGGACCTGGCGCTGGTGCGTTCGATGAGCCAGATGGGGCAGGCACTGGGCAAGGTCACCATCGCCGAGTGGGTGGAGAGCGAAGGGGTGATGGCCCAGCTGCGCGAGGTGGGTATCGGCTGCGTGCAGGGCTACGCGGTGCATGTACCATGCCCACTGGACGAACTGGTCGGCGCGTGGGACAGCGCCTGCACCGGCCCGGTCTGATGCCGGCCACGGCCACGGCCACGGCCACGGCCACGGCGCCGCGGCGATGCCGGATAATGGCGGCATGACCACCCGCCTGAACAAGTTCATCGCCGAAACCGGCTTCTGCTCACGCCGCGAAGCCGACCGCCTGCTGGCCGAGCGGCGCGTCACCGTCAACGGCACGATCGCCGGCACCGGCGCGGTGGTGGGCGAGGGCGACGAGGTCCTGGTCGACGGCCAGCCACTGAAGATGCGCGCGGTGAAGGCCGGCAAGCGCCGGCATGTGTACATCGCCCTGAACAAACCCGTCGGCATCACCTGCACCACCGAGTCCTCGGTGAAGGACAACATCGTCGACTTCATCGGCCACGAGCAGCGCATCTTCCCGATCGGGCGGCTGGACAAGGATTCGGAAGGCCTGATCCTGCTGACCAGCAATGGCGACATCGTCAACCAGATCCTGCGCGCCGAGAACCGCCACGAGAAGGAATACCTGGTGGCGGTGAACAAGCCCGTCACCGACGAATTCCTGCGTGGGATGGCGCGCGGCGTGCGCGTGCACGGGCAGATGACGCTGCCGTGCAGGACCAGCCGCATCGCCAAGTTCGGCTTCCGCATCACCCTGACCCAGGGCCTGAACCGGCAGATCCGCCTGATGGCCGCGGCGTTCGACTACCGCGTCACCCAGCTGCGGCGCGTACGCATAGACAACGTGAAGCTGGGCGACCTGAAGCTGGGCCGCTGGCGCAACCTCACCGACCAGGAACTGCGCGGCCTGCTGCCGCAGCAGGAAAGCTGGTGACGCGATAGCGTGACCGGGGTCGCGGCGCGGCGTGCGCCTGCGGGGCGGGATGGCGGCATACTGCGCGCATCCCGTCCTGCTGCCGTTGGCATGAGCCCACCGCCCAAGCCCGACAACGAAGAAGCACGCCTGGCGGCCCTGCGCAGCTTCGACATCCTGGACAGCGCGCCGCAGCAGGGCTTCGACGATCTGGTCCGCATCGCGGCCGGCATCTGCGGCGTGCCGATGGCGGCGGTCACGCTGATCGATCGCGACCGCCAGTGGTTCAAGGCGCAGGTGGGGATCGAGCACCCCGATCCGTCGCGCGAATCGTCGTTCTGCGCCCATGCGATCCTGACGCCGGATGCCACCCTGGTGGTGCCCGACGCCACCCGCGACGTACGCTTCGCCGACAACCCCCTGGTCACCGCGGACAACGGAATCCGCTTCTATGCCGGGGCTCCCCTGCTCACGCGCGACGGCTTTGCGCTGGGGGCATTGTGCGTGGTCGACGACCAGCCGCGCGACCTCGCGCCGTTCCAGCGCGAGGCGCTGGAGGCGTTGTCGCGCCAGGTCACCCAATTGCTCGAACTGCGTCGCGTCAGCCGCGAGCTGGGGCACCAGCTGCGCGAACGCGCCTGGTACGAGCAGCAGATGCGGCTCTACCAGGAACAGTTGGAACAGCAGAACGCCGACCTGTCCGAGCAGACCCGGACCGATCCGCTGACCGGGCTGCCCAACCGCCGGGCGTTCGCCGCCGCGCTGGAGAGTGCGATGACGAGAATCGCCGGGACCGGGGGACCGCTCGCGGTCGCAGTGCTGGACGTGGACCACTTCAAGACGATCAACGACGTCCACGGACACGACGAAGGCGACCGGGTGCTGGTGGCGCTGGCCGACATGCTGAGGTCGCAGGCGGCGGGGCGCGGTCTGGCCGCGCGCCACGGCGGGGAGGAGTTCGTCATCCTGATGCCCGGCGCCACGCGGGAGGAAGCCCGCCTGCAGTGCGAGTTCATGCGCCAGAGCGTGGGCCTGCTGCCGATCGGCCTGCCGGTCTCGGTCAGCATCGGCGTGGCGTCGCACCGGCGCGGGGACACCGCGGAGGCCCTGTTCCGCCGTGCCGACCAGGCCCTGTACGAGGCCAAGCGCAGCGGGCGCGACCGGGTGGCCGCCGCGGACTGAGTTGATCGCGATCAATGCGCGCTGCGGCGCATTGACGCATGCTGTTCACATGGGCGGCGCATCGGGCGGCCGCCATGCACGGGAAGCACGACGATGAAGATCCTGTTGGCGGTGGATGGAAGCGAGATCGGTCTGGCTGCGGTCCGCCATCTGGTGGAACTCAGCAAGTCGCTGGCGCAAACGCCGGCCGTGACCCTGCTGTACGTCGATCCGCCGTTGCTGCGCTCGGTGGCGCTGGAACTGGGCAGCGATGGCGTGGAGCGCTACCACGCCGAGAACGGCGCCTATGCCATGAAGAAGGCGCGCACGGTGCTGAAACGCGCGCAGATCCCGTTCGCCGAAAAGGTCGTGGTGGGCGAGCCGGCCGAAAGCATCGTCAAGCAGGCCAAGTCGGGCAAGGCGGAACTGATCGTGATGGGTACGCACGGCCGGGGCGCGCTGAAGCAGCTGCTGGTCGGCTCGGTGGCGCTGAAGGTCATCGCGACCAGTCCGGTGCCGGTGGTCGTCGCGCGCTGATCGGCGCGGCTCAATCGCCGCGGGTACGCCACAGGATGGGCCAGTCGCCGGGGTTTCCGCCGCGGCACCGCCCCAGGCTGTTGTAGCGCTGCAGGCGGAAGTCCTGGCCGTCGAATGCCCAGGCAGCGCTTTCGCCACAGTCGGCAAGCCCACGCCCCTTGGCGAAGTGCGACAGCTGGCCCTGTCCGAACCCGACGCTGGTGAACGCCTCGATCACCCGCGGCGCGCCCTCGTCCTGCACGGGTACCGTCAAGCGGATGCGGCGCGGCGCGCCGGTGCCATCGCGGCGCACGCGGAACAGCAGGCTGGAGGACTGGTAGGCGCCGCGCCAGCACTCCAGCGCGACCAGCGCCTCATCCTCGTCCAGGGCGTGCGCTTCGTCGTAGGCGGTGCCGGATTCGACGAAGCAGTCCTCGCGCCGTGTTTCATCCGCCGCCTGCAGGCGCACCCGCGCCACCAGGCGGCGTGCCTGGGCTTCGTCCAGCGGTGCCGCCACCACGGCGCGGGTCGGCGGCGGCGCGGCAGGCGCCGCAGGCACGCGCGCGGCCGGCAGCGGACCGCGCCTGAGCAGGGCGGTCATGGTGCCCAGCCTTCCCTGGGTTTCGTCGATCAGCAGCAGGGCCGCGGACAGGCCGGCGAGCGACGCCGTGGGAGCGTCCTCGTCCATGCCTGCACGCAACTGCGTGCCATTGCGGACCGCATCGAGGAAGGCGCGCACCTGCGCAGCATCGCGCCCGATGGACTGCACCCCGTCCTCGGTGCTCGTTGCAGGCCGCAGCAGGGCCGCGGCGGCGAACGGCTGACCGTCCAGGCGCAGGTCGCGTGCGGCTACCGGCGTTTCCGATTCCAGCGAAAGCACCGGTTCGCCCGCGGGACCCGCGTCGACCACCAGCCGCAGGATGAGCTGCGGATACGCATCTTGCATGCCGATCGCTTCGCAGCGTGCGGTATTGTCGCAGGCCACCACGCAGTCCTTGATCTCGCGGTATACCGGCGTGGCCGCCGAGGCGGCGGGCGCCATCGCCAGCGCGAGGAGGGCCGCGCCGAAGGCCAGGGTGGGGGAACGCAGGTTCTTCATTCGACGATGTTCTTGGCTTCCGATGTGCCCAGCACTTCCGGATGCTCGATGCGTTTCGGGCGCTGCGTCAGCGGATGCAGGAACACCGCCGCCAGGATGATGCCAACGCCCAGGTAGAACAGCGGCGTGAGCTCCCGCTGCTCGCCCAGCAGCACGATGGCCAGCACGATGGCGTAGACGGGCTCCAGATTGGTGACCAGCTGCACGCCGTAAGCGCTCAGGTGCTTCAGCGCCACCAGCGACAGGGCGAACGGCAGCAGCGTGCAGGCCAGCGACAGCACGACCAGCAGCACGCCGTCCTTCAACCCCGGCAGCACGAACAGGTCGCCGGCGAAGGCCGGGAACAGCACCGGCATCAGCGGCGCCAGCGCGGTCAGCAGCAGGGTGCCGGCGCCCAGTTCCAGGCCGGTGATGGTCAGCGGCTCGCCATGGTCGATCAGGCGCTTGTTGAGCGGGCCGAACAGCGCCACCAGCAACGCCGACAGCGCGCCGACCAGCACGCCCAGCCGCATGCCGTCGGGAATGCCGCCCACCACCAGCGCCACGCCGGGCAACACCGCGATGCCGAACAGCAACTCCCGCCACGAGAACGGACGGCGCGTCAGCCAGGGCTCGATCACCGAAGTGAACGCCGGCGCCAGGGCGATGCAGGTCACCGCGACCGAGGCATTGGACAGCTTGATGGCGCCGTAGAAGGTCAGCCAGTGCAGGGCGACGATCAGGCCGATGCCGCAGTACGCCAGCACCAGTTTCACCGGCATCGCGCGCAGGCCGCGCCAGACGCGTGGCAGCAGCGCCAGCGCGGCGACCACGATCAGCATGCGCCACCACACCAGCGGCAACGCGGACAGGCTGATCAGCTTGCCCAGGATGGGGGTGAAGCCCCACAGCAGCACGCACAGGTGGATCTGCAGCTGGGCCTTGGCGGTGGGAGTCATGGACATGCGCGCATTGTCGCCGAAGCGCTGCGTGGCTGGCGACCGGACCCCTCCCGACCGGCGTCCGGCCGTGGCAAGCTGGCAGGACCGGGGACCGAGGATGTCCAATGCCGCCCGCACCGCGTGCCGTCCCATCCCGCGTCTGCGCCGCACTCGTGGGCCTGCTGTCGCTGGCCGCGCTGGTCCTGCAGTACGTGCTGATCCTGCAGCTGACCCGCGACAACGTCGGCATGATGCTGGGCACCGTGCGGTTCTTCAGCTACTTCACCATCCTCAGCAACATCGCGGTGATGCTGGTCGCGTGCACGGCAGCGGCGGGGTGGCCGGGATGCTTCGCGCAGGCCCGCGTGCGCGGCGCAGTCGCGCTCTACATCGGCGTCACCGGCAGCATCTATTTCGTCATCCTGCGCCACCTGTGGCAGCCGCAGGGCGCGCAATGGTGGGCCGATACCGGCCTGCACTATGCGGTGCCGCTGGTGTATGGGGCGTGGTGGCTGGTCTGCACACCGCATGGAACGCTGCGCTGGCGCGACGTCGCGGGGTGGCTGCTGTTCCCGCTGGGTTACGTCGTCTGGGTGTTCCTGCGCGGCGCGTGGGTGGGCGAGTACCCGTACCCCTTCATCGACGTGCGCCAGCTGGGCTGGGCGCGGGTCGGTGTCAACGCGCTGGGTGTGATGGGTATCTTCGTCGCGCTGGGATGGGTTGTCGTGGGGCTGGACCGTGTCCTTGGTCGGCGTAGAAGTCCCCTGTAGGAGCGATGTCAGTCGCGACCGCGAACCTACCGGTCACGAAAGGCTTTGCCGCTTACAGCGCCTAGAGTCGCCGGCTGCCCTGGCGGGCCCGGTGTACGGTCGCGACTGACATCGCTCCTACAGTAGACCAGGGCGCTGGACGCGCCCCGTGCGGCATGCCATGTTCGCGCGCCACGCCCGTGTCGACACTCAGGACTTCAGCATGACCGCCGCCGACGCATCGCAGCCGATCCCGCGACCCTTCGACCGCCGCGATGCGAAGACGCTCGGCCTGTCGGCGCTGGGAGGTGCGCTGGAGTTCTACGACTTCGTCGTCTTCGTGTTCTTCGCCAAGGTACTCGGCGCCCTGTTCTTTCCGCCCGGCACGGCGCCATGGCTGGCGCAGCTGCAGGTCTACGGCATCTTCGCCGCCGGCTATGTGGCGCGTCCGCTGGGCGGCATCGTGATGGCGCATTTCGGCGACAGGCTTGGACGCAAGCGCATGTTCACGCTCAGCGTGTTCCTGATGTCGGTGCCCACGCTGCTGATCGGCCTGCTGCCGACGCATGCGCAGGTCGGCGCACTCGCGCCGCTGCTGTTGCTGGCGATGCGGATGGTGCAGGGCGTTGCGGTCGGTGGCGAAGTGCCGGGAGCCTGGGTGTTCGTCGCCGAACACGTGCCGCGCAGCCGCGTGGGCATCGCCTGCGCCACGCTGACCGCGGGACTGACCGCCGGCATCCTGATCGGTTCGCTTCTGGCCGCATGGATCAATGCCCACTACAGCGCCGCGGAGGTGCAGGCCTGGGTGTGGCGCGTGCCGTTCCTGCTGGGTGGTGTATTCGGCTTCATCGCCGTGTGGCTGCGGCGCTGGCTGGAGGAGACGCCGGTGTTCGTCGAGATGCGTGAGCGGAAACGGCTCTCGCGCCGGCTGCCGGTGAAGCAGGTGCTGGCCGCGCACCGGCCGGCGGTGATCCTGTCGATGCTGGCGTCGTGGCAGCTGACCGCGGCGATAGTGGTGGTCGTGTTGCTGACGCCGACCCTGGTGCAGACCAGTTTCGGTATCGACGCGGCCAAGGCTTTCCGCGGCAACAGCCTGGCGACGCTGGCGCTGGTGTTCGGTTGCCTGGCGGCGGGGTGGGCGGTGGACAGGTTCGGCGTGGGTCGTGCGCTGTTGGCGGGTTCGCTGGGGCTGGGCGCTGCCGCCTACGCGCTGTACGCCGCCCTCGCGGCGGGCCATGAGGCGCAGTTCGTGGCGTGGTACACCCTGGCAGGCTTCTGCTGCGGGGTAGTCGGGGTGACGCCGGCGCTGATGGTGGCCGCGTTCCCGCCCGAGGTCAGGTTCTCGGGGCTGTCGTTCTCGTACAACATGGCCTACGCCGTATTCGGCGGCCTGACGCCGCCGATGATCGCCTGGCTGTCGAACGCATGGGGCCCGTTGGCGCCTGCGCACTACGTGGCGTTCACCTGTCTGGTCGGTATCGGCGTGGCGCTGCGGTGGCTCAGGCGGCCCTTGAACACGCCTATGTAGGCGCGCTCCATGGGCGCGATGCTCCTGCCCATGTTGCCTGTTCCGTCAAAAGCATCGCGCTTATGGGGCGCTCCTACGGGCGGCGTACGAGATCCATCCCATGGGGCGCGCCTACGGGCGGCGTATGAGTTCCATCCCATGGGCGTTGCTACAGGCGGCGGATGAGCTCCATCGCCGCCGCGGGGTTGCGTTCCTTCGCGCTGCTGATGAAGTACACGAACACGTCGCGCCGGGGCAGGGCCGGCGCCGGCTCGCCCACGTGCGGCAGCCCGGCGATGTCTTCGCCGCGCGCCCACGCGCGTGCGCGGTCGGCCCATTGCGCCAGCTCCTGTGGCGGATATCCGGTCTCGATCGGCTGTGAGCGCATCAGGCGTGCGTAGACGAAATCCGCGGTGAGGTCGGCGAAGGAAGGGTGTTCGGTGGAATCGGTGTAGACCGTGGCGACCTGGTGGCGACGCGCGAGTTCGATGAAGTCCGCGTCGACAGCGGCCGGGTCGCGGACCTCCAGCGCATGCCGCAGCGGCCGGCCCCCGGTGTCGCGTGGCAGCAACGTCAGGAAGGCCTCCAGTTCTTCCCCATCGACCCGCCGGCCCGCCTCGAACTGCCAGACCAGCGGGCCCAGTTTAGGGCCGAGCTCGGCGATGCCGCCGACGAAATCCTCGACCTGGGCGCGCGTGGATGCCAGCGAGCGCGACTGCATGATCCGCTTCGGTGCCTTCGCGGAGAACATGAACCCGTCCGGGGTCTGGTCCCGCCAGCTGGCGTAGGTCGCCGGCTTCTGCGCGCCGTAGTAGGTGCCGTTGATCTCGATGGCGGTCAGGTGGCGGCTGGCGTATTCCAGCTCGCGCCGTTGCACCAGGCCGGCCGGGTAGAAGTTGTTGCGCCACGGCGCGAACGTCCAGCCGCCGATGCCGACGCGGATCCCGTCGCTGGCGTTGGGTGGGGGAGAAGCGAAGAGGTCGTCCATGCGCGAAGCATAGCCCGCTGTGCGTCGCGTCCGCGTTACCATGCGGTCAACCCGCGCCCTCGGAGAGCCCATGTCCTGGACCACGCCCGACCTGTGCGACCAGCACCCCGAGGTGCTGGTGGCCGAACCCGTGTTCCGCAGCTACGGCGGGCGCGTCGCCTTCGCCGGGCCGGCGGTGACGGTGAAGTGCTTCGAGGACAACTCGCGCGTGCGCGAACTGGCCGCCACGCCAGGCCAGGGCCGGGTGATGGTGGTCGATGGCGGTGGCTCGCTGCGGCGTGCGCTGCTGGGCGACCAGATCGCCGCCAATGCCGTGAAGAACGGATGGTCCGGCTTCCTGGTCTTCGGCTGCGTGCGCGATGTCGACGCGCTGGCGGCGCTGCCGCTCGGCGTGCAGGCGCTGGCCTCGCACCCGATGAAGACCGAGAAGCGCGGCTTGGGCGAGGTGGACATGCCGGTGGCGTTCGCCGGCCTGTCGCTCGTGCCGGGCGACTGGATCTATGCCGACGCGAACGGCGTGATCGCGGCGAAAACCCCGCTTCTGTAGGAGCGCCCCTGGGCGCGATGCTCTTCGATCGATGAAGCAAAGGCATCGCGGGCATGGCCCGCTCCTACAAGGGCGTTGTGCCGACGCGAACGGCGTGATCGTGGCGAAAGCCGTGCCGATGCGAACGGCGCGAGCGCGAGGAGACCCCCGCTTCTGTAGGAGCGCCCCATGGGCGCGATGCTCTTCGATCGATGAAGCAAAGGCATCGCGGGCATGGCCCGCTCCTACAAGGGCGCCGTGCCGACGCTAACGGCGCGAGCGCGACGAGACCCCCGCTTCTGTAGGAGCGCCCCATGGGCGCGATGCTCTTCGATCGATGAAGCAAAGGCATCGCGGGCATGGCCCGCTCCTACAAGGGCGCTGTGCCGATGCGAACGCCGTGATCGTGGCGAAAGCCGTGCCGGCGCGAACGGCGCGAGCGCGAGGAGACCCCAGCGTCTGTAGGAGCGCCCCCTGGGCGCGATGCTCTTCGTTCGATGAAGCAAAGGCATCGCGGGCAGGGCCCGCTCCTACAAGGACGCGGTGCCGCCGACCTTAGTTGATCGGCTCGTCCAGCATCAGCTGGCGGACGAAGCGCACCGGCGGCGCGCCGTACGACAGCACCTGGTCGTGGTAGGCCTTCAGGTTGAACTGCGCGCCCAGCTTGGCTTCGGCGGCCTTGCGCATGTCGAAGTGCTCCTGCACGCCCACGAAGTACGTCGGCAGCTGCGCCGAGGTCAGCTGCGCGCGCGTCCACTTGCCGGCAGCCTCGCGCTCCTGCTGGAAGGTCTGGCGCACCATCAGGTCCATCGCCTGCTCGCGCGTCCAGCCATCCACCTGCACGCCCTGGTCGAGGATCGCATTGGCGATCGTGCGCAGGTAGAACTTCATCTGCACCAGACGGAACAGAGGATCGTTGTCCAGGTAGCCGGCGTCGGCCATCATCTTCTCGGTGTACACCGCCCAGCCCTCGGCGAACATGCCCGAGCGCAGCACGGCGCGCAGGGTCGACGGGAACTTGGCCGAGTGCCAGCCTTCCAGGTAATGGCCGGGCGTGCCTTCGTGGATGCTCAGCAGGTGGATCATCCGGCTGTTGTATTCGCGCAGGAACGAGTCGACCTGCTTCTGGTCCCACTCGTCAGGGATCGGCGAGACGGCGTAGAAGGTCTTCAGGTGCTTGTCCAGCGGGCCGGGCGAGTCGCAGTAGGCCACCGCCACGCCGCGCTGGAATTCGGGCATCTCGATGATTTCCACCGGCGCGTCCGGCAGGGTGACCAGATCGTGCTTGCGGACGAACTCGGTGGCCTGCGCCAGTGCGGCTTCGGCATCCGGCACCACCTTGTCGCGCGCGGGGCGCTCGGCATAGGCCAGTTCCAGCGCGGCTTCGATGGCCTTCTGCTGTTCGTCGGCGCTGGGCGTCTCGGGCAGGGCGGGCGCACCTGGCTTGTCCTTCAGCACGGTGCGGGCGATGCCGTACATCTCCTCGCGCACGCGCTTGAGCTCGCCCTCGGCGCGCTGCTTGATGTCGGCGCGCGACAGCGAGGAGAGCAGGGCGAACTGCAGCTTCTGGTCGTACAGCGCCTGGCCGATGCGGAAATCGCCCTTCGCGTTCGGCACCAGCGTCTTGTCCAGCCAGGCCTGGTGCTCGGCCACGGCCTTCTTCAGCGCGTCGATGGCGGCCTGCGCCTGTGCGCGGTCGGCCTCGGGCAGGTCCTTGAGGTTCGGGGTGATGAAGGTGTCGACGATGCTGAGGATGCCGGCGTTCTGCCTGGCCACGGTTTCGGCGTGCACCTTGGGCACGCGCGCCGGGTCCAGGTTCTCGCGCGCCTGCGCCAGCAGTGCCGGGATCTTCTGCATGCGCGCGGTGGCGGACTTCAGGCGCTCCGGCAGGGGTGCGAACTCGCGCGCCATCAGGCCGTAGATCGCGCCGCCGGCGACGTTGTTGTAGACCTGCGGATCCCATGCCCAGCTCTGCAGGGTTTCGGCGGTCCAGATGTCGTACTGCAGCTGGTTGCGCAGGATGGCGGCGTCCACCTGGTTCTCGCGCGACAGCGCGGCGGTATCGGTGGCGTCCAGTTCGGCCAGGATCTTCCTGCTGAACTCAAGGCCCTTCTGGCGGCCGGCCGCGCTCAGGTCGTCGAGCTCGCCGTCGTACTTGTGCTCGCCGATCTGGGTGGCGCTGACGGGCGAGAGCTGCAGCCAGCCCTCCAGGGCGCGTCGGGAGAGGTCGGCGAAGGCGGCATCGGCCTTGGCGGTGTCGGCCGTGACGGCCGCCGTCCCGGAGGCCGGGGCGGCGGTGGGAGCTTCGCCCTTCTGGCAGGCGGTCATGGAGGCCAGCAGGGCGGCGGCGAGCAGTGTCTTGCGCATGGGAGTCCTGTTGCGGTGCGGCGAAAGCGGAATGCACAGAATAGGCCGAAGGTCATGCCTGTACCCGTGCCATTCGATATACGCTTGGGCGGTCCACCGGAGGAACCTGACATGAAGCATGAGGGAAGCTGCCATTGCGGACGCATCGCCTTCGAGGTCGAGGGCGACATCGCGGAGGTCGTCGACTGCAACTGCTCGCTGTGCCGACGGCGCGGCGGACTGCTGTGGTTCGCCCCGCGCGAGGCGCTGGTGTTGAAGACGCCCGAAGGGGACCTGTCGACCTACACGTTCAACAAGCACCACATCCAGCACCATTTCTGTGCCCGTTGCGGGATTGCGCCGTATGGCGAGGCCGCGCACCCCAAGACTGGTGCGCAGATGGTCGCCGTCAACGTGCGCTGCCTGCCCGATGTGGACCTTGCCGCATTGAAGGTCATTCCTTTCGATGGCGCCAGCGCCTGACCATGGGAACGGGGTAGTTCGTCTGCGCTGTCCTCTGCGGTGCCGCTGGCTGTCCGCTGGACGGGCGAGGCAACGATCGAGGAGATGACGATGCGTTCAAGGGCATGGCTGGCGTGGGCGGGCGTGGTTCTGTCGTGGTCGGCGCAGGCGGCGTGTCCGCCCGAGGGCACCGATCCGGCGTCGCTGCAGTTGCTGCGCGAGCAGAAATTCGCCGTCACCGACCACGTGCGCGCCACCCTGGTGGCGGGGCTGCCGGCATGCCTGGCCCATCCCGATCCCGCCTTGCGCGATGGTGTGGCCTACGAAGGCCTGAGCACCTGGCTGCGCGCGGGCCAGTTGGATGCGGAGCAGCGCCGCGCCCTGCGCGATCACCTGTATGCGATGCTCGGCCAAGAAGACCCCGCGGGATTCGGTCCGCCCTTCGCCGCCCTCGTATTGTCCGAGGTGGCGCGCACGGACCGCATCGCCCCCTGGATGTCGGCCGAGGAACGCGCCGACATGGTCGCGCGCGCTGCTGCCTACCTGGCGTCGGTCCGCGACTATCGCGGTTTCGACGCGGTAGAGGGGTGGCGGCATGGCGTCGCGCATGGGGCCGACTGGTTGCTTCAGTTGGTGCTCAACGAACAGGTGGACCGGGCGCAGGTGGAAGTGCTCCTGCAGGCCGTGGCGGAACAGGCGGTACCGGAAAACGCGCATGCCTATGTCTTCGGCGAGCCGGGGCGATTGGCGCGGCCGGTGCTGTACGCCGCCAGACGCGGGCTGCTGGACGAGGCGGCGTGGACGCGCTGGTTCGCTGCGTTGCCACCCCGGCTCGGCGTTGCGGAGCAGGCGTATGCCGACAGCGCATGGCTGGCGCGCCGGCACGACCTGATGGCGTTCCTGATGAGTCTCCATCTGGAGGCCGACCAGTCCGGCGACCCCCAGATCCGCGCGCTGAAGCCGATGGTGGTGCAGGCACTGAAGGCCGTGCCCTGACGGATCGCGAGCGGGATCAACCGCCGCGCCGCCCCAGAAAGTCGTCCGGCATCGGTGGCAGCGGGGTGCGCTCGTCGCGCGCCTCTTCCTTCAGCCAGTCGATGAACGCCTGCGCCGCGGCGCTGGGGGGTTTGTGTGCCGGGTGCACGGCGTAGTACGCGAAGCGGGCCTTCAGCGCAGGGCCCGGCAGGCGCACCAGTTCGTAGCGCTGCAGGTAGGGCTGGGCGACATGCCGGCGTGCCAGCGCCGCGCCGACGCCATAGACCGCGGCACGCATCGCATCGGTGCTGTCGTTGAAGCTGTGCATCGCCGGCAGGCGCAGGCCACGCACGCCCGCTGCGCGGAACCAGTCGCGCCACCCCTGCAGCGCCAGGTCCGTCACCAGAGGGAGCCGGGCGATCTGGCGGGGTTCCAGTACGGCGTCGATGCCGGGCAGGGCGGGCGAGGCGACCGGGAACAGTTCATCGTCCATCAGGTGGTGCGCGGTCAGGCCCGCCCAGTGCCCGGGCCCGTGACGGATGCCCAGCTCCGGCCCCTCGTCGTCGAACCGGGTCAGTGCGATGCCGGTGTCCACGTGCAGGCGGATGTGCGGGTGGCGGGCGCAGAAGCGCGGCAGCCGCGGCAGCAGCCAGCAGTAGGCGAGCGAATGCAGCGTGGTGATGCGCAGCGTGGTGGTCTTGCCGGCCAGCTTCAGGTGCGAGGCCACGGCATCGATGTCGCCCAGCGCCGCATTGGCGGCATCGGCCAGTTGCCTGCCTTCCAGGGTCAGCTTCACCCCGCGCGCGTGGCGCTGGAACAGGACCACGCCCAACAGCGCCTCCAGCTTGCGCACGTGGTGGCTGACGGCACTCGCCGTGAGGTGCAGTTCGTCGGCCGCGTGGGCGAAGTTCTGGTGGCGTGCGGCGGCGGCGAAAACGCCGAGGGCGGGCAGCAGGGCGGGGCGCAGGCTCATGGTCGCTCCAGACACAAGCAGGATTTGTGGCTTGCCCGCATGGTACGCGCTTGTGCGGGTCGCGGGTTCGGCCAGAATGGGCGCCGACACGAATGAGGGTGCGGCAATGGCACAGGCGACGACAACCGTGGACCCCCTCCCGCAAGTGGCCGGGCGCGACTGGCGCACGCCGCTGGAACTGCTGGCGCTGGGCGCGATCTGGGGCAGCTCGTTCCTCTTCATGCGCATCGCGGCGAATCCGTTCGGGCCGTTCGCATTGGTCGAAGTGCGGCTGGCGCTGGGCGCGCTGGTCCTGCTGCCGTTCCTGTGGCGCGAGCGTGCGCACTTCCGCGCCGGCATGTGGCCGCGCCTTGCGATGATCGGTGCGGTCAATTCGGCCATTCCGTTCCTGCTGTTCGCGTGGGCGGCGCAACGGTCGCCCGCCGCGATCGGTGCGATCTGCAACGCGATGACCGTGCTGTTCGCCGCGCTGGTGGGCTTCCTGTTCTTCGGCCAGAAGATCGGCACGCGCCGCTCGTTCGCGCTGCTTGTCGGTTTCGTCGGCGTGGTGGTGCTGGCGACCAGCAAGGCCGGTGGCTTGAGCGTGGGCGGCGCGGTGGTGGCCGGTTCCACGGCGGCATTGCTGTATGGCGTCGGCGTCAACCTGGTGCGCAGGCACCTGGCCGGCATTCCACCCGCCGCCGCGGCCGCGGCCACGCTCGGCTGTGCGGCGCTGCTGGTGCTGCCGTTCGCGGCGACGCATTGGCCGACGGCCCGCATCGCACCCGGTGCGTGGGGCGCCGCCATCGCCATCGGCGTGGTCTGCACGGGCTATGCGTTCCTGCTGTATTACCGGTTGATCCAGCGCATCGGCCCGGCGCGCGCGTCGACGGTGACCTACCTGGTGCCGCTGTTCGGGGCCGGATTCGCGTGGGCCTTCCTCGGCGAGCCGGTGACGCTGGCGATGCTCGCCGCCGGTGCGCTGATCCTGGGCAGCGTGGCCGCCAGCCAGCGCGCCGCGTGAGCGGGCGTCAGGCGAACAGCCCCTGCGCCAGCGACAGCGGTGCGTGCCGCTGCACCGCGCCCTCCACCGCCGTCCGCAGCATCGCCGGCGCGATGTAGGCATGGTGCACACCGCTGATCGCGGCCATGTACGCGCGCCCGAAGACATTGGCGCACCGCACGCGGGTGCCCAGCGTGATCTCCACGCCGGTATCGGTGATCTGCACCCCCACGCAGGAACGGAACGCCAGATGGCGATCATCCGCGCCCAGGATCACCTGTGCGCGTTGCCCGTCGGCATCGATCCGCTGCGACAGCACCGGATAGCGGCCGGCGAACAGTGGCCCGTCGTCCGTCGACAGTAGCGACGACACCGGGCAGCCCAGCGGCGAGGTGCGCAGCCGCAGCGGGCGCACCAGCGCGTTCCGCAATCGCATCAGCTGGGTAACGCCGGCGGGGCGGGACTGCAGGAAGCCTTCCAGTACGTCCGCCATCAGGGCCGATGCGGTCGCGTTCGTCGTGCCTTGCAGGCGCAGGCTGAAGGTGTCCTGATGATGGAATCCCGGCAGTTGCTCCAGGAGGAGCGATCCGGAGGGCGGGGACGGCAGCGCTTTCACCGGCGACGCACGGCCTTCGACGAAGCCGATCTCGGCGTACCAGCCGGCCAGGCGGGAGCGCAGTCGCCCGGCACGCGCGCGCAGCGAGGTGCAGAGATGTTGCTGCCAGCTGTCCGGCGGCGCATGCAGGGCAAGCCGAACGGTCGGGACGCGCTCCACATGCGCGGGATGCGCGGCCAGCCACGCCTGCACGGAAGGCGGCAGCGTTTCCGTCAGCGTGGCGATGTTCGCCTCGCCAGCGAACACCTGGTCCTGCAAGGCACCGCGTGGCAGCCCACCGAGTTCGTCCGTGTGGCACGACAGCGCGAACAGTACCGGATGCGGGCTGCCCGCCTGCAGCGGCGCGAACTGGTGCCAGGTGCCGCCGCCGAAGCGCACGCTGAAAAGCGCATCGGGGGGCAGATCGACATGGTGGAGCGCGGCGGCGAAATGCGCGGGATCGCGTGCGATCTGTTGGTCCGATGCCGTCGAGAAGCGCAGGCGCGCGCCGCCACTGCCGGTCACCGCGGTGAAAGTGCGATGTCCTGCGTGACGATGGAAAGGATGGCCCATGGCTCCGACGGTGAAGGTGTACAGCGCGCTGCGTTCGCCCGCATCGAAATCCGGTGCGGCGATGCGCACCGATGGTTCGTCCAGTGCATCCACGAAGCCGGGATGCGCGCGCTGCAGCGCGCCGGTGTCCGCGTGCAGGCGATCGCCCGCGCCCGGCCCGAGTTGCGCCAGCAACACCACTTCCACGGGTAGCCCGCCCGAGTACGAACGGATGCGGGCGGTGGGGAAACCCGGGACGACGTCGGCATGGCGATGCATGGAGGCTCCTCGAGGATCAGCGGGGCTTGGGTGTCGCGGTCTTGCGCGCGCGTGCCTTGGCTTCGCGCTTCAGCGGCCCGGCGGTGGGGCAGACCTCGAAGGCGAAGCCGGTCAGCGTGTTGACCAGGTTGTCGGGCGCCAGGCGGTAGAAGACGAACTGCCCCCGCTTGTCACTGCTGACCAGTCCGGCGGCTTCCAGCACGGACAGGTGCCGCGAGATGGCCGGTGCGCTCATGTCGAAGCGCGCAGCGATCTCGCCAGCGGTGAGTTCCTGCGCGGACAGGTAGGCGAGGATTTCGCGACGCGGGCGCGAGGCCAGGGCGTCGAAGATGCGGTCGACCGTCATGTGGATTTAGATAATTAACGTATTTGCTAAATATCTAAGTGCAAGGTACGGCTGTCAAGCGCCGTCCGTCGGGAAGGCGCTTGCGGGGACTCAGCGGCTTGGGGGCGTGCGCACCGGCAACGGCACGTTGCACAGGTCGATATGGCCGGCCGGCCGCACGTACCAGCCGTCGCGGCGGTTGCGGCGCGCCTCGGTGGCGGCCGTGAAGGTCCTGGAATCGGTGCGCAGCACCTGCAGCGGCGTGCGCTCGGATTCGGGCACGTCGCTGGCCAGGCGGATGGCGGTGATCGGCGTGCGCTCGGCGGCGTTCTCGTAGAAGCCCATGGGCTCGGGGCCGCGCCGGATCGCGCTGAGCAGTTCCATGCCCTTCACCACGCGCCCGACCAGGGTGATGTTGCGGTCCAGCTGCCGCGGCGACTGCCCGGTGACCACGTACAGCTCGCTGCCATTGCTGCTGTCGGGCGGCCCGCCACGGCCCGCGCCGAGCGCGCCGTAGCAGTGCGCCAGCCAGACTTCGTTCGCCTTCGGATCGCGTCCTGCCGGGAAGCCATCGACGAAGCCGACTTCGGGCGCCCAGCCATCCACGTCCGGCAGGCGGGTGAAGGACACGCCGTCACCGGTGCGTGCGAATTCCGCCGGCAGCTTGGTTTTCGCCTTGCCCAGCGGTTTCGCCTTCGCCGCGTCTTCCGCGTCGGCATCGCCGAACTGCACCACGAAGTTGTCCTGCGAGCGATAGATGGCCAGCCCGTTCCAGAAGCCTTCGCGCGCCAGCGTGCGGATGTTGGCCACGTGCTCGGGCGCGAAGGCCGGCGCCAGCTCGATCACCACGCGTCCGCCGGGCACGTCCATGTACAGCGTGTTGGCCGGGTCGAGCATGCGCCAGTCGGCATCGGGCGAGGCGTCCAGGATCTCCTTGGCGCTGGGATACGTCGGCGGCTCGGCCGCGTGCGCAGTGGGCAGGGCGAACAGGCAGGCGAGCAGCAAGGGCGTCAGGCGCATGGACATTCCGGGGCTTGGGATGCCCGGATTGTAGTGCGACTGCGCCGTCGTCAGCTCTTGTAGTTCATGGCCCGGTTGATGCCCAGGGCGACCAGCGTGCCCAGCGCGCCGGACAGCAGGTAGGCGCCCAGCCACGCCAGTCCGAAGTTGGCGCACAGGCCCAGTGCGACCAGCGGGGCGAAGGCGGCGCCGATCAGCCACGCCAGGTCGGAGGTGAGCGCGGCCCCGGTGTAGCGGTAGCGCCGGCCGAAATTGGCGGTGACCGCGCCGGCGGCCTGGCCGTAGGACAGGCCCAGCAGCGCGAACCCCACCAGGATGAAGGCGCCCTGGCCGACCGCGCCGCCTTCCATCAGCGTGGGCGCGAACCCGCTGAACATGGCGATGCCCACGGCCAAAGCGCCCAGCGTGCGCGCCCGGCCGAAGCGGTCGGCGATCACGCCCGAGGCCACGATGGCGCCGGCGGCGATGAACGCGCCGAAGATCTGCACCAGCAGGAAGCTGACGATGGACTGCTGCGAATACAGCAGGATCCAAGACAGCGGGAAGATGGTGACGATGTGGAACAGCGCATAGCTGGCCAGCGCCGCGAACGCGCCGATCACCACATGGCGTCCCTTGGCCCGGAACAGCTCGCGCACCGGCGTGGGTTCCAGTTCCAGTTCGCCCATGCGGTGCTGGTATTCCTCGGCCACCACGATGCGCAGGCGGGCGAACAGCGCCACCACGTTGATGGCGAACGCGACGAAGAACGGATAGCGCCAGCCCCACGACAGCAGGTCGGCCGGCTCCAGGCTGGCATACAGGAAGGCGAACACGCCCGCGGCCACGATGAATCCCACCGGTGCGCCCAACTGTCCCAGCATGGCGTACCAGCCGCGCCGGTCCTTGGGTGCATTCAATGCCAGCAGCGAGGGCAGGCCGTCCCACGAGCCGCCCATCGCCAGGCCCTGCAGCACGCGGAACAGGGCGAGCAGCACGATGGCCGTGCCGCCGAGCGTACCGTAGCCGGGAAGGAAGGCGATGCCCGCGGTCGCCGTGCCCAGCAGGAACAGGCTGATGGTCAGCTTGACGCCGCGGCCCCAGCGCGCCTGCAGGGCCATGAACAGCACGGTGCCCAGCGGACGCGCGACGAACGCCAGGGCGAACAGCGCGAAAGACCACAGCGTGCCCTGCAGGCGGTCCATGAACGGAAAGAACACCGCCGGGAACACCAGCGCGGAGGCGATGCCGAAGACGAAGAAGTCGAAGTATTCCGACGCGCGCCCGATCACCACGCCGACGGCGATTTCGCCCGGGGCGACATCGGCATCGGCCTTGGTGCCATGGTCGTGGGTGGAGCGGGTGGGGCTGAGGGTCGACATCGCGCAGGGGCCGCCGGGCCGGACAGGGGAGGGGGCGACCATAGACTGGCAGACCGGGCGCGCATCCGCGATAGGACAAAACGTCCAATACTCCCGGAAAGCGGGGCGCACTACATTGATCTGGATCAATCGGCAGACCCCCCATGCCCATGTCCTTCGTGCGCAGACTCCTGCAGGCCGCCGTGGCGATGTCCGCCGCGTCCATGCTGTCGGGATGCAACCTGCTGGTCCTGAACCCGGCCGGCGACATCGCGGCCCGCCAGGGCCATCTGATCATCGTGGCCACCGCGCTGATGCTCATCGTCATCGTGCCGGTGATCGCGCTGACGTTCTGGTTCGCCTGGCGCTACCGCGCCGCGAACACGCGCGCCACCTACAAGCCGGACTGGGACCACTCCACCCAGCTGGAGCTGGTGATCTGGGGCGTGCCGCTGCTCATCATCATCGCGCTGGGCGCGGTCACCTGGATCGGTACCCACCTGCTCGACCCGTACCGCCCGCTGGGGCGCATCGGCGAGGGACGGCCCGTGCCGGCCCACGTCAGGCCGCTGGAAGTGCAGGTGGTCGCGCTGGACTGGAAGTGGCTGTTCGTCTACCCGGAGTACGGCGTCGCCTCGGTCAACCAGATGGCCGCGCCGGTCGACCGTCCCATCACCTTCCGCCTCACCTCGTCGTCCACGATGAATGCGTTCTACGTGCCGGCGCTGGCGGGCATGATCTACACGATGCCGGCGATGGAGACCAAGCTGCACGCGGTCATCAACAAGGAAGGCGAGTACGAGGGCTTCTCTTCCCACTACAGCGGCGAGGGCTTCTCGCACATGCGCTTCCGCTTCCATGCATTGTCCGGTCAAGGCTTCGACCGCTGGATCGGCGAAGCCCGGACGCAAGGCAAGGCACTGACCCGCGCCGAGTACCTGCAGCTGGAAGTGCCCAGTTCACGCGAGCCGGCGCGCCTGTACGCGTCGGTCGATCCGGGGCTGTTCGATGCGGTGGTCAACCGCTGCGTGGACACCGACCGCCTGTGCATGGACCAGATGATGGCCTACGACGCCCTGGGCGGGCGCGGCCTGGATGGCAGCGATGCGTTGCAGCGGCCGCGCCGCGGCAACCTCGCCGCCGGTCCGTTCGTCCGTGCCGACCTCTGCACGGTCGAGACGGCGCAGGCGGCGGACCGCCTGTCTCCCGTTCCCACCGCCGGCGGCCTGAAGGCGCCCTGACGCGCCCGGCCGCCGCATTCCTGGATTCACCGGACCAGCAAGATGGCTTTCGATACCAGCACCGTCACGCATTCCCCGATCACCGGTCGCCTGGCCTGGGATGCGATTCCCATGCTGCACGACCCGATCATCGCCGCGACCTTCGTCGGCACCTGCATCGGCGGCCTTGCGCTGGTGGCGGTGATCACCAGGTACCGGCTGTGGGGCTGGCTGTGGCGCGAGTGGTTCACCAGCATCGACCACAAGAAGATCGGCATCATGTACATGGTGCTGGGCCTGGTGATGCTGCTGCGCGGCTTCGCCGACGCCATCATGATGCGCCTGCACCAGGCGATGGCCTTCGGCGACAACATGGGTTACCTGCCGCCGCACCACTACGACCAGATCTTCACCGCCCACGGCGTGATCATGATCTTCTTCGTGGCCATGCCGCTGGTCACCGGCCTGATGAACTACCTGGTGCCGCTGCAGATCGGCGCCCGCGACGTGGCGTTCCCGTTCCTCAACAACTTCAGCTTCTGGATGACCACCGCCGGCGCGGTGCTGGTGATGCTGTCGCTGTTCCTGGGCGAGTTCTCCACCTCGGGCTGGCTGGCGCTGTCCAACCTGGGCAACCAGGACCCCGGGGTGGGGCTGGACTACTACATCTGGGCGCTGCAGATCGCCGGCGTAGGCACATTGTTGTCCGGCGTCAACCTGCTGGTGACCATCCTGAAGATGCGCGCGCCGGGCATGGGCATGATGAAGATGCCGGTGTTCACCTGGACGGCGCTGTGCACCAACGTGCTGATCGTGGTGTCGTTCCCGGTGCTGACCGCCGTGCTCGTGCTGATGACGCTGGACCGCTACGTGGGCACCAACTTCTTCACCACCGATCTTGGCGGCAACGCCATGCTGTACGTCAACCTGATCTGGATCTGGGGCCATCCCGAGGTCTACATCCTCATCCTGCCGCTGTTCGGCGTGTTCTCGGAGATCGTCTCCACGTACTCGGGCAAGCGCCTGTTCGGCTACTCGTCGATGGTCTATGCCACGGTCTGCATCACCGTGCTGTCCTACCTGGTGTGGCTGCACCACTTCTTCACCATGGGGTCGGGCGCCAGCGTCAACTCGTTCTTCGGCATCACCACGATGATCATCTCGATCCCGACGGGCGCGAAGATCTTCAACTGGCTGTTCACCATGTACCGCGGCCGCATCCGCTTCGAGGTGCCCATGCTGTGGACGATGGGCTTCATGGTGACCTTCGTGATCGGCGGCATGACCGGCGTGCTGCTGGCGGTGCCGCCGGCGGATTTCGTGCTGCACAACTCGCTGTTCCTGGTCGCCCATTTCCACAACGTCATCATCGGCGGTGTGGTGTTCGGCCTGTTCGCAGCGATGACGCACTGGTTCCCCAAGGCGTTCGGCTTCAGGCTGGACGACTTCTGGGGCAAGGTGTCGTTCTGGTTCTGGCTGGCCGGCTACTGGTTCGCGTTCACGCCGCTGTACGTGCTGGGCCTGATGGGCGTGACCCGCCGCATGAGCCACTTCGAGGATCCGTCGCTGCAGATCTGGTTCCAGATCGCGGCCTTCGGCGCGGTGCTGGTGGCCATCGGCATCGCCGCGTTCCTGTACTGCATCTACATCAGCTTCCGCCGCCGCGAGCAGCTGCGCGACCACACCGGCGACCCGTGGGGCGGCCGCACGCTGGAGTGGTCCACGTCCTCGCCGCCGCCGGACTACAACTTCGCCTTCACGCCGGTGGTGCACGACACCGATGCCTGGACGGACATGAAGCAGCGCGGGTTCGAGCGTCCGAAGAGCGGCTTCAAGGCCATCCATATGCCGCGCAACACCGGTGCCGGCGTGGTCCTGTCGGCACTGAGCGCCCTGTGCGGCTTTGCCCTGATCTGGCATGTCTGGTGGCTGGCGGGTGTTTCGTTGCTGGCGACGATCGCCTATGCGATCTGGCACAGCTTCGACCGTGATCGCGACTACTACATTCCCGCCGACCAGGTCGCCAGGGTCGAACAGGCGCGCACCGCGCAATTGGAGCAGGTCCATGTCTGAGTCCATCGCCCTGACCCGAGCCGACGGTTCGCCGGTGTTCCTGGACACCGAAGGCAGGCATCACCCGGAGAACGGCACGCTGCTGGGATTCTGGATCTACCTGCTCAGCGACCTGATGATCTTCGGCTGCCTGTTCGCCACGTTCGGGGTGTTCTCGGGCAGCTACGCCGCGGGCCCGTCCGGCCGCGACCTGTTCCTGCCCAACCTGCACCTGATCGCGGTCAACACCGGCATCCTGCTGGTCTCCTCGATCACCTACGGCCTGGCGATGCTGGCCATGCTCAAGCGCAACGTGCGCGCCACGATCGGCTGGCTGCTGGTCACCGGCCTGCTGGGCCTGGCCTTCCTGTCGATCGAGGTCTACGAGTTCCACCACCTCATCCACATCGGCGCGGGCCCGCAGCGCAGCGCGTTCCTGTCGGCGTTCTTCACCCTGGTGGGCACGCATGGCCTGCACGTGCTGTTCGGCGTCATCTGGCTGGTCGTCCTGTGCGTACAGGTGCGCAGGTGGGGCCTCACCCGCACCACCACGCGCCGCATCGCCTGCCTGTCGATGTTCTGGCACTTCCTGGACGTCGTGTGGATCGGCGTCTTCACCTTCGTCTACCTGATGGGCGCGCAGTGATGAGCAACCCTTCCACCCATTCCGAGCACGACGAGGATTTCCTCGAGGACGGCATTCCGCACGCCAGCGTGAAGGAGTACGTGACCGGCTTCGTGTTGTCGGTCGTGCTGACCGCGGTCCCGTTCTGGCTGGTGATGGCCAAGGTGCTGCCCACGCCGGCCGTCACCACGCTGGTGATCCTGGCCTTCGCCATGGTCCAGGTGGTGGTGCACATGGTCTTCTTCCTGCACATGAACCCGAAGTCGGAAGGCGGCTGGAACCTGTTCGCGCTCATCTTCACCGCCGTGCTGCTGGTGATCGTGCTGGCCGGCACGCTATGGGTCATGCACAACATGAACACCCACATGATGCCCGGAGCGCACGACATGCATCGGATGCGGGACGCGGTCCAGAGCCTGCCGTGACCGTGCCTGCCGCCGCTGCGGCATCCGGCGCGCCGCGTACGGCACGGAGGTGGGGGCGGTTCGTGTTCGTTGCACTGCTGGCGGTCGCCTGTGCCGGCTTCGTCGCGCTGGGGCTGTGGCAGCTGCAGCGGATGGCGTGGAAGCACGACCTGATCGCCCGCGTCGAGGCGCGCGTGCATGCGGCCGCCGTCCCGGCACCGACGCGTGCGCGATGGCCAGCCGTCAGCGAGGCCGCCGATGGCTACCGGCGTGTCCGGGTGGCCGGACATTTCCTGCGGGACCGGCAGGCGCGCACGCAGGCCGTCACCGAGCTTGGCGGCGGATTCTGGGTGATGCAGGCGCTGCGGACCGAGGAGGGCGACCATGTACTGGTGAACCGTGGGTTCGTGCCGCCCGGTGGAACCGTCGCGCCGGCGCCCGAGGGCAGGGTGGTGGTGGAAGGCCTGCTGCGTACCAGCGAGCCCGGTGGCGGCTTCCTGCGCCGCAACCTGCCTGACCAGAACCGCTGGTACTCGCGCGATGTCGCCGCGATCGCGCGCAGGCTGGGTCTTCCGGCCGCCCACGTCGCCCCCTTCTTCATCGATGCCGAGGCCGAGCCGGGCTTGCGCGGCTGGCCGCGCGGCGGCATGACGGTGGTGAAGTTCCGCGATCCGCACCTGTCCTACGCGCTGACCTGGTTCGGCATGGCGCTGCTGGCGCTGGTGGCCGCCGGTGTCCTGGTCGCGTCCGAGCGCCGCTTGCGCGATGATCGGCGCCGACGCTCCTCCCCGGACCCGCATGTACTTCCGCCAGGCTGAATCCGCCGGTGATCCCGCACCGCCGGTCGCGCGTTCGACCGGCTCGCATGACCGTGCCGGCCTGCGCAACATGCAGCAGCTGATCCAGCTGCGCTGGATCGCGGTGGTGGGGCAGGTGGCGACCATCCTGGTGGTGCAGTACGGACTGGGCGTGGCGCTGCCGCTGGAGCCGATGTCCGCCGTGCTGGCCGGGCTGGTGCTGTTCAATCTGGCCAGCCAGGCATGGTGGCGCCGCCGCGCGCAGGTTTCGCATGCGGCGCTGCTGGTCGGCCTGCTGGTGGACGTGGCCTCGCTCACCGTCCAGCTGTACCTGTCCGGCGGCATCGGCAATCCCTTCGTCTTCCTGTTCCTGCTGCAGGTGGTGCTGGGAACGGTGCTGCTGCGTTCGCCGTGGAGCTGGGCGATCGCCGCGGCGGCGGCGCTGTGCGTGACGGGACTGGCCGTGGTGCCCGCGCCCCTCAAGCTCGTCGTCGAGCCGGCGCACGGACTGGCCGACCACTACGTGCAGGGGCTGCTGGTCTGCTTCCTGCTGATCGCCGGCCTGCTGGTGGTGTTCATCACCCGCATCGGCGGCATCCTGCGCGAACGCGACGCACGCTTGGCCGAGCTGCGCCAGCGGGCGGTCGAGGAGGAACACATCGTGCGGATCGGCCTGCTGGCGTCCGGTGCCGCGCACGAACTGGGCACGCCGCTGTCCACGCTGTCGGTGATCCTGGGGGACTGGCAGCACCTGCCCACCATGGCCTCCGATGGCGAACTGCACAACGACGTGCTGGAAATGCAGGCGCAGGTGGCGCGCTGCAAGTCCATCGTCACCAACATCCTGATGGCCGCCGGCGAGACCCGCGCCGAAGCGCCCACCGAAACCACGCTGCACGCGCTGTTCGACGAACTGGCGCATGAATGGGAACTGGCACGGAATCCGCCGCGCTTCGACTACCGCAACCAGAGTGCCCCCGACCCGCGTATCGTCACCGATGCCGGCCTTCGGCAGATGGTGTTCAACGTGCTGGACAACGCGCTGGAAGCCTCACCCGACTGGGTCGCCCTGGAGGTGCGCTGCGAGGACGACGCCGTGGTGGTGGAGGTGGCAGACGCCGGGCCCGGGTTCGAGCCGGGCATCCTGCAGCGGCTGGGCACGCCCTACAACAGCAGCAAGGGCCGGCCGGGCGGCGGCTTGGGCCTGTTCCTGTCGGTCAACGTGGCCCGCACGCTGGGTGGCCGGCTGCAGGCGGAGAACCGCCCCCAGGGCGGCGCGCTGGTGAGGGTGACGCTGCCGCTGGCGGCGATCGCCATAGAGGACCGGGATGATGACGACCAAGAATGAGCGCCGGTTGTTGATCGTCGAGGACGACGCGGCCTTCGCCCGCACGCTGGTGCGCTCGTTCGAGCGGCGCGGCTACCAGGTGCGCCATCTCGCCGGCGAGGAGGGCATGGCGGCGTTGCTGGACGAATTCGCGCCCACGCATGCGGTGGTGGACCTGAAACTGGCCAACGGCGCGTCAGGCCTGTCCAGCGTCAAGCATCTGCACGACGCCGATCCGGCGATGGTGATCGTGGTGCTGACCGGTTACGCCAGCATCGCCACGGCGGTGGAGGCGATCAAGCTGGGCGCGCGCCACTACCTGGCCAAGCCATCCAACACCGACGACATCGAGGCGGCGTTCCAGCGCGCCGTGGGCGATGCGGATGTCGAACTGACCGCGCGCACCACCTCGATCAAGACGCTGGAGTGGGAGCACATCCACGAAGCCCTCGCGGCCAGCGACTTCAACATTTCCGAGGCCGCGCGCCGGCTGGGACTGCACCGGCGCACGCTGGCGCGCAAGCTCGAGAAGCGCCGGGTCAAGTAGGCGCCAACGCGACGCCTCCTCGGCGCCGCCGCCGCACTCCATCCCATCCGACGGGCCGCCCGTCGGCCCGTTTCCCCGCGCCGATGCGGTTCTGCATCCAGGTTCCGCCTGCCCGCGTAGGCCCTCCCGTCCTGCGTCGCACGCGCCGCAGGGCGCCAGAAGCGTGCGTCACCGCGCGTGCCCGTGTTGAAGGTATTTCCCCTGAGCCCTTATTCACAGGAACAGACACCATGAAAACGCTTCGATTCCCGGCGCTGCTGCTGGCCGCTGCGCTGCCGTTCGCCGCCTCCGCCGCACCCACGGTCAACACGCTCGGCGGCGACACGCGCGTGCAGCTGTCCGGCGACCTGACCGGCGCGCTGACTTCGCTCGGCGTCTCCGTGAAAGCCTCGTATCCGGCCCGGCTTCGCGGTGCGAACGCCTCGTTCCCCATTCCCGGCGGCGAGCTGGACCTGGGCACCCTGAAAGGCGAGGTGGACCATGCGGGCGGCCTGACGCTGCGCGCCGGTGCCACCGAGGTCAACCTGAGCAGCTACACCATCGACACGACCGGCGCCGCACCGGTGCTGACCGGACTGGTGAAGGTCAACGACAGTGTGCTGGGCCGGCTGCCATTGTTCGACATCACGCTGCTCAGCGCGCCGGTGGTGCGCGGACGGCATGCACGTGCCGGTTCCGTGCAACTGGACAACGTGCGGCTGACGCTCAATGACGAAGCGGCCGTGGCATTGAACGCGGTCTTCAACGTGTCCGCATTCCAGGCCGGCTTGCCGGTAGGCACCGCCCGCGTGCAGACCTACTTCTACGAGCCGGCACCTTGAGCCATGACATGCGCCGGGAGAGCCGGGGGGCGTCGCCCCCCGGTCTTTCCGCATTCGGAATCCGGAAGGCGGCATGGCGCATGCTATTCAATGTGGCCGGCAACCAGATCGTGTGGTTCATCGCGGTGATCGCCGCCGGACGGGGCAATGCATGGCCCGGCGTGCTGGCCGCGGCGGTGTTCGTCGCCGTGCATGTGGCGTGGTCGCCGCGTCGCGGCGACGAGCTGAAGCTGGTGGCGCTGGCCGTGGCGTGCGGACTGGTGGTGGACGGCGTGGCCGCGGCGCAGGGCTGGGTGACGTACCGGGCCCCGATGGCCGGCGGTGGGGTGGCGCCCGCCTGGATCCTGGCGCTCTGGGCCTCGCTGGCGGTCACCCTCAACGGCGCGATGCGCAGCCTGCAGGCGCGGTGGTGGGCGGGGGCGCTGCTGGGCGGCATCGGCGGTCCCCTGGCGTATCTGGCGGCCGCGCGCGGTTGGGGAGCCGCCGAGTTCGCCGCGCCCGCCTGGCGGGCATGGGCATGGCTGGCGATCGGCTGGGCCATCGCCCTGCCGGGATTGCTTGCGGCCGCGCGGTGGCAGGCGCGGCACCGTCAGCACGGTTCGCGTTGACGGATCGGCGGGTCGCCGCGGCGCGGCCGGCTGCCATCGGCGGGCAGGGCTGACGCCCGGCACGGTGACTACTGGCACATTCGCTATATCAAAGTTCGCAATAGCATCGTCTCCAACCTAGCGGGTGCGCCGCGAAGGGGGGAGCCATGAGTGAACCCGATATCCATCTGAAGAAGTTCCAGAAGGAGCTGAGCGCCGGCACCGTGTCGCTGGCGCTGCTGGCGGTGCTGGCCCGCGCGGGCGAGCCGTTGTACGGCTACCTGATCGCCAAGCAGCTGGAGCGTGTCGGCGACGGCGTGCTCAGCGGCAAGCAGAGTGCCCTGTACCCGGTCCTCCGCAACCTGGAGGGCGGCGGCCTGCTGGACAGCTTCGTCGAGCCGTCGGTCGCGGGCCCGCCACGCCGTTACTACCGCATCACCGAGGCGGGGCGACAGACCCTGCAGTCCTGGGCCGCCGCCTGGCGCGCCACCCGCGATTCCGTCGATTCCGTGCTTGAGGGGATTCCTGCATGAACACCACCACCGACCCGGGCAGCCGCCTGCCCACCACGATTCCCGAATACCTGGAGCAGCTGCGCGCCGCGCTTGCGGGGGCGGACAAGGCGATGATCCAGGATGCCCTGTACGACGCCGAGGAATACCTGCGCTCGGAACTGGCGGAGAACCCCGGCAAGTCCGAAGCCGAGGTGATCGCCTCGGTCGCCGGCAGCTACGGTGCGCCGGAGGAAGTGGCCGACATCTACCGCGAGACCGAGGTCACCGTCGCCAAGGCCTTGCGTCCGCCGGTTCCCCCCAAGCGCAAGTCGCTGCCGGGACGGTTCTTCGGGGTGGCCGCCGATGCGCGCACCTACGGTGCGCTGTTCTACATGCTGTTGTCGCTGGCCACCGGTACGTTCTACTTCACCTGGGTGGTGACCGGCGCCAGCCTGTCGGCCGGCCTGCTCATCCTGATCGTCGGCATCCCGCTGCTGCTGCTGTTCCTGATGTCGGTGCGCCTGCTGTCGCTGGTGGAAGGGCGCGTGGTGGAAGTGCTGCTGGGCGAACGCATGCCGCGCCGTCCGCTGTATACGCAGCGCGACAAGCCGTGGACGACGCGCCTGAAGGAGCTGTTCACCGACGGCCGCACCTGGACGGCGATGCTGTACCTGCTGCTGATGCATCCGCTGGGGGTCCTGTACTTCTCGGTGGCCATCACGCTGCTGGCCGTATCGCTGGGCTTCATCGCGGCGCCGGTGGCCTACTTCCTGCCATTCGACTATGTGCTGAACTTCGGCGACTGGAACATGGCCACTGACGCGCCCTGGATGCTGCCGGTCCTGTCCGTCGCCGGCTTCCTCCTGCTCTTCGTCACCCTGCACCTGGCGCGCCTGGTCGGCCGTTTCCACGGCTGGCTGGCCAAGCACCTGCTGGTGCGCACGCCGGTGGTGTGAGTGGTCGAATGGGGGCGCGAGGTGGGTCGCGAACAAAAAAAAGGCCGCCCGTGAGGGCGGCCTTTCCTGTGCCGGCAAGGAGGCGCCGGTCCTTCAAGCGCTTCGCGACTGACGTCGCTCCCCACCAAGCAACGCGTCAGCCGGCGTACTTGGCGATGAAATCGCGCACCTGCGGGTAGACCTTCTCGCGCCAGCGGCGGCCGCTGAAGATGCCGTAATGGCCCGCGCCCTCGACGGTCAGGTGCTTGTGATGCGGCTTGGGAATGCCGGTGCACAGGTCGTGTGCGGCAGCGGTCTGGCCCTGGCCGGAAATGTCGTCCAGTTCGCCTTCGATGCTCATCAGGGCGGTCTTCCGGATCGCAGCCGGCTTCACCAGCTCTCCGTTGACCTTCCACATGCCGCGCGGCAGCAGGAATTCCTGGAACACGGTGCGGATGGTGTCCAGGTAATACTCGGCCGGCATGTCCAGCACGGCGTTGTACTCGTCGTAGAACCTGCGGTGCGATTCGGCGTCCTGCAGGTCGCCCTTCACCAGGTCGCTGTAGAAGTCCCAGTGCGACATGAAGTGGCGGCTGGGATTCATTGCGATGAAGCCGGCGTGCTGCAGGAAGCCGGGATACACGCGGCGGCCTTCGCCCGGGTAGGGCATCGGCACCGTATGGATGACGTTGTGCTCGAACCAAGAAAGGGGATTGCGCGTGGCCAGGCCGTTGACTTCGGTGGGGCTGCGGCGCGCATCGATCGGGCCGCCCATCATCACCAGCGAACGCGGCGTGGCTTCGCCGCGCGCGGCCATCAGCGACACGGCGGCCAGCACCGGCACGGTGGGCTGGCAGACGCTGATCACATGCAGCTTCTCGGCGCCGATATGGCGGATGAACTCCTCCACGTAGGCCACGTAGTCGTCCAGGCCGAAGGCGCCTTCGGAAGCCGGCACCATGCGCGCGTCCACCCAGTCGGTCACGTACACCTTGTGGTTGCGCAGCAGGGTATGCACGGTGTCGCGCAGCAGGGTGGCGTGATGGCCCGACAACGGCGCCACCACCAGCACCACCGGGTCGTCCTTCAGCAACGAGATGGTGTCGGCATCGTCGGTGTAGCGCTTGAAGCGCAGCAGCCGGCAGAACGGCTTCTTCAGCGATTCCAGCTCCACCACGGGCACGGTGCGGCCATGCGCCTCGACTTCGCGGATCTCCCACGCCGGCTTTTCGTAGTCCTTGCCGATGCGGTGGACGAGCTCGTTGCCCGCCGCGATGCGTTCGGCGCCGGGCAGGTTGGACAGCCAACTGGTGGGAGCGGAGAAGATGCGCGCGTTCGCTTCGGCCATGTAGGCCAGCGGCGCCATCCATGCGCGTCCGAGTTCGTGCAGTTGGTACAGGGTCATGGCAATCCGGAATCCCGATTTTGGTGCATGGTGCTGCGCCGCAGCATACCGCAAAGGGTGAGCCGCCGCCCGTGGCCTGTTCAGGTTATCGGCCGATAGTCCGCCGCCTCCAGCACGGCCACATCGCCGGCCAGGCGTGGCCCCAGCCAGCAGTGGTTGCCGATGGACTGCAAGCCTGCGCCGTTGAAGGCCTGCCGGTACCAGGCCGCCTTGCGCGGCTGGAAGCCTTCATGGTCGCCTTCGAAGTCGTCCTCCTTGGCGAAGGTTTCAAGGAAGGCCACACCGCCGCACAGTTCCGCCAGCCCGGACAGGCCGCGCTTCAGTTCGCGGGTGGGCACGTAATGCAGGACATCCGAGCAGACCAGCAGGTCGACGGGTTCGCAGGGGCGCAGGTACTGGAAGTCCTCGAAGCGCGCGTAGTGCAGGTTGCGCGTGCGCCCGAAGCGGCGGATCGCGTACTCGCTGCTGTCGAAGCCCAGGTACTGCAGCTTCGGTCGCAGCTTCAGCAGCGGTGTGCGCCAGGCGCCTTCGCCGCAGCCGATGTCGAGCACGGTGCGGATGGGGCGCTCCAGATGGTACTCGGCCACGGCGACGGCCAGCGCGACCTTGCGCGCGAGCCGTGGCGCGCCGCCGATGTCGCCGTCGCGGTACCAGCGCTGGAAGTAGTCGGCGTCGTAATGCTTGGTCATTGAAATGCGCGGGAAGTGGAAGAAAGCGCCTGGTCGTCGCCCCGGCGCAAGCCGGGGCCCATGTTGCCGTTGCATCCGCGGGTGAGCATGCGCAGCGGCGGAATGGAGCGGGTTCCAGCTTACGCTGGAACGACGGCAAGCTGGCATGCTGGACGTTGGACAGTCCTTGCGACAGTAGCGGAGAATCCCGCATCACCCTTCCAAGCGACGGAGTCGGCCAGCGTGGACCAAGCCAGCCTTTACCTGTGGGTCAAGACCTTCCACCTCGTCTTCGTCATCGCCTGGATGGCGACGGTGTTCTACCTGCCGCGCATCCTGGTCAACCTGGCCGAGACCTCCGGGCAGGCCGACGTCCAGGCGCGCCTGCAACTGATGGGGCGCCGCCTGTACGGTTTCGGCCACAACATGTTCGGCATCGCGGTGATCCTGGGCGGCGTGCTGTGGTTCTACTTCGGCATCAGCGGCGGCTGGCTGCATGCCAAGCTGACGCTGGTCGCGCTGATGCTGGTGCACTTCATCGTCACCGGCCGCTGGCTGAAGGGCGTGGCCAAGGGCAAGTCGCTGCCGTCGCCCACCGCGCTGCGCTGGTTCAACGAACTGCCGCTGTTGGGGCTGATCGTGGTGGTGTGGCTGGTGTTGGCCAAGCCGTTCTGAATTAGACCCGTCAGCGCGATGGGGTCCCGGCGCGTTGCGACGCGCGCACCATCGCGGAGTCTCTTTCCTGGGCGGGACGCGGTGTTGGCCAAGCCGTTCCGAGGCTGGCCCATTCCCGGGACCCAGCGGTCGTATCGATATCGCGCGAATACGCGATCCAAGATTCGTCGCCTTGTGCCGTGGTCAGCGCGATCGAGCGCCACGGCGCGCGGCGCGTGGGGTCATGGCTTCGCAATGCAGTACGACTTCCAGCCGGGCATGCTCGGTCATGCGCCGGAACGCGGCCAACAGGCGCCGCTCGTACTCGTCATGGACCCTCCCGCCTTCGACAGCAGGGGCCTCGTCACTGCCGCCATGATCGAGGGGGCCGCGGCCGGTGGCCAGCCATTCGAAGTTGACGCGGGTCAGCTGGGCGATGTGGGCCAGTCGCGCGGAAGCAGGCAAAACGCCGTCCGCGCCTTCCCAGTTGGCCACCGCGCTGCGGGTGACCCCAAGGTTCAAGGCCAGGGCCTCCTGGGAAAGTCCGGCACGCTGGCGGGCTATCCGGATGCGCATGGACAGCTTCATGTGTCGCGTTACTCGTTTCGCCGTGGGTCTCCACGCTAGCCTGCCTGATTGCGGGACGCAATTAACATTTCCGCGTCAGCGATATTGACGCTCACTTGTACAGTCTGGCTGACGTGTGCGTGCAAGCGACTGATACGAAAAGGCCGACTAAATGTGACTGTCAGCAGGACTGACGCGCGACGCTGAGGCGCGTGTTGCTCGCGGCGGCATGGCTGCGACAGGATGGCGTTGAAGGCGGGCGCAAGGCGTATTGCCCATGCGCCCTGGCTCCAGAAGAAGTCGATGCCTGTCGCACTCAAGGACGCCCTATCGCAATGACGCAACCGCGGTTCCGCCCGGAAATTCTGGAAGCCAAGCGCGGCAGCTGGCTGGACGGCATGCATCTCGCCGGCACAACTGGAACAGGAGCGGGCGCAGACAACGGCCCGCGGTGCGCGGATGGTCAAAGCGCCGGTGACCGGGGTGGTGACACCGCAAGTGGCCAAACCCGGCAAGCGGTGCAAGCAGGGCAGCCAAGGAATCGCCGAGTGTGCCTCGGCCCATCTGAGGCCGCCGAATGCGGCCTCAGCTGTTTAGCTATGGTGGCGAGTGCTTGGGGAGCGGGGGTCGAGCTTCCTGAGCTTCGTCGTCGTTTTTCCATGTCTCTCAAGGGCGCCAAGCTCAACCAGCTGATCCATATCGCCCAACAACTCGGTTTCTCCACCCGTCCGCTGCGGCTGGACATGGAAGATCTGGGCAAGCTCAAACTGCCCTGCATCCTGCACTGGGATCTCAACCACTTCGTTGTATTGGCGAAGGTAGGCACGTCGAAAGTCACCATCCTCGACCCTGCGGTGGGCGAACGAATGCTCTCGTTCGCCGAAGTCTCCGATCACTTCACCGGCGTGGCGCTGGAGCTGACGCCTACCGCCGAGTTCAAGCCGCAAAAGGCGGTGCCAACCGTGAGGGCGCGCCAGCTCACGGGCCCGGTGCGAGGCCTGTGGCGCGCACTGGCGCAGATCCTGCTGCTGTCCGCGGCGCTTCAGGTTTTCGTGGTGCTGGCGCCGTTCTACATGCAGTGGGTGGTGGACCAGGTGCTGGTCTCTGCGGATCGCGACCTGCTGACGGTGCTCGGGCTCGGCTTCGGACTGGCGCTGGTCCTGCAGATCGGCATCAGCCTGCTGCGCGGCTGGTCCGTGGTCTACCTGTCGTCGCGGTTGGGCCTGCAGTGGATGGGCAACGTGTTCGCCCACCTTCTGAAGCTTCCACTGGATTACTTCGAGAAGCGCCATCTAGGCGATATCACCTCGCGCATGTCGTCGGTGCAGGCCATTCAGCGCACGCTGACCACCAGCTTCGTCGAGGCCCTCATCGATGGCCTGATGGCGGTGGTCACCCTGGGGCTGATGCTGTTCTACAGCTGGAAGCTGGCGCTGGTGACGTTGCTGGCCGTCATCCTGTATCTGGGCATCCGGGCCATCGCGTATCGGCCCGTCCGCGACCGCACCGAGCAGCAACTGGTCGCCGGCGCCAAGCAGCAGACCCACCTGCTGGAGTCGCTGCGCGGCATGCAGAGCCTGAAAGTGGCGGGCGAGGAGTCGCAGCGCCGTAGCACCTACGATAATCTGATGCACGATACCGTCGACCAGGAGGTCAGGCTGGCGCGCATGGGATTGGGCTTCAATAGTGCAAGCCAGCTGGTGTTTGGCATCGAGCGCATTGCGGTGATCTGGATCGGCGCCACGCTGGCGCTGCAGAGCGTGTTCTCGGTCGGCATGCTGATCGCCTATCTGGCCTACAAGGACCAGTTCGCCGGTCGCATGGCGGCCCTGATCGATCGGTGGGTCGAGTTCCGCATGCTGCGCCTGCATGGCGAACGCCTGGCCGATATCGTGCTGACGCCGCCGGAAGAGCAGGCCGCTCAACCCGAGTCGTTACCGCCGGCCAGTACACGGATCGAGGTGGAGAACCTCTCGTTCCGCTATGGCGACGGCGAGCCGTGGGTGCTGAAAGACTGCAATTTCACCATCGAGGCCGGGGACTCGGTGGCGATCATCGGCGCCTCGGGCTGTGGCAAGACCACGCTGGTCAAGCTGCTGCTCGGTCTGCTGCCGCCCACGGAAGGCGTCATCCGGGTGGGCGGGCACGACCTGCACAGGATCGGGCCGCGCAATGTCCGCACCCTCGTGGGCGCCGTCATGCAGGACGACCAATTGTTCGCCGGCAGCGTGGCCGACAACATCAGCTTCTTCGATCCGGAGATGGACCAGGCCCGCATCGAACATGCGGCGCGACTGGCGGCGGTCCACGACGAGATCGCCTTCATGCCGATGGGCTACCACAGCCTGATTGGCGACATGGGCAGTTCGCTGTCGGGCGGACAGAAGCAGCGGGTGATCCTGGCCCGGGCGCTTTATCGCAATCCCAAGCTGCTGTTTCTGGACGAGGCCACCAGCCATCTGGACGTGATGAAGGAGCGGTTGGTCAACGATGCGGTCAAGGCCCTGAGCCTGACCAAGGTGATCATCGCCCATCGTCCCGAAACCATCGCCAGTGCCGACCGCGTGCTGGTGATGGAGCAGGGGCGCATAGTCCGGGAGATCAGGCCGCAGCAGCCAGCAACGGAGCCGGTTGCCGTACCGGCGTGACTCATAGGGGCGCCCCATGCGCGCGGTGAGTTTGTGGTTGTTCGCCCGAAGAGCATCGCGCCCATGGGGCGCTCCTACGGAAGCAGGATGATCCTGGGGGTCACTTCTGTTCGAAATCCCCGATCTTCGGCAGCTCCACCGGTACGCCGTTCGCGTCGCAGGTGCCTGCGGCGCACAGGCGTGCGCGCAGTTTCGGTGCGGCCTGCACGATGACGTGGTAGATGGTGTTCTGCTCCAGCGTGCCGCGGAAGGCGTCGCTGCCAGGGCCGGTCGCCCAGATGCCCACGTCTTCGCCGCCGTGCGACTCGGACTTCAACGGCACCAGGGCCTCCTGCAGGTAATCGGGATGCTCGGTGTCGACGTGGCTCAGGTCCGGACGGCCTTCGGCCGGCTCAACGCTGCTGGGCGCATGCAGGAAGGTCTTGGGGCCTGCGGGCTGCCGGTTGCTGGCGCCGGTGTAGCCGGGGCCGTTGGCGTACGTCAGCGTGGTGAAGGTCAGGCCGGTCTGGTCGCGCGCGAGGTCGCCGGGCGTGTCGTCTTCGCCGCCCTGGCCGCGCACCTTGCCGAGGATGGGGTTGCCGCGTACCGGGTAGCCGACGAAGTTCAGCGTATGCGAGTGGTCCGCCGTCACGACGATCAGCGTATCGTCGCGCGAGGTCGCTTCCACGGCGGCCCGCACCGCGTCCGACATCGCGACGGTCTCGTCGAGCGCGCGATACGCATTGCCGTAGTGGTTGGCGTGGTCGATGCGCGCGCCTTCGACCAGCAGCACGAAGCCGTCGCCATTGCGCGACAGGGTGCGGATCGCGGCACGGGTCAGTTCGGCCAGCGAGGGTTCCCCGCGGTCGTCCTTGCGGCGGTCGTGTTCGAACTGCATGTGGTCGTACTCGAACAGGCCCAGCAGTTGCGGCGCATCGGCCGCGGCCTTCAGCTGCTGCGTGTTGGTGACGTAAGCGCCCTGCGGGTGCGCCTGTTGCCATTCGGCGACCAGGTTGCGCCCGTCCAGGCGCTGGCCGACCTTGTCGTCCTCTTCCGGATCGCGCGCGTCGACCGGCAGGAACTCGCCCCGTCCGCCGCCCAGCGCGACGGTGGGGCCGCGGCCGAAACGCGCGGCGGCCAGCAACTGCTGCGCGATGTCCTTGCAGCCGGCCTCGGTGGCTTCAGGCGGCAGGTCGGTGTCGTTCTCCCAGTCGCGGTGCGATACGTGGGCGTAGGTCGCGGCGGGCGTGGCATGGGTGATGCGTGCGGTGGTGACGATGCCCGTGGCCAGGCCGGCGCTGTCGGCCAGCGTGAGCCAGCTGAGCAGGTCCTTGCTGCCGTCGGGCGTGCATTCGCCCTTGCGGCCGGCCGACACGCCGATGGCGCCCATGTGCGACTTCACGCCCGTGGCGATGGCCGTCATGGTGCCGGCCGAGTCCGGCGTCTGCGAATCGGTGTTGTAGGTCTTGCTGAAGGCGGTGTGCGGGAAGCGCTCCCAGCTCAGCAGGTTCTCCTCGCCCGGCATGCCCTTGCGCTGGCCTTCGAAGATGCGCGCGGCGGCCACCGTGGTCAGGCTCATGCCGTCGCCGAGGAAGACGATGACGTTCTTCGCCTTGCCCTGCATGGCCCCGTTCGCGGCGGCCTTCGCCGCACCGCTCCGGTACCACCACTGCGGACTTTCGCCTTGGGGATGCGCGACCGCTGGAACGTCGACGTGCGTTGCCGGAGAGGAGGAGGGCGCGGTGCTGGCGCAGCCGGCCAGGGCGGTGAGCAGGGTCATGCCGGCGAGCGGCGATACGAAAGAACGCGGGAGCATGGTGAACCGGAAGGGGACGGACGCGCCATTATGCCGTCCGTGCAGTGTCCTGTTCATGACACCCGGCATTCCGTGCGCAGGGTCGCGGGGTGGCAGACCTTGGGCTAAGGTGTCGCGTCCACTTGGTGAGTCGTCCGGATGAAGCTGGTCTCGGCCTGGTTGAGGATCCCGTTCTGGCAGCGCGTCGTCGCCGGCTTCGTGCTGGGCGCACTGGCGGGCTGGCTGATGGGGCCGGCCGCTGGCGTGTGGCTAAAGCCGCTGGGCGACCTCTATGTCACGCTGATCAAGATGATCGCGGTGCCGCTGGTGTTCTTCGCGGTGATCAATGCCGTGTCCAGCCTGCATGGGCAGAAGTCGGTGGCGGCGCTGGGAGGGCGCACGTTCCTGTGGTTTGCCGTGACGGCGGCGCTGGCGGTCTGCGTGGGCCTGTCCGTGGGCTGGGTCTTGCAGCCGGGCAAGGGCCTGACCGGCTTGATGATGGCGCCGGATTACCAGGTGCGCGAGGTGCCCACGCCGGTGCAGGTGCTGCTGGACATCGTGCCGGCCAATCCGTTCAAGGCGCTCACCGAGGGCAAGATCCTGCAGGTGATCTTCTTCGCCGGCCTGCTCGGTTTTGCGCTGGTCAAGCTGGGCGAGCGCAGCGCCGGCCTGCGCAAGCTGGCCGGCGAGGCCAGCGACACCATGGTGCAGGTCACCCGCTTCGTGCTGGAGATGACGCCGATCGGCACGTTCGGTCTGATCGGCAGCCTGGTCGGCACCTATGGATTCGAGAAGCTGCTGCCGCTGGGCAGCTACATCGGCGCGCTCTACCTGGCCTGCGCGCTGCACATCATCGTGGTGTACGGCAGCCTGCTGCTGGCGCACGGGCTCAATCCGTGGAAGTTCTTCCGCGGCGCCGCACCGGGCATGCAGGTCGCGTTCGTCAGTTCGTCCAGCTTCGCCTCGATGCCGGCCGCGCTGCGCAGCGTCACCCACAACCTGGGCGTGGACAAGGACTACGCGGCGTTCGCCGTGCCATTGGGCGCCAGCATCAAGATGGACGGCTGCGGCGCGATCTATCCGGCGCTGACGTCGATCTTCGTGGCCCAGTACTTCGGGCTGGACCTGTCGGTGAACCAGTACTTCGTCATCCTGCTGGCCTCGGTGCTGGGCAGCTTCGGCACGGCTGGCGTGCCGGGCACGGCCACGGTGATGGTCACCCTGGTACTGAGCGCCGCCAACCTGCCGCTGGAAGGCATCGGCCTGCTGGTGGCGATCGACCGGGTCCTGGACATGATGCGCACCATGACCAACGTGACCGGCCAGATGCTGGTGCCGGTGCTGGTGGCGAAGGAGACCGGACTGCTGGACAGGGAGACCTACGACTCGGGGTCTACCAACGTGGGTCTGGCGGATGACGCCGCGCCAACGTCATGAGTGATGCCGGGGCGATCGAACTGATCGGGTCGTTCCCCGATGCGCCCACCTATCGGCGGCTCCGCGCCGAGACCGGCTTGTCGCCGAAGTCGCAAGAAGCCGCCGAGCGGGGGCTTGCGAACACGCTGTACGGCGTCAGCCTGCTGAAGGCCGGTGAGGTGATCGGCATGGGGCGGGTGGTCGGCGATGGCGGCACCGTGTTCGTCGTCGTGGACATCGCCGTGCAACGCGACCATCAGGGGCAGGGACTGGGCAAACGCATCATGGCAGCGCTGGATGCATGGTTGCGCGCGAACGCGCCGCCGTCGGCGTACATCATGCTGGTCGCCGACGGAGAGGCCCGGCACCTCTATGCGCAGTTCGGCTTCGCCGACACGGCGCCCGCGTCCATCAGCATGGCCTATGTGGCGCGCGGTTCCGACTCGGGCAGTTAGCCGTTGGCCTCGCGCCCGCCGCGCGACACCCACCAGGCGAACACCGCCGCGGTGACGAACATCAGCAGGCTGTAGACCGCCGCCGGTACTGAGATGGTCGCGTCCTCCAGCACGTTGAGCGCGATGAAGATGGCCAGCGTGCCGTTGTGGATGCCGATCTCCATGGCGATGGCGATGGCCTGCTTCTTCGGCAGGCGCAGCGCCAGCGGCGCGGCGTAGCCGGCGCCCATGCTGGCCAGGTTGAACAGCAGGCAGGCCAGGCCGACAAGGGCGAAGTAGGCGGTCAGGGTCTTCCACTCCTGCGCTACCGCTGCGGCCACCAGCAACGCCAGCACCAGCACCGACAGCAGGCGGATGGGCTTTTCGGTGCGCGCCGCGAACCCGGCGGCGCGGGCGCGGATGACCATGCCGATGGCGACGGGCAGCAGGATGATGGCGGCCACTTCGACCACCTTCTTCGTCGGCGGCGGCACGTACTGGCCGGCGCCCAGGAAGTACTCCAGCGACAGGTTGAGGATCACCGGCAGCGTCAGCAGGCAGAGCAGGCTGTTGATCGCGGTCAGGGTGATGTTCAGCGCCACGTCGCCGCGCGCGAGGTGGCTGTAGATGTTGGCGGTCGCGCCGCCGGGCGAAGCGGCCAGCAGCATCAGGCCGACGGCGAGTTCGGCTGGCAGGCCGAAGCCCAGTGCCAGCCCGAACGCGGCCCAGGGCAGCACCAGCGTCTGCAGGGCCAGTCCGATCAGCACCGCGCGCGGATAGCGCGCGACGCGGCGGAAATCCTCCAGCGTCAGTCCCAGCCCCAGCCCCAGCATGATGATGCCCAGGGCCAACGGCAACAGCAGGTTGGTCAGCAGTGAAGCCTGCATCGCGTGCGACTCCCTTTCGGCGCGAAAAGACAGCGGGCGCGCGGTGTCGGCGCGCCGGCCGAGGATGGCGGCAGGGCGGCCTGTGGCGCAAGCTGCGCTGCACCGTGGCGGCAGAATGAAAAAGGCCGCGCATGGCGGCCTTCATCGTGTCGCGGAAAACGTGCGGGGCTTACATCGCCACGCGACGGCCACTGAGATAGCGGTTGGCCCAGTAGCCGGTCAGCAGGCTGTCCACGCGCACGTCCTTGCCGCGGCTGGGCGAATGCAGGAAACGCCCTTCGCCCACGTAGATACCGACATGGTTCACGCGGCCCTTCAGTCCGAAGAACACCAGGTCGCCCTGGCGCAGTTCTTCGCGTGCCGCGACCAGTTCGGCGTCGGCCTTGCTGGCCATGTCGCGGGACACGCGCGGCAGTTCGATGCCCAGTGCGGTGCGGAACACGTAACCGACCAGTCCGCTGCAGTCGAAACCGCTGTCGGGGGAGGTGCCGCCCCAGCGGTAGGGCGTACCCATCAGGGCCAGCGCACGCTGCAGCACGGCCTGGACCTTGCCGCCCTGCTGTTCCTGAGCCACCACGCCTTCCTTGCTCAGGTCATAGGCGGCCAGCAGCTTGCTGATGTCGCCGGCCACCATCGCCGAACGGTCGACCAGCGGCAGCGTATCGCTGGCGGCCAGGCGCGGAAGCAGGGCGGACAGGGTGGCGGTGGCGGCCTCGGCGGCCTTTTCCTTGACGCTGGCGGTCACCGACTTGGCAGGTGTCGCGGCAGGCGCTTCGACCACATCGGCACTGGCGGCCGCGGCAACGGTGGCATCGGCCGGCACTGGCGCGCTCTGGGCGGCGACCGTGGAAGCGGCGACGCAGAGCGACAGGCTGAGGAGGATACGGGTAACCCCCCGCGGGATGCGGTGGGTGGCGGCTGGCAGGCCTGTCGGCAGGTCGTCGGTCGTCACGCGCGGATGGGTTTCACAGGATGGTCACGATGATGCCGGCTGATCGGACCGATTTGGTTCATAAATCGTTATTTATTCGTTAAACGTGAACGTCCGCTGTCACAGAGTTGACCGATTCCTAACGAAGCACGCGTTTCGCGCCGGTGTAGTGGTCCCGCCAGTAGGGGCCATCCAGATGGTCCAGCCGGACCGTGCCGCCGGTGCTGGGGGCGTGGACGAAGCGGCCTTCGCCTACGTAGATGCCCACGTGGGTGACGTTGCCGCGGCTGCCGAAGAACACCAGGTCGGCCGGCGCCAGCCGGCGCGGCTCGATCTTCGGACCCTGCACCTGGGCCAGTTCCCGCGAGGTGCGCGGCAGGCGCACGTCCAGCATGTCCCGGTACACGTAGGTCACCAGGCCGCTGCAGTCGAAGCCCGACTCCGGTGTGTTGCCGCCGTACCGGTAAGGGGTGCCCACCAGGCCGATGGCCCGCATCAGCACCGAGGTGGCGGCGGCGGGATCGTCGGCCTGCACCGCCGGCCAGTCGCGCTGGCTCGGCGGCGCGGTCCTGTGCGCCTGCGGCTTGGAGCCGCCGCATCCGGCCAATGCCAGCAGGGCGCCGCAGACCATGGCCGCGGCCCACCGGTGAAGTGGCGCGGGCGCGGGCAAGCCGGGATAATGTCGGACCTTCATCGCGGCGCATCTTCGCCGCATTCCCCGGCGGCCGACAAGCCGCCCCCGTCCTGCCGGCCGGCAGGCCCCGCCCAGAGTCCCGCATGAAAATCGCAAAAGACAGCGTCGTCCGTTTCCACTACACCGTGTCCGAAGTCGGCCAGGAGCCGATCGAGAGTTCGAAGGACCGTGAGCCGCTGGCCATCATGATCGGCCACGGCAACATCATCCCGGGCCTGGAGAACGCCATGCAGGACCGCCAGGCCGGCGACAGCTTCGGCGTGGACGTGGCTGCGGCCGATGCCTATGGCGAGCGCCGCGACGGCCTGACCCAGCGGGTGCCGAAGAAGCACTTCGGCAACCAGCGCCTGGTGCCGGGCCAGCAGGTGGTGCTGCAGACCAACTTCGGTCCGCGCGCCGTGACCATCCAGAAGGTTGGCATGAGCGTGGTGGACGTGGACCTCAACCACCCGATGGCGGGCAAGGACCTGCACTTCGACGTGGAGATCGTCGACGTGCGCGAGGCCAGCGCCGAAGAGATCGAGCACGGCCACGTGCATGGCGAGGGTGGTCATCACCACTGAGCCACGCAAGCGTCGTACCCGGAACGGCCCGCGAAAGCGGGCCGTTCCTTTTGGCATGCAGGAAGAGGCGGGCGGCGTGGTCTAATCCCGGTATCGAACAGGGGAAGGGAATGACGGCAACGATCAAGGGGAACCTGTCACCGATCGCGGTGACCGAACGCATCGAGGCGATGGACGTGCTGCGCGGTTTCGCGCTGCTGGGCATCCTGTTGATGAACCTGGAAGGCTTCGTCGGGCCGGTAATGGCGTCCGCCAGCGGCGTGGATCCGGCGCTGACCGGTGCCGACCGCTTCGTCGACCTGCTGGTCTACGTGCTGGTGCAGGGCAAGTTCTACACGCTGTTCTCGCTGCTGTTCGGCATGGGGTTCGCCGTGATGTCGCAGCGCGCCGAGCAGGCGGGCCGTCCGTTCGCGGGCACCTACTGGCGGCGCGGGCTGGTGCTGCTGGCGATCGGCGTGCTGCATGCGGTCTTCATCTGGGCCGGCGACATCCTGATGATGTACGCGCTGTGCTCGTTCCTGCTGCTTGCGTTCCGGCCGCTGCCCTGTCGCTGGTACCCCTGGCTGGGCCTGGCGGCGTACGCCGCGCCGATCGCCTTCATGTACCTGATGGGCGCCATGGGGTCGCTGCTGGCCGGCACCGAGGCCTGGGACAAGGCGATGGGCCAGATCGGCGCGCAGATGCAGGCGCTGATCGAAAGCGAACGCGCGGCCTACGGCGGCGGCAGCTATGCCGACGCCACGTGGCAGCGCCTCAAGAGCACCGGCATGGCGCTGAGCAACATCACCATGTTCGGTTTCATCGCCTTCGGGCTGTTCCTGCTGGGGGCCTGGTTCGTGCGCAGCGGCGCCATCGCGCGGCCACGGGAGTTCGGCCGTCTCTACGGGCTGCTGCGCTGGGGCGCCTTGCCGCTCGGCCTGCTGGCGATGCTGGGCTCGCTGGCGCTGTCGCCGACGATGGACTTCGCCACCTTCAACCTGCGGCTGTCCACCGCCTTCGCGCTGCAGATGACGGCCAACCTGCTGATGTGCCTGGGCTATGTGGCGTGGATCCTGCGGGCTCTGCAGTCGCCGGCGTTCGAACGGGCGCTGTCGGTGCTGGCGCCCGCCGGCCGCATGGCCCTGACCAATTACCTGATGCAGTCGCTGGTGTGCACGTGGATCTTCTACGGCTACGGCCTGGGGTATTTCGAGCAGTTGCCGCGCGCATGGCATCCGTTGTTCGCACTGGCGCTGTTCGCAGGGCAGGTGCTGCTCAGCCATGCCTGGCTGTCGCGCTTCCGGTTCGGCCCGATGGAATGGCTGTGGCGGTCGCTGACCTACGCGTCGCCGCAGCCGATGCGGCTGCGGGCGCCATGATTGGGAATACACTGTCGGAGTGAATCCCCCCCACGACGACGTCCTCATCATCGGCGGCGGCGCCATCGGCCTAGCGACCGCGCTGGCCCTGCTCGAAGCCGGCCGCAGCGTGCGCATCCTGGATGCCGGCGCCGTCGGTGGCGGTGCCTCGCACGGCAACTGCGGCACCATCACCCCCAGCCATGCACCACCACTGGCGGCCCCCGGCGTGGTGGCGCAGGCGCTGCGCTGGATGTTCACCCCCGATGCGCCCCTCTACATCAAGCCCCGCGTCGATCCGGCGCTGTGGTACTGGCTGCTGCGCTTCGCCGCCCGCTGTAATCCGCGCGACTGGCGGCAGAGCACGCAGGCGCGCGCGGCGCTGCTCAACGATGCGCGTGCCCGGCTGGCCGACTGGGTCGGCCGCTACGGCCTGCAGTGCGAATTCGAGGAAGAGGGCCTGGACTACGTCTTCCGCGACCCGCGCAAGTTCCAGCAGTACGTGGACGAGAGCGTGCTGCTGAAGGAGTTCGGCATCGCCACGGAGGTCTTCGGCGGCGCCGACTACGAACGGGAAGAGCCGGCCATGCTGCCCGGCGTGGCCGGTGCCATCCGGTTCCCCGGCGACGCACGGCTGCGCCCGGACCGCTATGTGGCCGAACTCGCGCGCGTGGTGCGCGAGCGCGGCGGCCTGATCGAGCCGCAGTGCCGGGTCGATCGACTGGAGTCCATGCCCGATGGCGTTCGCCTGGCGACGTCGCGGGGCGAATTCAGGGGGCGCGATGCGGTGATCGCGCTGGGCGCGTGGACGCCCGCATTCGCGCGCCGGCTGGGCATCCGTGCCCCGATCCAGCCCGGCAAGGGGTACTCGATCACCTATTCGCGTCCTGCGCTCGTGCCGCGCCATCCGATGGTGCTGAAGGACCGCTCGGTCTGCGTGACGGTCTGGGGCAGCGGCTTCCGTCTGGGCAGCACGATGGAATTCTCCGGCCATGACGACACGCTCAACGCGACGCGCCTGGCGGCGTTGGAGCGGGGCGCGCGCGAGTTCCTGCGCGAGCCGGTCGGCGCCGAGGTGCACGAGCGCTGGTGCGGGTGGCGACCGATGACCTGGGACGACCTGCCTCTGCTCGGGCGCGCGCCGGGACAGCGCAAGGTCTGGATCGCGGCCGGCCACGGCATGCTGGGCATCAGCATGAGCACCGCCACCGGGCAACTGATGGCCGACCTGATGACGGGCCGCCCGCCGGCCTTCGATCCTTCGCCCTACCGACCGGAGCGCTTCGCATGACGCCGCAGGACTTCGACCTGATCGTGATCGGCGGCGGCTCCGGCGGACTGGCGGGCGCTTTCCGCGCGGCGTCCCAGGGCGCGCGCGTGGCCCTGCTGGAGCCCGGGGAACTGGGCGGCACCTGCGTCAATGTCGGCTGCGTGCCGAAGAAAGCGATGTGGCTGGCGGCCGAACTCTCGCAGAAGATCGCGATGGCCGCGTCGCTGGGTTTCGACACGCCATCGCCGACGCTGGACTGGAAGGAGTTCATCGTCCATCGCCAGCGCTACATCGCGGGCATCCATGGCAGCTATCGCAAGCGGCTGGACGAAAGCGGCGTGGTGCTGATGCCCTGCCATGGACGGTTGCTGGATGCGCGCACCGTGGTGAACGCCGACGGGGTGCCCCTGCGTGCGGAGCACCTGCTGATCGCCACCGGCGGGCGGCCCTCGCGACCGGCGATCCCGGGCGCGATGCTGGGGCAGGTATCCGACGACTTCTTCAGCCTGTGCGCGGCGCCGCGGCGCGTGGCCATCGTCGGTGGCGGGTACGTGGCGGTGGAACTGGCCGGCGTGCTGCAGGCCCTGGGCAGCCAGGTGGAACTGTTCGTGCGCGGTCCGCGGCTGCTGGAGGGCTTCGATGCTCAGATCACCGCCGAACTGGCCGATGACATGCGGCAACACGGCGTGCACCTGCATTTCGGTCATGCGGTGGCGGCGCTGGAGGAGGCGCCCCACGGCGGCGTGATCGTGCTGGCGGAGGACGGTACGCGCAGCCAGCGCTTCGACAGCCTGATCTTCGCGACCGGCCGCGTGCCCAATACCGGCGGCATGGGTCTGGAAGAGGCGGGCGTGGCCATCGATGCGCGCGGCTTCGTGCAGGTCGATGCGTGGCAGGACACGAACATGCCCGGGATCCACGCGGTGGGCGATGTCACCGGCCAGGCCGCGCTGACGCCGGTCGCCATCGCGGCGGCACGGCGCCTGATGGACAGGCTGTTCGGCGGTCAGGCCGAAGCCCGCCTGGACTACCGCGACATCGCCACCGTCGTCTTCTCGCATCCGCCGGCAGGCAAGGTGGGGCAGACCGAAGACGAAGCCCGCGCCGAGCATGGCGACAACGTGAAGACCTACGCCACGCGGTTCCGCCCCATGCTGCACGCACTGGCCGACTCGCCGCAGCGCAGTCTGTTCAAGCTGGTATGCGTGGGCGAGGAGCAGCGCGTGGTGGGCCTCCACCTGCTGGGTGAAGGTGCCGACGAAATGCTGCAGGGGTTCGCGGTGGCGGTGAAGAAGGGCATCACGCTCGCCGACCTGCACGACACCGTGGCCATCCATCCCACCAGCGCCGAGGAGGTGGTGCTGATGCGCTGAGTCGCGGGACGGGTGCGGCGATACAATGCCGCCATGGACACCTACCTGCTGCACCAGGGCACCACGCCGCTGTTCATCAGCCTGCCGCACAACGGCACGCGCGTGCCCGACGACATCGCCGCGCGCCTGACGCCCGAGGCGCGGCGCGTGCCGGACACCGACTGGCATGTCGCGGAGCTGTATGGCTTCGCGCGCGCGCTGGGCGCTTCGCTCATCGTGCCGGTGCATTCGCGCTATGTGGTCGACCTGAACCGGCCCCAGGACGATGTCTCGCTCTATCCCGGTCAGAACACCACCGGCCTGTGCCCTACCGTGCGTTTCAGCGGCGATCCGGTGTACCTGCCGGGCCAGGGGCCTACGCCGGACGAGATCGCCGCCCGCGTCGACACCTACTGGCGGCCCTACCACCAGGCCCTGCAGCGTGAACTCGCACGCATCCGCGGCGTGCACGGACGTGCGGTGCTGTGGGAGGGCCATTCGATCCGCAGCCAAGTGCCGTTCCTGTTCGAAGGACGGCTGCCGGACTTCAACCTGGGTACCGCGGGCGGTGCCAGCTGCTCGCCTGCGTTGCAACAGGCGCTGGAGGCGGTCCTTGCGTCGCAGTCGGATTACAGTTTCGTGGTCAACGGTCGGTTCCGCGGCGGCTACATCACCCGGCACTACGCCGATCCGTCCAACCAGGTGCAGGCCGTCCAGCTTGAGCTGGCGCAGCTCACCTACATGGACGAGGACAGCTTCGACTATCTGCCCGGACGCGCAGCGCCGACCCAGGCGCTGATCCGGCGCCTGCTGGAATGCACGCTGGCATGACCGCGCGCCGATGAGCCGGCCGGGCGCGGAGGACGAACTGGCCCAGCCGCTGGACGTGGCGCCCGCCGAAGCGGTGGACGCGCCGTCCACCCATCCCGCAATGCGCGCGGTCAGCCGGTCCGGCCTGGCCCTGGCCGCGCTGGGCGCTATCGCATTCTCGGGCAAGGCGATCATCGTCAAGCTCGGCTACCGCTATGGCGCCGATGCGGTCACGCTGCTGGCGCTGCGGATGCTGGTGGCGTTCCCGTTCTTCCTGGCGATGGGCGCATGGGCCGCACGCCGCGGTGCGCCCCTGTCCGCGGCGGACCGCTGGCGCATCCTGTCGCTCGGCTTCCTCGGCTACTACCTCGCCAGCTTCCTGGACTTCGCGGGGCTGGCCTACATCACGGCCACGCTGGAGCGGCTGATCCTGTATCTCACCCCGACCCTGGTGGCGCTGATCGGCTGGCTGGCGTTCGGCCGCCGTATCACCTGTCGGCAGGCACTCGCGCTGCTGGTCAGTTATGCGGGCGTGGCCCTGGCGTTCGGCCACGACCTGCAGGCGGGCGGCGACGACATCATGCTCGGTGGCGTCCTGGTGTTCGGCAGCGCGCTGGCGTACGCGGTGTACCTGGTGGGCAGCGGCGAGCTGGTCGCGCGGGTGGGCGCGGTGCGCCTGACCGCCTACGCCAGCAGCGTGGCCTGCGTGCTGTGCCTGCTGCAGTTCGCGCTGCTGCGGCCGCTGGACGCGCTGGCGCTGCCGTGGCAGGTGCATGCGCTGTCGCTGGTGAACGGAACGCTGTGCACCGTGCTGCCGGTGCTGGCGGTGATGATGGCGGTGGCGCGGATCGGCTCCACGCTGGCAGCGCAGGTCGGCATGATCGGCCCCGTTTCGACCATCGTGCTGAGCCTGCTGCTGCTGGGCGAACCGATGGGGCCGTGGCAGGTGGCCGGCACGGTGCTGGTGATGGCGGGGGTGTTCGTGGTGTCGCAGCAGAAGACCGTGGCCCGATGATCCCGCGCATCTACGTGGGGGCGCTCGCATCGGCGAGCCAATGCACCACATGCGCCAGCGCGGCGGCATGGCTGTCGCCGGCGTCCCTCCGCTCCCGGTAGCGCCGCAGTTGCGCGTGGGCGCTGGTGCCCTCATCCAGGATGCGCCACACGCGCTCGACCTGCCGGGCGCAACCGAGTGCGCGGATGTCGTCGTCCAGCGCCTGCAGCGTGTTCTCGAGCATCTCGCGCACCGCCACCAGGCGACGGCTGCCCAGATCGATCAGGCCGGCATCGAACCCGTGGCGCTGCGCCCGCCACAGGTTTTCCGCGACGATCGCCTGGTCGCCCGCATGCAGGTCGGCGTACAGCTGTGGCCTGCGCTCGAGGTGCCGCACCAGGCAACGGTAGAGCTGTGCGATGGCCAGTGCGTCGCACAGGTCGGTGCAGGCGTCGGTGACGCGCAGCTCGAGGGTGGGAAAGGCCAGCGACGGCCGCAACGCCCACCACAGGAAGCTCGCGTCCTGGATCGCGCGTCCATCGGTCATGCGCTGCACATACTGGTCGTATTCGGTCTGGTGGCGGAACAGCGGCGGCAATCCGGTGCGCGGGATCTCCTGGTAGGCGGTCTGCCGGTAGCCCATCAGGCCGGTGGCATGCCCCATCCAGAAGGGGGATGAGGTACTCAGCGCCAGCAACAGCGGCAGGAACGGTTGCATGCGCGCCATCAGCGCCACGCGCTGGCCGGGGTCGGCCGGCTGCACGTGCACGTGCAGGCCGCACAGCAGGTTGCGTTGCCCCAGCATCTGCAGTTCGCCCATCACCTGGTCGTAATGCGGCTTGTCGGTGCTGAGCTGGCCGCGCCACTGCGCGGACGGGTGCGTGCCGGCCGCCAGGATCCCCAGCCCATGGCGATGGGCGATGCCGGTGACGGTGCGGCGAAGCGTACGCAGGTCCTGTTCGGCGGCGTGCGGATCGTCGTGCACGCCGGTCTGGACTTCCACCTGGGTCTGCAGCATCTCGCTGCCGAAGCGTTCGCCCAGGGCTTGGCGGCAGTCGGCAAAGAAGCGGCGCGGCATGTGCCGCAGCCGGCGCCCGTTCCGGCGCACGAGGAAGTACTCCTCCTCCAGGCCGAAGGTGTAAGCGTGTTGATCCAGTACGGACGTCGAAGCCATGCCGGGGTTATCGCACCGGCGGGGTGAACGCCATGTTCAATGACGGCGGGAGGTTCCCGCCGTCAAGGGATCGCCGCAGAATCAGACCTCGAGCGAGGCCAGGTCGCCCTTGGTCTCCAGCCACGTCTTGCGATCGCCCGCGCGCTTCTTCGCCAGCAGCATGTCCATGAGTCCGCGCGTCTGCAGGTCGTCGTCGACCGTCAGCTGCACCAGCCGGCGCGTATCGGGATGGATGGTGGATTCGCGCAACTGCGCGGGGTTCATTTCGCCCAGGCCCTTGAAGCGGGTGACGTTGACCGCGCCGCGGATCTTCTCGCGTTCGATCTTCTCCAGCAGCAGACGCTTCTCTTCCTCGTCCAGCGCGTAGAACACCTGCTTGCCCACGTCCACGCGGAACAGCGGCGGCATCGCCACGAACACGTGGCCGGCGGCGACCAGCGCGGGGAAGTGGCGCAGGAACAGCGCGCTCAGCAGCGTGGCGATGTGCAGGCCGTCGGAGTCGGCATCGGCCAGGATCACCACCTTGCCGTAACGCAGGCCGCTGATGTCGTCCTTGCCCGGGTCGCAGCCGATCGCCACGGCCAGGTCGTGCACTTCCTGCGATGCCAGCACGCTGCCGGACGCGACTTCCCAGGTGTTCAGGATCTTGCCGCGCAGCGGCAGGATGGCCTGGAAATCCTTGTCGCGCGCCTGTTTGGCCGAGCCGCCGGCCGAGTCGCCTTCCACCAGGAACAGTTCGGTGCGCGACAGGTCCTGGCTGATGCAGTCGGCCAGCTTGCCGGGCAGGGCGGGGCCCTGGGTGACCTTCTTGCGAACGATCTGCTTCTCGGTCTTCAGGCGGGCGCTGGCGCGCTCGATGGCGATCTGCGCGATCCTCTCGCCCAGGTCCACGTGCTGGTTCAGCCACAGGCTGAAGGCGTCGTGCGCCGCGCCCTCGATGAAGCCGGCGGCCTGGCGTGAGGACAGGCGTTCCTTGGTCTGGCCGCTGAACTGCGGGTCGGTCATCTTCAGCGAAAGCACGAAGGTCACGCGGTCCCACACGTCTTCGGGCGCCAGTTTCACGCCGCGCGGCAGCAGGTTGCGGAAGTCGCAGAACTCGCGCAGCGCATCGGTCAGGCCGCTGCGCAGGCCGTTGACGTGGGTGCCGTGCTGCGCGGTCGGGATCAGGTTGACGTAGCTTTCCTGGACCAGTTCGCCTTCGGGCACCCAGGCCACGGCCCAGTCGACGACTTCGCTGTCCTTCTTCAGTTGGCCGACGAAGAGCTCCGGCGGCAGCAGTTCGCGGCCGGCCATCTCGCCCTTGAGGTAGTCGCGCAGGCCGTCCTCGTAGTGCCAGCTGTCGCGCTCGCCGGTGGCCTCGTCGAACAGGGTGACGTTCAGGCCCGGGCACAGCACCGCCTTGGCGCGCAGCAGGTGCCGCAGGGCGCGCACGTTGAACCTGGGCGTATCGAAGTACTTCGGATCGGCCCAGAACCGCACGCGCGTGCCGGTGTTCTTCTTGCCCACGCTGCCCACCACTTCCAGCGGCGTGGCGCGGTCGCCATCGCGGAAGGTGATGCGGTGTTCGCTGCCGTCGCGCTTGATGTGCACTTCCACCAGGGTGGACAGCGCATTCACCACGCTCACGCCCACGCCATGCAGGCCGCCGGAAAAGGTGTAGTTCTTGTTGCTGAACTTGCCGCCGGCATGCAGCCGCGTGAGGATCAGTTCGACACCGGGAATCTTCTCCTCGGGGTGGATGTCCACCGGCATGCCGCGGCCGTCATCGCTGACTTCGCAGCTGCCGTCCTTGTACAGGGTGACCTCGATGCTGCCGGCATGGCCGGCCAGCGCCTCGTCCACCGCGTTGTCGATGACTTCCTGCGCCAGGTGGTTGGGGCGCGAGGTGTCGGTGTACATGCCGGGCCGGCGCTTGACCGGGTCAAGGCCGGAAAGGACTTCGATGTCTGCGGCGTTGTAACGACTGCTCATGGGGTTTGCGGTGTCTCGGCGGGGCTGTGCGGCGCCCGGCAGGGCGGGGCGGGTGTGCGGATTGTAGTGATAGTCGGCGGGGAAACTCCCGCCTGTCCCAAGGTCACGCCTGGGGGCGCACGCAGCGGGGGAAACGCGTTCGACATCCTCTGTCGGGGCCGTAGGGGTGCGGCAGTGTGCCGCCTGCCCCGGATTTTCGCCATGTTCAGTCGCACGGACTGAAACTGCGCGGGTGGACAGGGATGCCCTTGGGATCGCCGCCCGGCGCCCCCAGATTTCCGTCATCCACGAGGAGCCCTGCCATGAAGTCCCGCAACCTGTTGCTGCTGTCCGCCGCCGCCGTAGGCGTGCTGTTCGCGTTCCAGGCGTTCGCCCAGTCCAAGACCGCGACCGACGCCGACAAGCCCAAGCAGGACCAGTCCCAGACCAGTGATCCTTCCGATCCGGAAGCCAAGGCGCGCCGTCGCGCGGCCAACGAGGCCGCCGCCAAGCAGCGCAAGGCCGCCGAGGGCCAGCAGAAGAAGGCCGGCGAGGAAAAAGAAGAGCGCAAGCCCTGATCCAGGCTGTCCCGGAAACCTTTGCAGCGCAAGGGTTTCGCGGCGCATCGACGCCTCAGGACGCCCCGCTTCGGCGGGGCGTCGCGCTTCCGGGCGACACCTGTTGCCTGTAGACTATGGCTTTCCGGAGCCCCGCCCATGACTCCCCTGATTTTCGTTACCGGCGGCGTTGTGTCCTCGCTAGGCAAGGGCATCGCCGCCGCTTCGCTTGCGTCCATCCTCGAAGCGCGTGGCCTGAAGGTCACGATGATGAAGCTGGACCCCTACATCAACGTCGACCCGGGCACCATGAGCCCGTTCCAGCACGGTGAGGTGTACGTCACCGACGACGGCGCCGAGACCGACCTGGACCTGGGCCACTACGAGCGCTTCGTGCGCACGCGCCTGAGCCGCAAGAACTCCATCACCACCGGCCGGATCTACGAGAACGTGATCCGCAAGGAGCGCCGTGGCGACTACCTGGGCGCCACCGTCCAGGTGATCCCGCACATCACCGACGAGATCCGCCGCTGCATCGACGAGGCCACCGAAGGCTTCGATGTGGCGCTGGTGGAGATCGGCGGCACGGTGGGCGACATCGAGTCGCTGCCGTTCCTGGAGGCGATCCGCCAGATCCGCACCGAGCGGGGCCCCGAGAAGGCGCTCTTCATGCACCTGACGCTGGTGCCGTACGTCGCCGCCGCCGGCGAGTTGAAGACCAAGCCCACCCAGCACTCGGTGAAGGAACTGCGCTCCATCGGCATCCAGCCCGATGTGCTGCTGTGCCGGTCCGAGCAGCCGATCCCCGATTCCGAGCGCCGCAAGATCTCGCTGTTCACCAACGTGCCCGAGCGCGCCGTCATCAGCGTGCCGGACGTGGACGTGCTGTACCGCATCCCGATGGGCCTGCACGGCCAGGGCCTGGACGAGATCGTGCTGCGCCAGTTCCGCATCGACAATGCGAAGGCCGCCGACCTGTCCGAGTGGGAAGCCGCGGTCGACGCCACGCTCAATCCGCTGGACGAAGTGACCATCGCCGTCGTCGGCAAGTACGTCGACCACCAGGACGCCTACAAGTCCGTGGGCGAGGCCCTCAAGCACGGCGGGCTGCGCCAGCGCACGCGGGTGAACCTGAAGTGGATCGAGGCCCAGGACCTGGAAGGTACCGACATGGCCCTGCTGCAGGGCGTGGACGGCATCCTGGTGCCGGGCGGCTTCGGCGACCGCGGCTTCGAAGGCAAGGTGCTGACCTCGCGCTTCGCGCGCGAGCACAAGGTGCCGTACTTCGGCATCTGCTACGGCATGCAGGCGGCCGTGGTCGACTATGCCCGCCACGTGGCGGGCCTGGCCGACGCCAACAGCACCGAGAACGACAAGCAGTCGCCGCATCCGGTCATCGGCCTGATCACCGAGTGGCGCACCGCCGCCGGCGAGATCGAGAAGCGCGACGAACGTTCCGACCTGGGCGGCACCATGCGCCTGGGCCTGCAGGAGCAGCGCCTGAAGCCCGGCACGCTGGCGCGCGAGCTGTACGGCAAGGACGTGGTGGCCGAGCGCCATCGCCATCGTTACGAATTCAACAACCGCTACCGCACGCAGCTGGAAGACGCCGGCCTGGTCATCGCCGCCAAGTCGATGGACGATCTGCTGGTGGAAATGGTTGAACTGCCGCGCACCGTGCATCCGTGGTTCCTGGCCTGCCAGGCGCATCCGGAATTCCTGTCCACGCCGCGCGACGGGCATCCGCTGTTCGTCGGCTTCATCCGCGCCGCGCGCGAAAAGAAGGCCGGCGGCAAGCTGTTGAAGGAAGCGCGGGCTTGAAGCAGGGACGAGTGAAGAGGAACGCGCGACGAGCGCAGCCGCGTGCCCCCTCTCGTTCCTCGTTTCTCCCGTCTCGTTCCTCTCTACTTGAAGCGAGTAAGTCATGAAACTTTGCGGATTCGACGTCGGCCTGGACCAGCCCCTGTTCCTGATCGCCGGCCCCTGCGTGATCGAGTCGATGCAGCTGCAGATCGACGTCGCCGGCCGCCTGAAGGAAATCACCGGCCGGCTGGGGATGAACTTCATCTTCAAGTCCAGCTTCGACAAGGCCAATCGCACGTCCGGCACCAGTTTCCGCGGCCCGGGCATGGAAGAGGGCCTGAAGGTGCTGGATGCGGTGAAGAAGCAGGTCGGCGTGCCGGTACTGACCGACGTGCACGAGTACACCCCGATGGACGAGGTCGCCGCCGTCGTCGACGTGCTGCAGACGCCGGCCTTCCTCGTGCGCCAGACCGACTTCATCAGGAAGGTCTGCTCGGCCGGCAGGCCGGTCAACATCAAGAAGGGCCAGTTCCTCTCGCCGTGGGACATGAAGCCCGTGGTCGAGAAGGCCAAGTCCACCGGCAACCAGGACATCCTGGTCTGCGAGCGCGGCGCGTCGTTCGGCTACAACAACCTGGTCAGCGACATGCGCTCGCTGAGCGTGATGCGCGACACCGGCTGCCCGGTGGTGTTCGATGCGACGCATTCGGTGCAGCTGCCGGGCGGGCAGGGCAGCAGCTCGGGCGGCCAGCGCGAGTTCGTGCCGGTGCTGGCGCGCGCGGCCGTCGCCGTGGGCGTGGCGGGCCTGTTCGCCGAAACCCACCCGGACCCGGCCAAGGCGCTGTCCGATGGCCCCAACGCGTGGCCGCTGGACAAGATGGAAGCGCTGCTGGAAACGTTGCTGGCGCTGGACACCATCACCAAGAAGAACGGCTTCCTCGAATCCACTCTCTGAGCTGAGCAGACGACACGATGACCAACATCGCCAAGATCCACGCCCGCGAAATCCTCGACTCCCGCGGCAATCCCACCCTCGAAGCCGAGGTCACGCTGGAAGACGGCTCCTTCGGCCGCGCCATGGTGCCGTCCGGCGCCTCGACCGGCACCAAGGAAGCCGTGGAGCTGCGCGACGGCGACAAGACCCGCTACCTGGGCAAGGGCGTGCGCAAGGCGGTGGAAAACGTCAACGGCCCCATCGCGAACGCGCTGCACGGGTTCGACGCCACCGACCAGGAAGGCCTGGACCGTCGCCTGATCGACCTGGACGGCACCGAGAACAAGGGCCGCCTGGGCGCCAACGCGCTGCTGGGCGTGTCGCTGGCCAACGCGCATGCGGTGGCGGCCTCGAAGAAGCAGCCGCTGTGGCAGTACCTGGCCACCGGCGAGGTCACCCTGCCGGTGCCGATGATGAACATCATCAACGGCGGTGCGCACGCCGACAACAACGTGGACTTCCAGGAGTTCATGGTGCTGCCGGTCGGCTTCGACTCGTTCGCCGAGTCGCTGCGCGCCGGCACCGAGATCTTCCACTCGCTGAAGTCGGTGCTGAAGGGCCACGGGCTGAGCACGGCGGTCGGCGACGAGGGCGGTTTCGCACCGGACTTCCGCAGCAACGTGGAAGCGCTGGACACCATCCTGGAAGCCATCGGCAAGGCCGGGTACACCGCGGGCGAGGACGTGCTGCTGGGCCTGGACGTGGCCTCCAGCGAATTCTTCGACAACGGCAAGTACCACCTGGTGGGCGAGAACAAGCGCCTGACCAGCGAGCAGTTCGTCGATTTCCTGGCCGATTGGGCCGCGCAGTACCCCATCATCACCATCGAGGACGGCCTGGCCGAGGACGACTGGACGGGCTGGAAGCTGCTGACCGAGCGGATCGGCAAGAAGGTGCAGCTGGTGGGCGACGACCTGTTCGTCACCAACCCGAAGATCTTCAAGGAAGGCATCGAGTCCGGCACCGCCAATGCGATCCTGATCAAGGTCAACCAGATCGGCACGCTGAGCGAAACCCTGGAAGCGATCGCGATGGCGCACCACGCGGGCTATGCGGCGATCGTGTCGCACCGTTCCGGCGAAACCGAGGACACTACCATCGCCGACATCGCGGTGGCCACCACCGCCACCCAGATCAAGACCGGCTCGCTGTGCCGCAGCGACCGCGTGGCCAAGTACAACCAGCTGCTGCGCATCGAAGAGGCGCTGGGCGGCAAGGCCCGCTACGCCGGCCGCAACGCCTTCGTGTCGCTGAAGAAGTAATCCATGCGCAAGGCGCCCTGGCTCCTGCTGGTGCTCGTGCTGCTGCTGGGATGGCTGCAGTACAGGTTCTGGTTCGGCGTGGGCAGTTCGGGCCAGGTCGTCGCGCTGGAACAGCAGGTCGCGGCGCAGAAGCGCGAGAACGCGGGCCTGCAGGAGCGCAACGACGCGCTCGCCGCCGAAGTCGAGGACCTCAAGTCCGGCGAATCGGCAGTGGAGGAACGCGCACGCAGCGAACTGGGCATGATCAAGCCCGGCGAGACGTTCTATCGCGTGGTCGAGCCGGCGGCGTCCGCGCCGGCGTCGGGGGATGCGGCGCCCGCCGAGGCGGACGAAGAGGCTGCGCCCTGATGGCCGGTGTCTGGGCGGTGGTTCCTGCCGCCGGTCGTGGTGCCCGCTTCGGGGGCGAATTGCCCAAGCAGTACCGGGTCGTGCGCGATCGCCCGCTGATCGCCTGGGCGCTGCAGGCGCTGTTGGCCCATGACGCGGTGGAAGGCGTGGTGGTGCCGCTGTCGGAGAACGATCCGGACTGGCCGGGCTGGACCGAGTACGAGGGGCGACCGTTGATCGTCTGCACGGGCGGGGCGACCCGGGCGGCGTCCGTGCTGGCCGGTCTGCAGGCATTGCCGCCCAGCGTGCGCGCGGACGATTTCGTGCTGGTCCACGACGCGGCCCGCCCGAACCTGGGACGGGACGACCTTGCCCAGTTGCTGGAGCGCGGCCGGAACGATCCCGTTGGCGCGATCCTGGCCGCGCCCGTGCGCGACACCCTCAAGCGCGCGGGCGACGATGGCGGGATAGACGGCACCGAGCCGCGCGAGCGCCTGTGGCGTGCCTTCACCCCGCAGCTGTTCCGCCGCCTGCAACTGACCCGCGCGCTGGAAGCCGCCACGGCCGAAGGCATCGAAGTCACCGACGAGGCCATGGCGATGGAGCGGTTGGGCCTGCGTCCGTTGCTGGTCGAAGGCGCGGAAAGCAACTTCAAGATCACCACGCGTGCGGACCTCGAACGGTTCGAGTTCGAGCTTTCGCGCCGCACCTGACCCCGCACGGTATCGCCATGTCCGACACCTTGAACATCCGCATCGGCCAGGGCTTCGACGTCCACGCCTTCGGCGACGGCGACCACCTGATGCTGGGCGGCGTGCGCGTACCGCACGAGCGCGGCGTACAGGCGCACAGCGATGGCGACGTGGTGCTGCATGCGTTGTGCGACGCCATGCTGGGCGCGCTGGCGCTGGGCGACATCGGCCGGCATTTCCCGCCCTCCGACGATCGCTGGAAGGGTGCCGACAGCCGTGCGTTCGTGCGGCATTGCGATGCGCTGCTGCGCGAACGCGGCTGGCGCGTCGGCAATGCGGACGTCACCGTCGTCTGCGAACGTCCCAAGGTGGGCCCGCACGCGGATGCCATGCGGGCCCGCGTGGCCGAAGACCTGGGCATCGGGGTGGACGCCGTCAGCATCAAGGCCACGACCAGCGAGACGCTGGGCTTCACCGGCCGCGGCGAGGGCATTGCGGCGCAGGCCGTGGTGCTGCTGGTGAAGGCGTGAGCGAGCCGCTGCCGCGCGCGTTCGGCGCGCCGGTGCTCACCGCGCGGTTCCGTTGCGCGCCCGAGGACTTCTTCGTCGAGGAACTGGCGGGCTTCGAGCCCTCGGGCGAAGGCGAACATCTGCTGCTGACGGTGGAGAAGCGCGGCATGAACACCGCCTTCGCCGCCAAGCGCATCGCCGCCTGGGCGGGCATCGCCGAGATGGGCGTGGGCTACGCGGGCCTGAAGGATCGCCATGCCGTCACTCGCCAGCGTTTCAGTGTGCACCTGCCGCACAAGGTGGCGCCGGATCTGGCGGGCCTGGCGTCGGACGACCTTGAGGTCGTTGCGGCTTCATGGCATTCGCGCAAGCTGCCGCGGGGAGCGTTGGCCGGCAATCGCTTCGAACTGATCCTGCGTGAGGTGGCCGGTGACCGGGCCGCCATCGAAGCGCGGCTCGGCGAGATTGCCGCGCATGGCCTGCCCAACTGGTTCGGCGAGCAGCGCTTCGGCCGCGATGGCGGCAACGTGGCGGCCGCGCTGGCGATGTTCGCCGGCCGCCGGGTGCGCCGCGAGCAGCGCTCGCTGCTGCTCTCGGCCGCGCGCTCGGAACTTTTCAACCGCGTGCTGACGGCCCGCCTGGCCGACGGCAGCTGGAATCGCGGTCTGGAAGGCGAGGTCTGGATGCTGGCGGGCAGCCGCAGCGTGTTCGGTCCCGAGCCCTGGAGCGGGACACTGGCGCAGCGCCTGGCGGATTTCGACATCCATCCCACCGGTCCCTTGTGGGGACAGGGCGCCTCCCGCGCGGAAGCGGCGGCCCGCCACTGCGAGGAGGCCGCGTTGCAGGCCGACGATGCCCAAGCGCTGAAGGCCGGCCTGGAGCTGGAAGGGCTGCGCCAGGAACGCCGTGCGTTGCGGCTCCGTCCCGAAGGACTGGCGTGGGAGTGGCCTGCGTCGTCGGTGCTGCGCGTGGCCTTTGCGTTGCCGCCGGGCAGTTATGCGACGGCGGTGCTGCACGAACTGGGCGAGGTATCGGAGGCGCCGCGACCCGGCTCCGACCGTTCGTCGGAAGGCCGTTGAGGGGACTGGAAGCCTGCAGCAGCAGGCGTATAAGCCGAAGGTGAGCCGGAGGCCCCACTCCGGTGGGATGCTGCATCCACTCGAACCGACGGGAGGTCACCATGAAACGTTTCAGCCTGGTGTGCGCAACCCTGTTCCTGGCCGCATTGTCGGCAGGCTGTGCCAGCACGCAGAGCGCGATGCGCGATGCGCCGCTGATGCAGCGCGAAACCCAGATCGACCAGGTCTACGTGGCCTACGTCGACAGCGTGGCCAAGCAACGCGGCACGCGCGTGGTCTGGGTTAACCCGCCGAAGCGGACCGTCGTCAAGCCCATCGCCTCGACGAACTGACGCCCACCTAACGGCGTCGCGCCAACAGCACCAGCACCGCACCGGTGCCGCCCTGGGCCGGCGGCGCCGAATGGAACGCCAGCACGTCCGCGCGCTGGCGCAGCAGGCGGTCGACCAGGTTCTTGATCACCGGCGCGCCCGCGTCCGAGCGCTGGCCCTTGCCATGGATGATGCGGACGCAGCCGTATTCGTGCAGGACGGCCTCGGCCAGGAAACCCCGCAGCAGGCTTTCGGCCTGCACGGCCGTGGCGCCGTGCAGGTCGAGTTCGTCCTGCACCGCGAACTGGCCCCGCTTCAACCTCTGGAATGCGCGTGCGGGCAGTGCCTCGCGGCGATGACTGAGCGTGTCGCCCGCCGCCAGCGGCTCGAGCGCATCCAGTCCCCGCTGGAATTCGCTGCGCGCATCCAGGTCGTCGCGCTCGGCCATGCGCGCGCGGGGCCGGGGCGGTGCCTTGCGCGGGGGCGCCGGCGCGTCTTCCAGACGGCGCACCTGGCCGATGGCGTCGCGGAACAGTGCAGCGTCGTCGTCGTCGGGTGGATCGGGTCGGGCCATGCCGCCAGCGTAGCCGCATCGTCCTGCGACGCAAGCGCGGGAAGCATCGGCGCGGTTCCGGTATCATGGGCCCGTCCCCGAGGAAACCCATGCGCGTACTGGTCAGCAACGACGACGGCGTCGACGCCCCCGGCATCCGAATCCTGGCAGAAGGCCTGCGCAGCGCGGGCCATGAAGTGTATGTGGTCGCACCCGACCGCGACCGCTCGGGCGCCAGCAACTCGCTGACGCTGGATCTGCCCATCCGGCTCAAGCGCATCGATCACTACACCTGCAGCGTCGCCGGCACGCCCACCGACTGCGTGCACCTGGCGCTGACCGGGATGCTGGAGTTCGAACCGGACATCGTGGTCTCGGGCATCAACAACACCGCCAACATGGGCGACGATGTCATCTATTCCGGCACCGTGTCGGCCGCGATGGAAGGGCGTTTCCTGGGCCTGCCGGCCGTGGCGGTGTCGCTGGCCACCAAGAACCACGATGCCAAGCACTACGAAACCGCGGCGCGCGCCGCCGTGGAGATCGTGGCGCGGCTGAAAGCCGATCCGCTGCCGGCCGATACCATCCTCAACGTCAACGTGCCCGACCTGGCCTGGGCCGATGTGCGCGGCTTTGAGGTTACGCGCCTGGGCAACCGTCACCGCTCCGAGCCGTGCGTGCCGCAGCCGGATCCGCGTGGCCGCACCGTGTACTGGATCGGTCCGGCAGGACGCGAGCAGGACGCGGGCCCGGGGACCGACTTCCATGCCGTGCGCATGGGGTACATCTCCATCACGCCCATCCACGTGGACCTGACCCGCTACCAAGCGCTGGAGAAAGTGGCCGGCTGGGTCGGCGGGCTCACCGCCGCGCTGGAGGCGTCGGCGTGACCCCGCGATTGCGCCTGCAGCCCGAAGCGGTGGGCATGGGCATGACCTCGCAGCGCGTGCGCGACCGCCTGGTCGAGCGCCTGCGCGAGTCCGGCATCGTCGACGAGCGCGTGCTCAATGCCGTCCGCACGCTGCCGCGCCATCTGTTCGTGGACGAGGCGCTGGCCACGCGCGCCTACGAGGACACGGCGCTGCCGATCGGCCACAGCCAGACCATTTCCCAGCCGTGGGTGGTCGCGCGGATGACCGAGGTGCTGCTGGAGAATGCGCCGAAGAAAGTGCTGGAGATCGGCACCGGCTCCGGCTACCAGGCCGCGGTCCTGGCCCTCCTGGGCCTGGAGGTCTACACCGTGGAGCGGATCGGCGACCTGCTGCGCCAGGCCCGCAAACGCCTGCGCCAGTTGGGCCTGAACGTGCGCAGCAAGCACGACGACGGCCGTATCGGCTGGGCCGAGCACGGCCCCTACGACGGCATCATCGTGACCGCCGCGGCGCCGGCGCTGGTGCCGGTGCTGGTGGAGCAACTGGCGGTGGGCGGGCAACTGGTGGCGCCGGTCGGCGGCAGCGGTTCGCAATCGCTGGTGCGGCTGGTGAAGCGCGAGGACGGCAGCGTGGAAGAGACCACGCTGGCGCCCGTGGTGTTCGTGCCGCTGCTGTCGGGCACGCTGGACTGAGCGCATGACCGACGCACCGCATACGGAATCCGCCGAGCCGGCCGCTTCGCTGGGCCAGCAACTGGCCGACATCATCGAACGCCTGCCACCCGACGCCTTGAGCCTGGGCGAACTGCTGGATGTCTTCAGCGATGAAGGCCTGCTGCTGCTGACCATCCTGCTGACGCTGGTGTTCCTGATCCCGGTGTCGATTCCGGGCGTGAGCACGGTGTTCGGCGCGGCCATCCTGCTGGTCGGCGTCAGCCGCCTGGTCGACCGGCCGCTGTGGCTGCCGCAGCGGGTCAAGCACAAGGCCCTGCCGGCCGACCGCCTGCGCCCGGGCCTGACCGCCGGCCTGGTCTGGGTGCGGCGCATGGAGAAGATCAGCCGTCCGCACCGGCTGCGGCTCTTCGTCGACGGGCCGGGGCAGGGAGTGATCAACAACCTGGCCTTCATCCTGGCCGCCCTGCTGCTGATGGCGCCCTTCGGATTCGTGCCATTCAGCAACACCCTGCCAGCCTTGGCGCTGCTGTTGTACGCCATCGGCTTCATCCAGCGCGATGGTGGCGCGATCCTGCTGGGCCATCTGGCCAACATCGGCACGATCGTCTATTTCAGCGTGCTGATCGGGGGCGGTGGCGTGGCCGTACGCGAACTGTTCCAGCGGCTGACCGGCTGAGAACGCGCCCAGTGAGGAAACGAACCGACGCATGACAACGACGCTCCGCTCCGCCCGCCGCATCTCCTCCGTCCTCCTGATGGGCCTGGTCGTCGCGCTGCTGGGCGCCTGCTCGACCACCGTGGTGCGCGAGCCGTCCGCATCGTCCGCCACGCGCAAGCCCTCGCAGGGCAAGCCGGGCGCGACCGTGCGCGTGCAGCGCGGCGACACCCTGTACGGCATCGCCTTCCGCAACGGCGTGGACGTCAACGATCTGGCCCGCTGGAACGGGCTGGGAGCGCCTTACACGATCTACCCGGGGCAGACGCTCAAGCTGTATCCGGGCAGCGGCAGCCGGCCGGCGACGACGCCCCCGCGCTCCACCGCCGGCACCACGACGCGGCCCACGCCGCCACCGGCGCCGGTCACCCGGCCCGCGCCGACACCGGCACCGGCACCGGCGAGCAGCGGGTTTGCATGGCGGTGGCCCGCGGAAGGCCATCTGATCGGGCGGTTCGTCGGCGGCGATGCGACCAAGCAGGGCATCGATATCGCCGGCAGCAGCGGGCAGGCGGTGCGTGCGGCGGCCGATGGCGTGGTGGTGTACTCCGGTGCGGGCCTGGTCGGCTACGGCGAGCTGATCATCATCAAGCACAGCGAGCAGTGGTTGTCCGCCTACGGCCACAACCGCAAGCGCCTGGTCAACGAAGGCCAGAACGTCAAGGCGGGCCAGCAGATCGCCGAAATGGGCAGCACCGGTGCCGCGCGCGAGATGCTGCACTTCGAGATCCGCCACAACGGCAAGCCGGTGGATCCGCTGCAGTACCTGCCGGCGCGATGAACCTGGCGCGCCGCGCCGCATGGGCCGTCGTGCTCGGTGCGGCGCTGTGTTCGCCGGCGGGCTGCGCATCGAAGGTCGTGGCTCCGCCGGACCCGGCGACGACCCTGGACGTGGTCACGCTCAATCTCTGGCACGACAAGCAGGACTGGCCTCGCCGCCAGGACCTGATCGTCGCCGGGCTCCGCGACCGCGCACCCCAGGTGGTCCTGCTGCAGGAGGTCCTGCAGGATGCGGCGCTGCCCAACCAGGCGCAGGTCCTCGCGTCCCGGCTCGGTTATGAATACCGCTTCTTTTCCGCCGATGCGCCCGCCCAGACGCGCCGCTACGGCAACGCGATCCTGGTCCGGGGCGTCATAGAGGCCTCCGGCGAGGCGAAGCTGGCGCCGCTGGACGACTTCCGGACCGCGGGATGGGTGCGCACCCGCGTGCGCGGCCGGCCCGTGAACGTGTACGTCACCCACCTGCATCACCGGCCCGAAGGCGGCGCGATCCGTGCCGAACAGATCGCGTGCCTGCGGGCGTTGATCGACGGCACGGCAGGCGACGTGCCGTCGATCGTCGGCGGCGATTTCAACACCCGCGCCGACGCACCGGAGCTGGCGGCGTTGCGTGACCGGTTCGTCGACGCCTACGCGCAGGCGCACGCCGGGGCAGACGCCGACACGCCCGTGCACACCACGCTCAATCCCCACCTGGGCCACCCGTTCGTGCGGATCGACCATGTCTTCGTCCAGCCGGATGCCTTCGGCGTGGAAGACGCGCGGATCATCCTCGACCAGGCCGACGCCACGGGCGCCTGGCCGTCCGATCACTACGGCGTCCGGGTGCGGCTGGTGCTGAGCGACCCTGCGCGCCGCTGATTCCGCGGGGCGGGGGCGCGTCCCGGTGACCTGATCAGCCCGGTGCCAGCAGGAAACCCGCGACCACGCGCCTGGACTCGCCGGCCAGCACGTTGAAGGTGCGTGCGGCCGCGGCGTTGGTCATCACTTCCAGGCCCACGCCCTGGCGAAGGCAGGCCGCCATCGCCGCGGCGGGCGGGAAGACCTGGCGCTCGCCCGTGCCGAGCAGGACCACCTCGGGCTGCAACGCCAGCAGGGGCGCCAGATCGTCGGCGGTGAGCGCCGCGCTGTCCCGGACCGGCCAGTTCTCGACCAGTTGCTGCGGGGACAGGATGAAGCTGTCGGTGAGGGTGAGGTCGTTCACCCGTGCGTGCCGGCCGTCGGCGGAGCGCAGGGTGAAGGCGTAGTCGGGCAGTTCGTGGCTCAGCTGCATGACGGGGGCCTGTAGCGGAGGATCAGCCGCGCGGCAGCACGATGTGCCGGCGCTCCTTGCTGGGGCGATACAGCACGGCGGTATGGCCGATGCGCTGCACCAGGGCCGCGTCGGCCTGCTCGGCCAGCTGGTCGATCATCGCATCGCGCGCCTGGCGGTCTTCGCCCGCCACCTTCACCTTGACCAGTTCGTGCTGTTCCAGCACCGCGTCCAACTCGGCGATGAAGGCCGGGGTGAGGCCTTTGTTGCCGATCTGCAGCAGGGCTTTCAGGTCATGGGCCTGGCCGCGCAGGAAACGGGTCTGGGCGGCGGTCAGGGCAACAGGCATGCGGCACGGTACGGGTCGGAAAGGGCGATCAGGGTATCATGGCGGCCCCCACGAACGGCTCCGGCGGCTCCCGTCGCAGCGTGCCCGGAGACCTTGCCGACATGGCCACCCGCAGCAAGAGCAGCCAGCGCTGGCTGAAGGAACACTTCTCCGATCCTTACGTGAAGAAGGCCCAGGCCGAGGGCCTGCGCTCGCGCGCGGCCTACAAGCTGGAAGAGCTGCTGGAGCGCGACCGCCTGCTCAAGCCGGGCATGGTGGTGGTGGACCTGGGCGCGGCGCCGGGAGGCTGGTCGCAGTTCGTCCGCCAGGCGATGGGCGACCACGGCCGGGTCGTGGCGATGGACATCCTGGACATGCCGCCGTTGGCGGGCGTGGAGTTCCTTCACGGTGATTTCAGGGACGACAGCGTCCTATCGCAGCTTGAAGCCCTGCTGGACGGTGCGCCCGTGGACCTTGTGCTGTCCGACATGGCCCCCAATAAGAGTGGTGTGGACGCGGTCGACCAGCCGCGGGCGATGTACCTGGCGGAGCTGGCCATGGACTTCGCCGACCGGCACCTGAAGCCGGGCGGCGCCTTCCTGATCAAGCTGTTCCAGGGCACCGGGTTCGACGACTACATCCGCGAGCTCCGCCGCCGCTATGACAAGGTGGCGATCCGCAAGCCGGATGCCTCCCGCAAGCGCTCCCCCGAGGTGTACGCCCTGGGGCAGGGCAAGCGGATCCAGATCAAGTAAGGTGACGTAAAGTGCGTATTACGAAAGAGGAACGCCGGAGCCGATGAGGATGAACGACCTGACCAAGAATCTGCTGCTGTGGGTAGTCGTCGCCGTCGTGCTGATGGTGGTCTTCCAGAGCTTCTCGCCCAAGGGCGGCGCCACCGCGACCGGTGGCCCGATCACGTATTCCGAATTCCTGCGCGAGGTCGAGTCCGGCCGCGTGGCCTCGGTGAAGTTCACCAACGAGAGCAACCTGGCCACCAACGCCATCGCCTTCAAGCGCAAGGACAGCTCCACCGGCACCGTGTACGGCCCGCAGGACGACAAGCTGGTCGACACGCTGCTGGACAAGAACGTCACCATCGACCGCGAGCAGCCGGAAAGCGGCATCTCGCTGGTGGCCATCCTGCTGAACTTCCTGCCGGTGCTGCTGATCATCGGTTTCTGGATCTTCATCATGCGCCAGATGCAGGGCGGCGGCGGCGGCGCCAAGGGCGCCATGTCCTTCGGTAAGTCGCGCGCCAAGCTGCAGGGCGAGGACCAGGTGAAGGTCACCTTCGCCGACGTCGCCGGCTGCGACGAGGCCAAGGAGGAAGTCGGCGAACTGGTCGAGTTCCTGCGCGACCCCGGCAAGTTCCAGAAGCTGGGCGGCAAGATCCCGCGCGGCGTGCTGATGGTCGGCCAGCCCGGTACCGGCAAGACGCTGCTGGCCAAGGCCATCGCCGGCGAAGCCAAGGTGCCGTTCTTCAGCATCTCCGGTTCTGACTTCGTCGAGATGTTCGTGGGCGTGGGCGCCAGCCGCGTGCGCGACATGTTCGAGCAGGCCAAGAAGCATGCCCCCTGCATCATCTTCATCGACGAGATCGACGCCGTCGGCCGCCATCGCGGTGCCGGCCTGGGCGGCGGCCACGACGAGCGCGAGCAGACCCTGAACCAGCTGCTGGTGGAGATGGACGGTTTCGAGGGCGGCGAAGGCGTCATCGTGATCGCGGCCACCAACCGTCCCGACGTGCTGGACCCGGCGCTGCTGCGTCCGGGCCGCTTCGACCGCCAGGTGGTGGTGGGCCTGCCCGACGTGAAGGGCCGCGAACAGATCCTGCGCGTGCACATGCGCAAGCTGCCGCTGGCCGACGACGTGGAGCCGATGGTGATCGCCCGCGGCACGCCGGGCTTCAGCGGCGCGGACCTGGCCAACCTGTGCAACGAGGCGGCGCTGTTCGCCGCGCGCGAGAACGCCAAGGACGTCCGCATGGACCACTTCGACCGCGCTCGCGACAAGATCCTGATGGGCGCCGAGCGCCGTTCGATGGCGATGAGCGAGGAGGAGAAGACGCTCACCGCCTACCACGAGGCCGGCCATGCCATCGTCGGCCGCGTGGTGCCCGAGCACGACCCGGTCTACAAGGTCACCATCATCCCGCGGGGCCGTGCGCTGGGCGTGACCATGTACCTGCCCGAGGGCGACAAGTACTCGCTCAACCGCGTGGCCATCGAATCCCAGCTGTGCTCGCTGTATGGCGGCCGCGTGGCCGAAGAGCTGATCTTCGGCGCCGACAAGGTCACCACCGGTGCATCCAACGACATCGAGCGCGCCACCAAGATGGCCCGCAACATGGTCACCAAGTGGGGCCTGAGCGACGAAATGGGCCCGATCGCCTACGGCGAGGAAGAGGACGAGGTGTTCCTGGGCCGCTCGGTCACCCAGCACAAGAACGTCTCCAACGAGACCGCGCGCCGCATCGACGAGGTAGTGCGCGCCATCCTGGACCGCGCCTATGCGCGCACCAAGACCATCCTCACCGAGAACCTGGACAAGCTGCACACGATGTCCCACCTGCTGCTGCAGTACGAGACCATCGACGCGCCGCAGATCGACGCCATCATGGAAGGCCGCGAGCCGCCGCCGCCGATGGGCTGGAACAAGGCGGGCAAGGACGACGACAAGCCCGAGTCCCGCCCGCTGCCGCCGATCGGTGGCCCGGCCGCGCAGACCTGAGCGCGTTGCCAGCATGACGATGAAAGGCCAGACTCGCGTCTGGCCTTTCTTTTTTTCCCGCCCATGTTCGACACCTCGCCCCAGCTCGACTGCGCCGGCCGCATCCTCAGGCTCGACCGCCCGCTGGTCATGGGCATCGTCAACGTCACTCCGGACTCGTTCTCCGACGGTGGCGCGCACGACACCACCGATGCCGCCGTCGCGCATGCGCTGAGGCTGGTGGAGGAGGGTGCCGACCTGCTCGACATCGGCGGCGAATCCACGCGTCCCGGTGCCGCGGAGGTGGAAACGGAGGAAGAACTCCGCCGCGTACTGCCGGTGATCGGACGACTGGCGGCGCAGGTGGTCGTGCCGATCAGCATCGACACCTCCAAGCCCGAGGTGATGCGCGCCGCGGTGCAGGCGGGCGCCGGGATGATCAACGATGTCTACGGCCTGCGCCGCGAGGGTGCGCTCGATGCCGCCGCCGCGCTCGGCGTCCCCGTCGTGCTGATGCACATGCAGGGCGAACCGCGTTCGATGCAGGCCGCACCGCAGTACGACGACGTGGTGGGCCAGGTGCACCGCTTCTTGGCCGAGCGCATCTTCGCCGCCGAAATGGCCGGCATTCCGAAGCAGCGCATCGTCGTCGATCCGGGGTTCGGTTTCGGCAAGGACACCGCACACAACCTGCAGCTGCTGGCGCAGTTCGGGCGCTTCGTCGAGCTGGGCGTGCCGGTGCTGGCGGGGTTGTCGCGCAAGCGCAGCATCGGCGAACTGACCGGTCGCGACGTACCGGCGGACCGCGTGGCCGGATCGGTGGCGGCGCACCTGATCGCCGCCCAGCGTGGCGCCGCGATCGTGCGCGTGCACGACGTGGCCGCCACCGTCGACGCATTGAAAGTCTGGAATGCCGTCGCCGCCGTGCCCGCGCCACGCCAGGCCACGTCCGCGCCGACGATCCGCTGGCCCGACGACGACTGACCGGGGCCGGCGTTCCGCCGGCCAGCGCCGCGGCCGGATGCGACAATGCGCGGATGTCGCTCGACCCCCGCCCTTCCGCCATCGCCATCATGGGCCCCACCGCCTCGGGCAAGACGGCGTTCGCGCTGGAGGTGGCCGAGCGCTTCAACGGCGAAATCGTCAGCGTCGATTCCGCGCTGGTCTACCGCGGCCTGGACATCGGCGCCGCCAAGCCCAGCGCGGACGAACGCGCGCGCGTGCCGCACCACCTGCTGGACGTGCGCGAGCCCTGGCAGGTCTACTCCGCCGCCGACTTCGCCCACCACGCGCGCCGGGCGATGGACGACATCGCCGCGCGCGGCCGTCTGCCGGTGCTGGCCGGCGGCACCGGGCTCTACTTCCAGGCGCTGCTCGAAGGGCTGGCCGCTCTGCCGCCGGCCGATGCCGCGCTGCGCGACCGGATCACCGCGCGGGCGCAACAGGCCGGCTGGCCCGCCCTGCATGCCGAGCTGGCGCAGGTCGATCCGGAGGCCGCCGCCCGCATCCATGCCACCGACCCGCAGCGCATCCAGCGCGCGCTGGAAGTGTTCCACCTGACCGGCACGCCGATCAGCCAATGGCAACGTACGGCGCGGCGCGAACGGCTGCCGTTCCGCGTGCTGAAGCTGGTGCTGGCGCCGGCCGACCGCACCGTGCTGCACGCGCGCATCGCCCAGCGCTTCGATCTGATGCTGACGCAGGGTTTCCTGGACGAAGTCCGCGCACTGCGCGCGCTGCCCGGGATGCAGGCAGTGGCCGCGCCGCTGGACCTGCCGGCGGTGCGTGCCGTGGGCTACCGACAGGCCTGGGAATTCCTGGACGGGCAGGGCGATGCCCAGGACTTCCGCGAACGCGCCATCGCCGCCACCCGCCAGCTGGCCAAGCGCCAGCTCACCTGGCTGCGCGGCGAGCTGGATGCCCGCTGGTTCGATCCGGCCACCGACGCAGGACGGCTGGCCCAGGCCCTGGCCCTGTTCCTGCCGCGCGGCTGAGCCTGCCGGCGCCAGCAATGGCCGAACTGGGACCGGATGCCGGACTTGGCGGCGCCCGCGAGGGCCGATGTTGTGTAACATCGGGTCTCCGGAGCGGCTGGGGAGCCGTTTGCCGCGCCGGGTTCAGCACCATACCTACTATAAGAACGCAAGGCGGGAGTACGTCATGTCCAAGGGGCAATCCCTGCAGGATCCTTTCCTGAATGCACTGCGGCGCGAGCGCGTCCCGGTGTCGGTCTACCTGGTGAACGGCATCAAGCTGCAGGGCACCATCGAATCCTTCGACCAGTTCGTGGTCCTGTTGCGCAACACGGTCAGCCAGATGGTCTACAAGCACGCCATCTCCACGGTGGTGCCGGCCCGCAACGTGCGCGTGGGCCCCGGTGGCGGCTACGTGCAGCAGGGCGAGGACGGGGCGGAAGGCGGCGGCGACGAAACCGCGTGATAATGCGTGCCTCGCTTGAAGAGGCACGACCCCATTGTTTGAAAGATCCCGCAAGGGCGAGCATGCGCTGCTGATCCAGCCGCATGCCGGCGGCCGTCCGGACGACGGCCTTACCGAGGAATTCAGCGACCTGGCGCGCTCGGCCGGCGCCAGCATCGCCGCGCTGCTGACCGCGCGCATCGACCGTCCCAATCCCTCCACGCTGATCGGCAGCGGCAAGCTGGAGGAAGTGAAGGCGGCCGCCGACGCGACCGGCGCCGACCTGGTGCTGGTCAACTTCCCGCTCTCGCCCGGCCAGGAGCGCAACCTGGAGAAGATCCTGCAGCGCCGCGTGCTGGACCGCACCGGGCTGATCCTGGACATCTTCGCCCAGCGCGCGCGCAGCCACGAAGGCAAGCTGCAGGTGGAGCTGGCCCAGCTGCGCCACATGGCCACCCGCCTGGTGCGCGGCTGGACCCACCTGGAGCGCCAGCGCGGCGGTTCCATCGGCCTGCGCGGCCCCGGCGAGACGCAGCTGGAAACCGACCGCCGCCTGCTGCAGAAGCGCGTCGAGCAGCTGCAGAAGCGGCTGGAGAAGGTGGAAGTGCAGCGCACCCAGATGCGCCGCGCCCGCGTGCGCAGCGAACTGCCGCGCGTGGCCCTGGTGGGCTACACCAACGCCGGCAAGTCCACGCTGTTCAACGCGCTGACCGGCGCCGAGGCCTACGCGGCCGACCAGCTGTTCGCCACGCTGGACCCCACCGTGCGCCGCATCGACCTGCCTGGCGGCGCGGTGGTGCTGGCCGATACGGTCGGCTTCGTGCGCGACCTGCCGCACGAACTGGTCGCCGCGTTCCGCTCCACCCTGAGCGAAGCGCGCGAGGCGGACCTGCTGCTGCACGTCATCGACGCCGCCGATCCGCACCGCGAGGAACGCATCGCCCAGGTCGACGAGGTGCTGCAGGAGATCGGCGCCGGCGACCTGCCGCAGATGCTGGTGTTCAACAAGATCGACCGTATCGAGGGCGCCGCCCCGCGCCACGACCAGCCCGACCCCGGCGTGGACGCCGGCGATGCGCCCAGCGCCGGCATGGGCCGCGAGCGCGTGTGGATTTCCGCCCGCGACGGGCAGGGCATCGACCTGCTGAAGGGCGCACTGGCGCAGCGGCTGGGCTTCCAGCGCGTGCGCGGCGAACTGCACCTGCCCGCGCATTCGGCGCGGTTGCGCGCGCGCCTGCACGCGCTGGGCGCGGTGCTGGCCGAGGACTTCGAGGAATCCGGCTGGCGCGTCACCGTCGACCTGGCCCTGGCCGACGCCCAGCGCCTGGCCTCGCAGGCCGGCGGGCATCCGCTGGAGACGCTGCTGCCCAAGGCCGCGCAGGAAGACTGGCAGTAGGCGTGCCTGCATCGGTTTGGGTGGCAGCGGCGTAAGTCGTCCATGGCGGTCCATGGGAGCCGGGCCGGATACAAGGCCCTTCGCGGCTTGCGTCGCTCCCACAGGAGCCAGGGCCGCGCCCCATGACCTCCCGGCCTTGCCTGCCGGCCGGGGCGCCCCTATCTAGTAGAATCGAAACCTGCGCCGGCCCCGTGCCGTGCGAATCCTTCACGATGGAGTGGGCATGGCCTGGAACACCCCCGGCAGCAGCAGCGGCGGATCTGGCAACAACGGCAACCGGAACAACAGCTGGAAGCCGCGCAACCGGCAGGGCGGCGGCATCGGCGAGGTGGTCGAACGCCTGCGCGGCCTGTTCGGCGGCGCCGGTGGCGGCGGCAACCCGTTGCGCTGGGTCCTGCTGGGCATCGGCATCCTGGTGCTGTTCTCCAGCTTCCAGCTGATCGGCGAACAGCAGCGCGGCGTGGTGCTGCGCTTCGGCCAGTACAACCGCACCATGCAGCCGGGCCCGAACTTCAAGTTCCCCTGGCCCATCGAAAGCGTCACCAAGGTCAACGCCACCGAGGTGCGCACCTTCAGCAACAGCCTGCCGGTGCTGACCCGCGACGAGAACATCATCACCGTCTCGTTCAACGTGCAGTACCGCGTGGGCGATCCGCAGAAGTTCCTGTTCGGCACCACCGACGCCACCCGCGTGCTGGAACAGACCGCGCAGAGCGCCGTGCGCGAAGTGATCGGCCGCTCCAACCTGGACGCCGCGCTGAACGCGCGCGGCCCGCTGTCGGCGGCCGCGTCCACCGCGCTGCAGGCCTCGCTGGAGGCCTACCGCACCGGCCTGGTGGTCACCGAACTGAGCCTGCAGGACGCGCGCCCGCCGGAAGAGGTCAAGCCCGCCTTCGACGAGGTCAACAGCGCCCAGCAGATGAACGAGCGCCTGGTCAACGAAGCCCGCGCCTATGCCGCCCGCATCGTGCCCGAGGCCCGCGGCCAGGCCCAGCGCGTGCGCACCGTGGCCGAAGGCTACAAGACCGCCGCCATCGCCAAGGCCACCGGTGATGCCACCCGCTTCAGCCTGCTGCTGGACGAGTACCGCAACGCGCCGGAAGTCACCCGCAAGCGCCTGTGGCTGGATACCGTCCAGCAGGTGCTGGCCGACAACCGCAAGGTGGTCGGTGGCGACAGCCGCCAGCTGATCTACGTGCCGATGGGCGACGCGCCGGCTCCGGCCGCGCCCGCCGGCGCCATTCCCGCCGAGGTCGTGATGCCGCAGGTCGAAAGCACCCCGTCCGGTGCGCGCAGCTCCGTGCGCACTCCCCGCCGCGAGGAGGCCCAGCCATGAGGACCTCCCTGATCGTCGGCATCGCCGTGGCCGTCCTGCTGGGCCTGATGGGCTCGGTGTTCGTGGTCCGCGAAGGGCAGGTGGGCCTGGTGCTCAACCTGGGCCGCGTGGCCCGCAGCGAGATCGGCCCCGGCCTGCACTTCAAGTGGCCGCTGGTGGAATCGGCGCGCGTGTTCGACCAGCGCTTCACCGCCAACGAGTTCCCGCCGGAGCGCTCGCTCACCTCCGAGCGCAAGGACGTCAGCGTCGACTTCATCGCCATCGGCTTCATCGTCAACGCGGCGGACTTCTACCGCGCCACCGGCGGCAACCAGGAAACCGCCACCGACCGCCTGGCACCAATCATCAAGGAATCGCTGCGCAACGAGATCAACTCGCGCACGCTGACCCAGCTGGTGTCCGGCAACCGCAACGAGCTGATCGAGAAGCAGCTGCCGGGCATCAACGCCGGCGCCAAGACCCTGGGCATGCAGATCGTCGACATCCGCTTCAAGCAGATCGACCTGCCCACCGACAGCGAAGTGATCGGCCAGGTCTACGACCGCATGCGCGCCGAACGCCGCCAGGTGGCCAGCGCGCTGCGCGCCGAGGGCGAGGAACAGGCCCGCATCGTGCGCGCGCAGGCCGACCGCGACCAGACCGTGCTGGTGGCCGAGGCCGAACGCGACGCGCAGAAGCTGCGCGGCGAAGGCGATGCCGAAGCCGCCCGCATCTACGGCGCCGCCGCCAACCGCGATCCGGCCTTCTACGCCTTCCAGCGCAGCCTGGAGGCCTACCGCGCCTCGTTCGCCGATGGCCAGGGCGTGATCGTGCTGGACAAGGACGACCCCTTCCTGCAGTACATGAAGAGCGACCGCTGAGCCCTTCCACCGGCCGCCCCAGGGCGGCCGGTTCCGTTTGGCCCTCCGTCTTACATCGCCCCGCGCCTGGTCGCCGGGCCGGGATCCCGCCCATGTCCGAACTCTGGTCCGCCCTGTGCCTGGTCGCCATCCTGGAAGGCCTGGTGCTGTTCGCCATCCCCGCCGGCTGGAAGCGCGCCGTGCTGCAACTGCTGCAGATGTCCGACGGCCAGGTCCGCGCGGTCGGCGGCTTCATCCTGATCTTCGGGCTGACCCTGCTGTGGGCGGTGAAGCACTGAGTGCAGCGGGCCTCTGTCGTCCCATCCGAGCGGGTACGGCGCAGGCTATTCGGGCACCCGACCCGGCCGGGCGAAGCAGGCCCGGCGTTCCGACGATCACGCGGTATGCCGTGCAAGCAGATCGTCGTCATCCCCGTTCGCAGGGAGAAGGGAAAGCGCGGGCGCGTGCCTGGTCCGTTCCAATGTCCTGAGCACGCGAGATCCCATGTCTGGTTCCTTCTCCCCGCTCGGCGGGGAGAAGGTGCCCGAAGAGCCTGCCCCGTACTTGATACGGGGGCGGATGAGGGGCGAGCGCGGTGGCGATTGCGGCCAGTACCGCCGCCGTGTCGCGCAGCGCGTCATCATTCCAGAACCTCAGCACCCGGAACCCCTGCGCTTCGAGGAAGCTCGTACGCATGTCGTCGTGACGCTGCTGCGTCAGGTGCTGGCTGCCATCCAGCTCCACCACCAGCATTGCTTCCACGCAAGCGAAGTCCGCGAAGTACGGCCCGATCCTGTGCTGCCGCCGGAACTTGCACCCCAGCAGGCGCCGGTCACGCAGGCGCTGCCACAGTGCGCGTTCGGCTTCGGTCTGCTCGCGTCGAAGCCGTCTTTCGCGGCCATGATTCCTTTTTCCGCGCATGGTGTCCTCCGTCGCATGGAGGACAGCGTGAAGCTCGGCGCGTCCGTCATGCCATCGGAAAGTTCTTCGTTGGCTGATCGGAAAGCGCCCCTCATCCGCCCTCCGGGCACCTTCTCCCCGCTCCGCAGGGAGAAGGGGAAGACCGGGGCCGGGGCACCTGGCGTTTCCTTCTCCCCGCCTGCGGGGAGAAGGTGCCCGGAGGGCGGATGAGGGGCCGCTCTTTGCGCGATTCCTGAACCCGCAGCACCGCCCTCCGCCAGGGTAGCCCCCGCCCCCCTAAACCCGGATAATGCACAAAAGCCGGACGGGCCCCCTGCGTGGGATGCCCGCCGGCTTTTTCCGTGTCTGGGCCCGGCGTGGCGGGCGGCTCCCCGATGGAGTCCGCCGGCATCGGTAACGCGGCGGCCCCGCACGACCCCTTCCGGTGGCCCCGATGGCCGCCCACCAATCGAGGAGTTACCCGTCATGGGTCAGTCAGTCGTCGTTCTCGGCGCCCAGTGGGGCGATGAAGGCAAGGGCAAGATCGTCGATCTGCTCACCGAAGAGATCGGAGCCGTCGTCCGTTTCCAGGGCGGCCACAACGCCGGCCACACGCTGGTCATCGGGGGCAAGAAGACCGTCCTGCACCTGATTCCCTCCGGCATCCTGCGCCCCGACGCGCTGTGCCTGATCGGCAACGGCGTGGTGCTGTCGCCGGCCGCGCTGATCAAGGAAATCGACGAACTGGAATCGGCCGGCGTGGAAGTGCGCTCGCGCCTGAAGATCTCCCCGGCCACGCCGCTGATCATGCCGTACCACATCGCCCTGGATCAGGCCCGCGAGAAGGCCGCCGGCGGCAAGGCCATCGGCACCACCGGCCGCGGCATCGGCCCGGCGTACGAGGACAAGGTGGCGCGCCGCGGCATCCGCGTGGCCGACCTGCATTACCCCAAGCAGCTGGAAGAGCTGCTGCGCACGGCGCTGGACTACCACAACTTCGTGCTGACCAAGTACCTGGGCGTGGAAGCGGTCGATTTCCAGAAGACCTACGACGAAGCGCTGGCCTTCGGCGAGTACGTGCAGCCCATGAAGTCCGACGTGGCCGGCATCCTGCACGACCTGCGCAAGCAGGGTAAGCGGGTGCTGTTCGAGGGCGCGCAGGGCGCGCTGCTGGACATCGACCACGGCACCTATCCCTACGTCACCAGTTCCAACACCACCGTCGGCGGTGCGTTCGCCGGCACCGGCGTGGGCGCGGACGCCATCGACTACGTGCTGGGCATCTGCAAGGCCTACGCCACGCGCGTGGGCGGCGGTCCGTTCCCCACCGAGCTGGACGATGAAGTGGGGCAGGGCATCCGCGATCGCGGCCAGGAATACGGCGCCTCCACCGGCCGTCCGCGCCGCTGCGGCTGGATGGACATCGTGGCGCTGAAGCGCGCGGTGGCCATCAACGGCATCTCCGGCCTGTGCATCACCAAGCTGGACGTGCTGGACGGCATGGAGAAGCTGAAGATCTGTATCGCCTACGAATACCGCGGCAAGCGTACCGAGTACGCGCCGCTGGACGCCGGCGGTTGGGAAGAGTGCACGCCGGTGTACCTGGAGTTCCCGGGCTGGGACGAGAACACCCACGGCATCACCGAATGGGACAAGCTGCCGCCGGCCGCGCGTGCCTATCTGCGCGCGCTGGAAGAGCTGTCCGGCTGCCCGCTGGCCATCGTCAGCACCGGCCCCGACCGTGACCACACCATGGTGCTGCAGGACCCGTTCGCGTAATCCGCCCTCGTCCCGGCGAACGCCGGGACCCAGCGACTGGAAAGCCCCGCCAACGCGGGGCTTTTTCATGCCCGCGGCAGATTCCGGCACACGTCTTGCAGGGTGATCACCACCCTCAATAGCGGCCGTCCGTGGCCGTTAGAAGCACCGTGACACCGTACTGGTTGGAGTTCCCATGCACCGCAACGCCGCCCACGCCTCCGTCATCACCGGTCCTTGGCAGAGTTCCGCGCCCACCGCGGCTACGCCACGCAGGCCCGAGCGCCGCAAGGCCGCGCCCCTGCAGAACGCCGATGCGCTGCGCGCCGGTCTGACGCCGGCGCAGTTGGTGACGCTGGAAGCGCTGGAGATCTTCCAGTGGCGCCTGGCCTTCGTGCGCCGTCCGCTGTTCCAGGCGCCCATCCCGGTGCTGTTCGACCGCGACTACACGCGCCACGTGGTCATCCAGGAAGACGGCACCCTGGACGAAAGCCAGTCCCTGGTCCTGCGCGCCTGAGGCGCGCCATATCGTGCTGTTCCTTCCCCCCGTCTTGCGGGGAGAAGGTGCCCAACGGGCGGATGAGGGGCAGAGCGCGATGCCAGCCGCTCCCCTGAACACATCCCCCACACCCTAGCACCACCCTCACGTTTCCTTGAACCCGGCCGATACAAGGTAGGGCACCTGCCGTCGTCGACGGCGGGCTGCTTTCGTTCCCTGCCATCAGGAGTCCCCCGCCGGATGACGGATCCGCACCGCCCGCGCGACACCCCCGGTCCGGACACGCCGGGCGCCGCCCCCCGTACCCCCGAGCGCCGCACCGGCGCGCCCAAGATGGACAACGCCACGCTGCTGGCCGGCCTGACGCCGGAGCAGCAGGCCACCATCCACACCATGGAAACCTTCCACTGGCGCCTGAAGTTCGTCCGCCGCCCCCTCTTCAAGACCCCCATCCCCGTGCTGTTCAACCGCGAAGGCGACCGCTACGTGGTGGTCAAGGAGGACGGGACGATCGATGAGAACCCGGCGTTGAAGTTGAGGGATTGAGGGGATTCAACGCACACGTGAGACGCCGCTCCGCTGCCGGCATGTCGCCGGGAACGTAGCGCAACAAGACGGACGGGCGGATGCGCGCGCTGGGGCGCGCAGTCGCGAGCGGTGGCGATGCTGCATGTTCAACCATGCTGTGCAATGAGGACTGCAGCCCTTGGCGGTTGATCTTTTCGGCGACGGATAGTCATGTCGGCGCCGCTCTCCAGATCGACATGGAAGCGCATCCCGCACTCCCTCGATTGCGGACATGAGCATGGTGTGTCGGGAAGCTTCCTGAACAGCAGCCCCCGCACGCACCTTCCCCCCTGCCATGTTTCACAGGTCGCCCACGCCGGCCGGCGATAAGGTGAGGCATCGCCATCGGAACCACGACGCCCTCATGGACCGCTCCTTGATGGCAGGCGGTGCGCACGCCCCGGCGGAGCAGCGCGTCCGCCTGTACGAAACCCTCCTGCAGACCACCCCCGACCTGGTCTACATGTGGGACCTGCAGCACCGCTTCACCTATGCCAACGCCGCCCTGCTGGCCATGTGGGGCAAGACCTGGGACGAAGCCATCGGCAAGAACTGCCTGGAGCTGGGCTACGAACCCTGGCACGCCGCCATGCACGACCGCGAGATCGAACAGGTCATCGCCACCCGCCAGCCCGTGCGCGGCGACGTTCCGTTCAACGGCACCAATGGCCGACGCATCTACGACTACCTGCTGGTGCCCGTCATCGGCCCCGATGGCGAAGTGGAAGCCGTCGCCGGCACCACCCGCGACGTCACCGAACGCAAGAAGCACGAAGAAGCACGCCGCCGCAGCGAAGAACGGCTGGCCGCCATGGTCGACGCCACCACCGACCTGGTCTACCGCACCAACCGCGACTGGAGCGAAGTGGACATCGTGGGCGGCAGCCTGCTGCTGGGCCGGCACGGCTCGCTCACCCCCGCCTGGCTGGAAGTGCTGGTGCACCCCGACGACCGCGAGCTGGTGGCCGACGCCATCGCCCGCGCGCGCGCCAGCCAGAGCACCTTCAGCGCCGAACACCGCATCCGCAACGAAGCCGGCGGCTGGTCGTGGATCTCCTCGCGCGCCGTGCCCATCGGTCCCATCGGCGGCGAGGTGACCGAATGGTTCGGCGCCGCCACCGACATCACCGCGCGCAGGCAGCACGAAGAACACCAGCGCCTGCTGCTCAACGAACTCAACCACCGGGTCAAGAACACCCTGGCCATCGTCCAGTCCATCGCCGTGCAGACCCTGCGCAACGGCAACGGCAACGGCAACGAAAACGACATCGGCCTGGCGTGCGAACGCTTCCAGGCGCGCCTGCATGCGCTGGCACAGGCGCACGACGTGCTGACCCGCCAGCACTGGGAACACGCCCCGCTGCACGACATCGTGCGCACCGCCATCGCCCCGTGCCTGCAGGACGACGGCCAGCGCTTCGACATCCAGGGCCCGCCGATGGAACTGGCCCCGCAACGCGCGCTGGCGCTGTCGATGGCCCTGCACGAGCTGTGCACCAACGCGATGAAGTACGGCGCGCTGTCGGTGGCGCAGGGGCGCGTGCGCATCCATTGGACCTCCGAGCCGCTGGATGGCCGGCGCAGCCTGATCCTGCACTGGCAGGAGATGGACGGTCCGCCGGTGGCCGCGCCGGCGCGCCGCGGCTACGGCTCGCGCCTGATCGAGCGCGGCCTGCGCTACGACCTGGGCGGCGACGTGGCGCTGGATTTCCAACCCGCCGGCGTGCACTGCCGCATCACCGCCCCCATGCCCGACCTAGGAGTGGCCGCATGACGACCAACCCCGCACCGCGCGTCTTCATCGTGGAAGACGAATCCATGCTGGTGATGCTGCTGGAAGACCTGCTGCCCACGCTGGGCTACGCCGTGGTCGGCAGCGCCGCCTCGGTGGACCAGGCGCTGGCCGCGCTCGACCAGGCCGAGGCGGACCTGGCGGTGATCGACGTGAACCTGGCAGGCGAACCCTCGTTCCCGGTGGCCGACGCGCTGCGTGCGCGCGGCGTGCCGTTCCTGTTCACCACCGGTTACGGCCAGCAGGGCCTGCCGGCACGTTTCGCCGATGCCGCGGTGCTGGCCAAACCATTCCGCCGCCAGGACATCCAGGACGCGCTGGCAGGACTGCACCCGGCGGCCTGATGCCGGCCGGCGGCGCGCCGTCAGTCCGCGCCCGCCTCGCCGTGCACGTAGTTCACGCCCAGCCGCCGCGACAGCGCATGCAGGCGGCGCAATGCCGACGAACGCAGGTGCATGGGCGCGTGGTCGTACACCTGCGTCCACAGCCCGCGCAGGAAGGCATGCGGGTCGCCGATGTCGGCACCGCTCATCACCAGCATTTCGGCGTCGGACAGACGCGCTTCGATACGTTCCTGGCACAGCATGGAGCCGATGGTGCGGGGGCGCGCGTCAACGCGCCGTGCGCATGGCGTGCCAGCGTTCAGCCCCGCGTCGTCCTGCGTCGCATCGTGACTGGGCGCTGAAACGCCGCCCGCGGCCGTCACGGATCGCCAACGTTTCCGCGGCCACGCTGGACGCCCGCAAGCGAGGAGCCCGCCATGGTCCGCACCCCCCGGGACGCCACGCCCGTGGCACCCAATCCGATGGAAGAACAGCGCCGTCCCGATGGCGACATCGTGCCCGGCGAATCGACCGGCAAGCGCACGCACGAGGCGCGCAACGATCCCGAAGCCGCACCCGGCGCGAAGGACGGACAGCCGCGTCGCCATCCCCCGCAGATCTGAGGACACCGCATGACCCCCCTCGACAAACCGCTTCGACGCGAACTGATGCTGGGCGAGCAGGCCTACACGCTCACCCTGGATCCCACCGGCCTGAAGCTGGTGCCGAAAGGGCGCCGCAACGGCGTGGAGATCCGCTGGGCGGACCTGGTGTCCGGCGATGCCGCGCTGGCCGCCGCCCTGCAGGCCTCCACGGAGCGCGGCTAGCCGCGCCGCCGCAGGCGCGCAGGAGCATCGACATGACGAACATTCCCGCCATCACCGCGCACGGCACCCCGAAGCCGTCCCCACCCGGCACGCCGACGCCGCCGGGCCGTCCCACGCCGCCCGGCACGCCGTCCGCACCCGGCAAGCCCAGCCCGCCTGGCACGCCCAGCGATCCACAGCATCCGCCGCCCCCGGACCGCCCCCCGATGCCACGCGATCCGGGCGATCCGTACGACGTACCGGAGGGCCCCGATCCGCCGCCACAGACGCAGGTCCACATCGACGATCCGCGCGACCCGCGCAGCCTCACCGATTGACGTGCGACCGCGCATTCCATCACAGGGGGAAACCATCACCGACCACACGACGCAGAAGGAACAACAGGACGTGCTTATGCGACTCGCGGATTTCATCCAGGCCAACATGCAACGCATCCTCGACGATGCGGTGGACTTCGCCATCACCCAGGCGCCCAGCGGCGCGCAGTTGGACATGAAGCGCCTGCGCAACGACATTCCGCTCATCCTGCGCGACATCGTGGCCGACCTGCGCACGCCGCAGAGCCAGGCGCAGCAGCACGCCAAGTCGCTCGGCCAGGCCCCGCCGAACGACGGGCCGGAGTCGGCCGCCACCAGCCACGGGCGCAGCCGCGCCGACGACGGCTTCGGGGTGAACCAGATGATCGCCGAGTACCGCGCGCTGCGCGCCTCGGTGCTGCGGCTGTGGGCGGCCGACCAGGCCCTGGCCAGCGGTTCGGTCGAGGACATGATCCGCTTCAACGAAGCCATCGACCAGGCCGTGGCCGAATCGCTGCTGGAGTTCTCGCGCACGGTGGAGTCGTGGCGCAATGTCTTCCTGGGCGCGCTGGGGCACGATCTGCGCGGTCCGCTGACGGCCGTGGTGGGCACCGCGGAATTCCTGGCCGACAGCGCGAAGGGCTCGCCGCATGCGGTGCAGGCCGAGCGTATCCTCAGCGGTGGCCTGCAGCTGAGCCGGCTGGTGGACGGCCTGCTGGACTACAGCAAGAGCACACTGGGCGCGGGCATGCAGCTGCAGCGCACGGCCTGCGACCTAGGCGTGGCGATCGCCGAGGAGGTGGAGCTGCTGCGTACCACGCTGGGGGATGTCCCCATCACCCTGCACGTTCAGGGCGACACCTGCGGCCGTTTCGACGACGCGCGCCTGCGCGAAGCCGTACACAACCTGGTGACCAATGCCGTCAAGTACGGCGACGAGGGCGGGGAGATCCGCGTCACCGTGGACGGCGATGCCGATCGCGCCTGCATCGCGGTGAGCAACGCGGGCGATCCGCTGTCCACCGAGGCCTTGAACGCATTGTTCGACCCGCTGCGCCGCGGGTCGAAGGCGGCCAGCCGCGGCGAGTACGCCAGCCTGGGGTTGGGCCTGTTCATCGTGCGCGAGATCGCCACGGCACATGGCGGCGAGGTGACGGCGCGCGTGGAAGCGGGGCGCACGATCTTCGTCATCACCCTGCCGCAGGCGATCGCCCGCGCAGCCTAGCGCGTGTGGATGTTAGGGGAATTACCAAAAAAAAAAGGGGCGCCTGTGGCCGTCGCCGCAGGCGCCCCCGGGGGAAACGCGGTATTTCAGCGATACACGCGTTCGCAGCGACGTTCGACGATGCGGTCGCCCTTGGTTTCCTGGCTGTCGCCCTGCACCTTGCGACCGATCGCGCCGCCGGCCACGGCGCCGCCGACGGTCGCCACCTTCTTGCCGTTGCCGCTGCCCACCTGGTTGCCCAGCAGGCCCCCGATCACCGCGCCTATGGCGGTGCCGGCCACGCGGTTGGGGTCGCGGCTGTTCTGTCTGACTTCCACGTTCTTGCAGACCACCCGGCTGCCGTCGTCGAAGCGGCGGCCCTCGTCCTGCGGACCATAGGTCTGCGCCGCCGCGGCCGACATCACCGACATCAGGCCGACGGACAGCAGATAGCGCGGGATATTCATGACCTGTCTCCTGTGGGGAATCGCAGGCGCAGGCTGCGCGCGTCCTCGCGAATGCGTGGTGAAAGCCGGGCGCCGCCATTCATGCGCCGGTACGCCCACCGTGACGTGGGCGCGACAAACATGACGCGGGGCTGACGCCGGCCGCATGCCTTGACGGCGGCGCGACGCCGCATCGCCTAGCGTGACGCCATCCACGACGAGGAGCGCGCCCATGCATACGCCGGAAGAACTGGAAAAGAAGCTGTGGAAGGCCATCAAGTCCGATCGCACGCTGATGCTGGGCCTGGACGGCGCCGAAGACGGTCACACCCGGCCGATGACCGCACTGCTGGAGCACGAAGGCCGCGGCCCGCTGTGGATCTTCACCGCCACCGACAACGTGCTGGCCCAGCGCACGCACACGCCGCAGCGTGCTATCGCCACGTTCGCATCGATGGGCCACGACATCTTCGCCAGCCTGCAGGGTGCGCTGGTGCGCGACGACGACCGCGCGGTGATCGACCGCCTGTGGAACCCCTTCGTCGCCGCCTGGTACGAAGGCGGCAAAGACGATCCCAAGCTGGCCCTGCTGCGCTTCGATGCCGAGCATGCGGAGATCTGGCTCAACGAGCAGAGCCTGCTGGCCGGGGTGAAGATGCTGCTGGGCGTGGACCCGAAGGAGGACTACCACGACAAGGTCGCCGAGGTGAACCTGCGCGGCTGAGGGCACGGGTAGGCCGGAAGTCATGCCTTCCCCAACCGCGCCTGACTCCGGGCTGGCGCGATGGCCGGCCTGCGCGCCGACCCGCGTGATCAGGAGAAGAACCGACGTGCCGGAACAGGGGCCAGGCCGCGGTGATCACGTACCGGATGCCACGCCCCATGCTGCTGTACTCGCAAACCCACCTGCACAACCTGCTGGACCGCCTGGAAACCAGCGACGCCCGCACCACCGGCCAGCTCGAAGCCCTCACCGTGTGGGTGGCGGCGCTGGTGCAGAGCCACCCCGACGGCGAACGCCTGCGCGCCACCGCGCAGGCGCTGTCCGCGCGCAATCCCTTCCGCGCGCTGTGCCAGTACCAGGAAGAAGTCGCCGCCTACGACGCGACGTTCTGCCAGTTGCAGTCGCTGGCATCGCTGGCCGAAACGCCACTCCCCCGCGCGCGCCTGGCCCCGCCGCCCAACGTATGAAGCGTGTTTCCCCGGATGCCGGCCGTCGCCGCATCCTGAAGATGCGTCGCCACTGCGAGGGCAGCGTGCCTGGGCGCGCGCCCCTGTCCACCGCCAGCCTGCTGGCCATGGCGGCCATGGCGCTGGGCCCGGTGACCGCACCCGACGCCACGCGCGTGGCGGTGCAACCGCTGTCGTCGCTGCACCTGCCGGTGGACGAAGGCGACGCGTAAGGCACGGCGGCGCGAACGGAATGCGCGTGCGGCTTCATGCATCGCGCGCGCCCCTCATCCGGCCTTCGGCCACCTTCTCCCCGCCGGGCGGGGAGAAGGTGCGTCGGAAGCATCACGTCTGTCGGCTCATCTCCCGATACGGACGGCGACCCACTGCCTCCCTCTCCCCGCCTTGCGGGGAGAGGGTGCCAAGGGCGACGGAGCCAGGGCGGTGACGCGGTAGGAGTACGGCCAACGCCGCAAACGTAATGCGCGGGCGCTCCATGCATCGCGCTCGCCCCTCATCCGGCCCCGTATCAGGTACGGGGCAGGCGCTTCGGCCACCTTCTCCCCGCCCGGCGGGAGAAGGCGCGTTCGCTGTCGATCTGCCTCCCTCTCCCCGCGTGGGGACAGGGCGTTACCGGGGGGCAGCGATTCGTCGCAAAGAAAGAGGGTACCGCGCCAGCGATCCTCGACGGGGACGCACTTGCAGCCAAGCTGGACGAAGCTAGGGCTTCGCACAACGGTACCCATGTGGTCGCCGTGGCTGTTCACCTGGATCCGGATGGCCGCTGCTGCGGCCCCGACCACGCGTGCAGTGTGGCGGGGCGTTCGCAAAGGCCGTGTCAACGCCCGCTGCCCACGCGCGGAAAACTGGGGGGTCGGTCACATGCGGCCGTGAATCGGTGCTGTCTCGTCGCGTGTGGCATCACCGCGACGCATCACCGGCGCGCTCGGCCTCCACGAAGACCGGATTGGAATGGAACCACAGGTCCTGCCACGGGTCTTCGCCCGGCACGTCGGCCTGCGGCGTGGCTTCGTGCGTGTTGCTGCCGCGTGCGCGCACGAAGGCGCCCTGCGCGGGCACCGGCAACGTCCATGTGGCGATGCGCCAGGCGCCTTCGCTGCGCCAGGCGTCGGCGTTGACCTGGTACGTCTGCATCACCGGGGAACCGTCGGGGCCGGGCGATCCGACGATCAGCGTCATCTGTTCCAGGGCCGGGTGTTGGCCGTGGTGGTTGGGGGTGGAAGGCTGCCGCACCCGCAGTTCGATCCGCATGGGGGCGCCGGCGGGCACGCGCAGTGTCTGGCCCAGGGTGGCTGCGGGCGCGCGCCCGTCGGCGCCGCGCACGGTCAGTTCCAGCGCGTCGATCAGGTCGCCGGTGACGGCGAACATGCGGCCCTCGCGCAGGCCCTGGAGGATGTCGCCGGCCTCGCGCCGTGCCCACACGTAGGTCTTGCTGTATTCGCCAGGATCGTAGTCGCGTCCGCCATCGCGCAGGTTGTGGTGCGAGTCGGAGGTGGCGGTGATCCAGAAGCGGCGCCCTTCGGCCAGCAGCGCATCCCACACGCCGCCCACCTGCGTGGTCATCTGGTCGAAACCGCCGAACGTCGGCGCAGCGCTGTTGCGGTACAGGCCGCGCTCGCTGCGGATCGCCTGGTGGCCGGGCGCGCCTTCCATGCCCACCAGCACGCGCGGTGCGGCGTCGTGCCAGGCGCGCAGTTCGGCCGGGTCCACGTCGCCCCACCGGCCCACGCCGGTGGCGGTGCGCGAGGGGTGGTTGACGAACACCAGTGGCGGTGCGGGCAGGGCGCGCATGTGCGCCAATGCATCGAGCATGGTCTGCGCGTCGTCGCGCTGCACACCGTCCACCGGCTCGTTGCGGCTGAAGCGGCGCTCGATCTCGACCAGTTCGTCGCGCTCATGCGGGCCCGGGGCGATGATCAGCGAGGCATGTTCGGCAGCGGGTACGTCGAATTCCATGCCGTTGAACTGGATCAGCGCGGGCACGTCGCGGCGTGCCTGCTGCAGTGCGGGCCAGGCATGGTCGCCGGTCACGGCCGAATGGCCGGGCCCGCCGTGGTCGGTGTGCACCATCCAGCTGAGGCCGAACGCCAGCGCCTGCCGCGCGTTGCGGCTGCGGGTGTAGGGCGAATCGCCGCCGCGGATGGGCGTGGGCGGTGAGGTGCTGCGGTCCCAGTCCACGCTCCACTCGCTGTGCACGTGGTGGTCGCCGGCCTGCCAGCTCCGGCCGGCATGGGGACCGGTGGCGCAGGCGCACAGCAGGAGGGCGGACAGCGCCGGCAGAAGGAGGGAACGCATGGAAGTATCTCGCAAGGCACGCTGCCGCCGCGGCAGGCGGCGGCAGCGCAGGAAGAAGGAGCGCGCCGCGGGCGGAGGCCGGCGGCGCGCCGTGGCTCAGAAGTCCGCGCGCAGGCCCAGGCTGATGCGGCGGCCGGATTTCTCGTACATGGTCGGGAACGACGGATCCATGGTGTAGCCGCTGGTCTCCTCGTCCGTCATGTTGATGCCCTTCAGGCTGAGCTTCAGGTGGTCGCTGATGCGGTAGCCGATCGAGACGTCCAGCTGGCCGTACGCGTCGCGCCAGATCGGGTACATGTTGTAGCCGATCGATTCCACGTACTCGTCCTTGTGGTTGTACGACACGCGGGCGTCGAAGCGCGCGTTCTCGTAGTAGGCGGTGAAGTTCCAGCTCTTCTCGGCCAGGCCCGGCATGGGCGTACGGATGCCCAGGCTGGATTCGCCGGCCAGCGAGCTGTCCAGCATGGTGTAGTTGGCATTGATGCCGAAGCCGTCCAGGGACGCATGCAGCGCGGACAGCGGCAGGTTGGCGACCAGTTCGATGCCGTCCACGTCGTACGAGCCCTTGGCGTTCACCGGCTGGTACACATCGAAGTCGTAGTAGCCGTTGAGCGTGCCGTTGGCGTTGTAGACGGCCACGTCCTCCACCACGCCGGTCAGCGCGCTCACCACCACGCCGTCGATGCGCTTGCGGAAGTACGACGCCGCCAGCAGGCCGCCGTTGTCCAGGTACTTCTCCAGGCCGACCTCCCACTGCTTGGCATAGGTGGGCTTCAGGTCCGGGTTGCCGTCGGTGAAGCGGAACGAACTCCAGCTGGCGGTGCGCTTGTAGGCCACGTCGGTCAGCGACGGGCGGATCAGCGTCTCCGAGCCGGCGGCGCGCAGCAGCAGGCCATCGGCCAGTTCGGCGCTCAGGTTGAAGCTGGGCAGCACGTCGGTGTAGCCGCCGTCCTTGGACACCGGCGTGTCGGTATAGCCGGTGCTGCCGTCCGGGTTCTGCACCGGGTGGTAGCCGAAGGAAACCACCTGGGTGTCCACGTAGCGCGCACCGGCGTTCACCGTCACCGGCACGCGGCCCACGGTGAAGTCCAGGTTGGCCATCGCGTACAGGGCGGCGACCTCTTCGTCCACGCGGTAGTACTGGGCGTCGTCGAACGGGGTGGAGAAACCGGGGTAGCGGAAGTAGCCGCGGGCGAAGTCGTTGGACACCTGCTGCCAGTCCAGGTCCTTCACGCTGTAGGCGCCGCCGGGCACGATGTCGCCGATCCACTGCAGCGGACTGTCGGCCAGGGTGCGGGTGTTGACCCAGGAGGTGTCGCCGGGGCCGGGGCCGGTGATCTTCAGCTCGCCGTAGCGGCGTTCCTTGCTGCGGTCGGTGTAGCGGCCGCCGAACTGCACGCTGCGCAACGCGGGCAGGAACGGCAGCTGTAGCGTGCGCGTCACGTCCAGCTTGGCGGCGTACTTGTCGTCGTCGATCTTCTCCAGCGTGGTCTCGTAGGCCTCGAACAGGTAGCGCGAGGGGGAGTTGTACATGTCGAAGCCGGCGGAGCTGGCGCTGGGAATGGTCTCGCCGCTGCGGCCGGTCCAGCGCGTGCGCGAGGGCGCGTAGGCCACGTGCTTGAGGTTGGAATAATCCAGGGTCTTCTCGGCGCCGGAATAGCCGGCCATGGCCGCCACGGTCCAGGCATCGTTCTTCCAGTCCAGCGCCAGGCTGTACTGGCCGTAGTCGGTCTGGTTGATGCGTTCCTTGCTGAGGAACTCGTGCTGGGTGGCGGTGTAGGACACGTCGCGCAGCACCAGCATGCCGTACTCGGACAGGGTGGTGTCGTCGTACCCGTGGATGGTTTCCAGCGTGCTGCGGCTGGAGGCCGAATAGGCGGCCGCGTCGTACTCGTCCTCGGTGGTGTCGTAACCGCCCAGCATGGCGTCGAAGGTCAGGCTGAAGGTGTTGCCGGGCTTGTACTGCAGCGAGGCGGTGGCGCCCCATTTGTCCTGGTCGTTGAGGTAGACGCGGTCGCCCACCTTGTCCTGGAACACGATCAGATTGCTCTCGGCGGTGTCGGTGCGGTCGTCGATCGTCCAGCCGGTATCGCGCTCGATCACCGCTTCGGCCTGCGATCCGCGCGTGCCGGACGCGCCCAGGAAGCGCGACATCGGGCGGAAATTGATGCCGGACGTGGAATCGGTGCGGTTGGTGCGCTCGGCATGCGCGAACGACACCAGCGCGCCCCAGTCGCCCCAGGTGTCGCTGGCCAGGAAGGCGAACTTGGGATCGGTCTCTTCCGAGATGGAGTTGTAGGCGCCCTCGGCCGAGGCCACCAGCATGCGGCCGCTGTAGTCGAACGGTCGCGCGGTGGAGATCCGCACCGAGCCGGCGATGCCGCCTTCCTCGTCGGCGGCGGTCGGCGACTTCTGCACCGTCACCTGCTGGATGATCTCCGAGGCGAACAGGTCGAACTCGACATCGCGCCCGCCGCTGCCGGAGGCGGTGGCCAGGTCGTTGATGGAAACGTGGGTGTACTCGGAGGGCAGGCCGCGCACGTTGACCTTGCTGCCCATGCCCTTGCTGCGCTCGATGGTCACGCCGGGCATGCGCTGCAGCGCTTCGGCCAGGTTCTGCTCGGGAAAGTCGGCCACGTCGGTGGCGACGATGGAATCGGAGAAGCCGATGTTGTAGCGCTTGATGTCCACCGCCTGTTCCAGGCTGCGGCTGTAGCTGCCCACCACGGTGACGCTTTCCAGTTCCTGCGCATCCACCGCCTGCGCGTGCGGCTGCGACACGGGCGCCGCGGCGGCCGGCGCTGGCGCCGGCGCGGACGACGGGGCCGGCGATGCGGGCGTGGCGGCTTCCAGGGTGACGGTGCTGGCGTTGAGGTAGCGGTAACGCAGGCCGGTGCCCTGCAACAGCTGCGCCAGGGCCTGCTCGGAAGACAGGCCGGCGGGCACGGCGCGCGTGCGTGGATTGCCTGCCTGCGCGGTGTAGACGAACTGCAGGCCGGTCTGGCGCGAGAGCGCGTTGAGCGCGGTGTCGAGCGACTGCGCCGGGATGGCGTCGGTGGCGACGTTCGCCTGCTGGGCGGCCACCGTGCCGGTGGTGGCGTGCAGGGCGAGGGCGATGGAAAGAGCGAGGAGTCGGCGCATCGTGGAATCCGGGTGGTGTGTGGGGTGGTGGCGCGCTTGCCGCACGCGCTCACCCCAGCTACGAGTCCGGACGAAGCGGGTCGGGCACCGCTTTCACCGTGAATTTTTTCTTACAGCGGCGGATTCAGCGCGCCCCGTGCACGGGCGCGCTGCGCGAGCGCACGCGGATTTCGCGCGCGTCGGCGCTCACCGCGAGCGCGGGTTGCTCGGCCAGGAACGCGCGCAGCGAGGCCACGTCGTCCGCGCGCAGGTTGCCGGTCAGGCGCAGCGCGCCGGCTTGGAGGTCGTCCACGCGCAGGCGCACGGTGTTCATGCGGTTGAAGCGGTCGGCGATCTCGCGCAGGGGTTCGTCGCGGAACACGACGCGCCGCTGCCACCATGCCGTCATGGCGGCGACATCTTCGCGCACCACACTCACCTGGCCGCTGGCATGGGCCACGCGCGCGGATTGTCCGGCCCTCAGGTCGGCCAGCAGCCGGCCGCTGCCGCCGCGGTCGATCACGTGGATGCGCCCCTCGGCCACCCCGAAGCGCGCCTGGTCGCGCTGCAGCGACACGTCGAAGGTGGTGCCGATGTCGCGCACTTCCAGGCCGGCGGCCTGCACGGTGAACGGGCGGCGGTCGTCGGCGACGATGAAACTGGCCTGGCCGCGCGCCAGTTCGACGCGGCGGCGCAGCAGGCCGACGGTCGCGGTGGCGTGGCTCTCGGCATTGAGGTGCATCACCGTGCCATCGTCCAGCGTGACCACCCGTGGCGCACCATGCGCGGCGGTGTACTGGCGCGTGACGGGCAGCGCGGCATGCACGCCGGCGCCGATGCCCAGCAGCACGGCCGCGGCGGCGGCGATGCGCGGCAGCCGTCGCGGCGGCGTACGCGTGGCGGTGGCGCGCAGCGGCAGCGCGACGATGTTGTCGCGTGGCTCGCTGCCGGCGGGTTCTGGCGGCAGTCCGCGCACGGCGTCGCCGATCTCGGCGGCGACGCGGGCGATGGCCAGGTATTCGCGCAGGTGCACGGGCGAGGCCACCAGCCAGTCCATGAAGCGCTGCTGGTCGGCGGGCCCCAGCGCGCCTTCGCGTTGCAGCACGTGCCAGTACGCGGCTTCGCGGGTGGCGCTGGCGGCGGCGCCGGGCGGGAACATCGGCGAGGCCATCACGCCGCCCCCATCGCGCGCCGGCAGACGGCCAGGCCACGCACCACGTGTTTCTTCACCATGTGCGGCGACACGCCCAGGCGTTCGCCGATCTGCCGGTAGGTCAGGCCGTCGCGGTACTGCATGACGAGCACGGCGCGGGTGCGGGCCGGCAGGCTCGCCAGCAGGGCCTGCATGTGCTGGCGGCGCTGCGCGCGCTCGGTGGCGTCTTCCACGCCGTCGGCATGGGTGACCAGCGCGGCCAGCTGCTCCACGTCCTCCATCGGCACGGGGGTGCGCTGCCGCCGCGCGGCCTGTTCGCGCGCCAGGTTGAGTGCGACGGTGAACAGGTACGCCTCGGGATTGGCGATGCGTTCGCCCTGGCCCTGGTGCGCGCGCAGCAGGCGCAGGTAGGTTTCCTGCACCAGGTCCTCGGCTTCGTCGTTGGCGCCGCGGCGGGCGAAGAAGCCGCGCAGCGCCGGGGCCTGGTCGGTGAACACGCGGGTGAGCGCGCGGATCGCGTGTTCGGCCAAGGTCCTGTTCCGCCCCGTCGGAAAGGGCGGCAAGGTACGCGCTGGGGATGACGGCTGGGTGACACGCGTGCCTGCCCCGGTGATCGGCGCGGCGCGCGGGCGACGCGTCAGGACAGGGCGATCATCACCGCGCCGGTCGCCGCCAGCGCGAGCGAACATGCTGCGTCCACGACGCGCGCGCCGCCGCCGCGCACGCCACGGCAGATGCCGGCGGCCACGACCTGTGTGGTCGCCAGCATCGCCAGCAGGTGCACGACGACGGCGGTCAGCATCAACGCGAGCGATCCGGTGGCGCTGATGGCGCGGGCGGGTCCATCCGTCATGCACAGCGGCAGCAGCGCCGGCACCAGCATCAGGCCGCTGCCGTGTGCGGTGCCCATCAGGCAGGACCAGGCCGCGAGGCCCGCATGCGGTCGATGCGTGGCCTGGCGCCTGGCGGCGCGCGGATGCGCCACGAATCTGCATGCCGCCAGGGCCAGCAGGCCGCCGCCCGCCACGGCAAGCAGGTGCTGCTGCGGCAGTCTGATGCCCTGCATCACCACCACCACGACCAGCACCACCGACAGGGCGTGCCCGAGGGCGATCGGCAGCAGGGCGCGCCGCACGTCGCGTGCGTCGCCGGAGTGCGTGGCCCGGGCCGCGGCGAACAGCCAGCCGTTGGCCGGGTTCAGGCCATGCAGCGCGCCCGAGCCGATCACGGCGAGCCACGGCCACCAGGCCTCGGGCATCGGCATGACGGCCTGGCCTCAGGGCGTGCTCGCGCAGCATCCGCCGCACGCGACGGGCGCTGCCGCGTGGTAGCGGTCGTGATGGCGCACCCAGGCCATCGGGTAGTCCTGGGCGTCTTCGTTGCGGCCGTAGGGCGTCAGGTCGAGCAGCGCATAGGTGTGCATCATCGTCTCCACGCCGCGGCCGTAGCGCGAGTAGGTATGGAAGACCTGGCCGGCATCGTCGCGCACGAACACGCTGATGCCGGGGGCTTCCTCGTGCGGGAACGGCTGCCGCGTGTAGTTGTAGTCCACCGCGCCGCGCGACATCTCCTCCTGGCTGAAGTTGACGCCGAAGTCGTGGTTGAACGAGGTGCCATGCGAGGACACCCACGGGAAGGTCCAGCCCATGCGTTGGCGGAAGGCTTCGATGTCGGCCAGCGGCGCGCGCGAGACGGCGACCAGGGTGAGGTCGCGCTGGGCGAGGTGGACCCGCGCGCCGGCATGGTGGTCGGCCATGAAGGAGCAGCTCTTGCAGCCCTGCTCCCAGCCGGGCGCGAACATGAAGTGCTGCACCATCAGCTGGCGGCGGCCCTCGAACAGCTCCGCCAGCGTGCGCGTGCCCTGCGGCGTGTCGAAGGTGTAGGGCGTGTCCACCCGCACCCACGGCAGGGCGCGGCGCTCACGGGCGATCTGGTCGTGCAGGCGGGTGAGTTCCTTTTCGCGCGCGAGCAGGGCCAGGCGGGCGGCGCGCCATGCATCGCGGGAAACGAGGGTGGGGGCGTGGTGTGCATGCGTGTTCATGACAGGCTCCTGGTCGGGGGGATGGGGCGAACGCAGGCATGCGTCGCCCGTGCCGATGCCGTCGGGCACCGGAATGCAAGGATTCGGATGACGCGCGAAGCGGCGGGCGATCAGGCCGCGCGCGCGGGACGGCGCACGGCGCGCAGCAGACCGCTGCGGCCGCCGCCGCAATAGAACAGGTCGCCGCCGTCGGATTCCAGGCCGCTGACGTGCACGCCCGCCGGCAGTTCCAGCCGTTCGAGCACGCGACCATCGTCCGGGTCGATGCGGCGCAGGTCGCTGTCGTCGCCTTCCCACGTGCCATGCCACAGCTCACCGTCGGCCCAGCTGACGCCGGTGACGAAACGGTCGGATTCGATCGTGCGCAGCACCGCGCCGGTGGCCGGGTCGATCTGCACGATGCGGCGTTCGCGGTATTGGCCCACCCACAGGCTGCCGTCGGCCCAGGCCATGCCCGAATCGCAGCCCTGGCCCGGCGCGGGGATCGAGGCCAGCACGGCGCCGGTGGCGGGATCGATCTTGTCGATGCGCGCTTCGGCCAGCTGGTAGAGGTGGGTGCCGTCGAAGGCGGTGCCGGCGTCGGCCGGGCGCGACAGGCTGCGCGCGATCCGGCCGCTGTCCGGATCGACGGCGATCAGGCGCTCACCGGTGGCGGCCCAGACATGGTGGCCGTCGTAGGTGACACCGGCCACGCCTTCGCTGGTTTCGAAGGGGCCGTATTCGCGTGCGATCTCGGCACGGCTGACGGTGGGGGCGTTCGGCTGGCGGTCGTTCATGGCGGGCTCCGGGTGCGAGGGGACAGGAACCAATCTACGCACCCGGCGACGTGGCGGGGAGTAACAAGATGGTCGTGAATCCGCCCAGCGGTGGCGCGACCCACCGCTGCGCGCGGGCGCGGCCGATCGCGCGCACCTGGCCCGCCGCTTCCATCGCGGCGAGCGCGCGCTGCACCGAGCGCTGGCTGTCGCCGGTGGCCAATGCCAGCGCCGAGGTGGACCAGGCCATGCCATCGGCCAGCAGCCCGTGCAGTGCGCCCTGTTCGCCATCGACAGGCGGTGCGAGCACCACCACGCCGCGCGCGCCGTGCGGCGACAGCAGGAATCCGTGCGCGCTGGCGGTGAGGTCGGCGAACGGCGCGAGCAGGCGGCGCAGGCGTCCGATCTCCACGCGCAGGCGCGCGCGGTGCGTCTGGTCCGGCTGGCGTATGCGGAACACGCGCGCGATCAGGGTGTCGCGGTCGACATCGCCGGGCCAGTGGCTTGCCAGCGCGCGCAGCAGGGCGAACAGCACGGGGCGCCGGGCGAACGAGGCCATGCCCGTGGCATCGCGCACCGCATGGCGCACGGCATCGACCACCAGCGTGCCGGAAGCGAGCAGGGCTTCGACTTCGTCCAGCGTCACCGGCTGTTCGTGGCCGGCGTGCAGGATGCGCGCGGCAGGTCGTTGCAGGCTGGCTTCGACCTGTGCGATCTCGGCGGACAGGGCGGAAATGCCCGCCTGCGCGGCGGCGACCCGTGCGCGCTGCAGCGCCAGGCGCGCATCGCGCGTGCGCAGCGAGCGCAGCGCGATCTCGGCGGCGGCGAGCGCAGCCAGCGCATGGTGCGCGGCGGGGGCGTCGGTCAGATCGAGCGCACCCACGGCCGCGCGCGCGGCATCCAGACGACCGAGCAGCAGGTGCCGGCGCAGCGCGATCAACTGCGCGTGCCGGGCGTTGGCGCGGTCGCCGCGCGCTGCCAGCGCCTGTGCGGCGTCTTCCAGCCGCTGCGGCGCGGTGCCGAAGTCGCGCAGGGCCAGCGCCACTTCCGCTTCGGCCACCACGCAGCGGGCGCGCGCCAGCGGCTCGCGCGGACCGAAGCCGCGTGTGGCCCGGCGCAGCAGCTCGCGTGCGCGCGGATAGTCGCCGAGCTGGGCCATGGCGATGCCGCGCAGGGCCAGTGCGGGCGGGTCGTCCCGCCATCCCACGTGCTTGAGTGCGCCCAGTACGTCGCCCGCGGTCAGGGCGCGTCCGGCGGCGGCGATCAGGGAATCCATGCGCGCAGCGTAGCGCGTCGCCGAGGCGGCGGGGCCCGACCGTCCTCGTCACGCCCTGTCCAAGCCGCGTTAACGGCGCATCGCGGACACTCGCTGTCCACAATGCGCGCGGATACTGCCGCCACCATCACCGGAGCTCCTGCCATGGAAACCCACGAACTGCACCGCGGCCGCCTGATCGACCACATCCAGCTGGTCGTGCGCGACCTGCAGGCCAGCCGCACGTTCTACGCCGCGGTGTTCGATGTGCTCGGCATCCCCATGGCGGGCGAAGGCGACGATTACTTCTGGGCCGACGAACTGTTCGTCTCCACCGCCGACAGCGAAGCGGCGGACGGCAAGCTCACCGGGCGCCATCACATCGCCTTCCAGGCGCAGGACCGCGCCATGGTCGACCGCTTCCACGAAGTGGCCCTCGCGCACGGCGGCAAGGACAACGGCGCGCCGGGCCTGCGCCCTTACCACCCCGGGTACTACGGCGCGTTCGTGCTGGACCCGGACGGCAACAACATCGAGGCGGTGTACCACGGCGAGGCCAAGCGCAGTGCGGCGTCGGTGAAGGTGGAGTTCTGATGCTTGCCGATGCCTTCTCCCCGCGAGGCGGGGAGAAGGTGCCCGGAGGGCGGATGAGGGGCAAGCGCCGAACGCGGAAACACCATGGCGATGTTTCGTTCGCGCGGGTTCCGTTCGCCCCTCGCCCGCCTTCGGCGCGCGCTCCCCGCTGGCGCAGGGAGAGGGGAAGGACGCGCGCACTGCTTACAGGAACATCCCGCCCGATGCCTCGATGCGTTGCGCATTGACCCAGCGGTTGGCCGGCGACAGCAGCGAAGCGACCACGCCGCCGATGTCGTCCGGCACACCCACGCGGCCGAGGGCGGTCTGCGAGGCGATGAAGGCGTTGAGCGGGGCGTTGTCGCGCACGGCGCCGCCGCCGAAGTCGGTTTCGATGGCGCCGGGCGCGACGATGTTCACCGCGATGCCGCGCGCACCCAGCTCCTTGGCCTGGTAGCGCGTCAGCACTTCCATCGCGCCCTTCATCGCCGCATAGGCCGCGTAACCGGGCAGGGCGAAGCGGGCCAGGCCGGAGGAGATGTTGATGATGCGTCCGCCGTCGGCGATCAGCGGCAGCAGGGTCTGGCTCAGGAAGAACGGTCCCTTGAAGTGCACCTCGACCAGCGCATCGAACTGTTCGCGCGTGGTCTCGGCGAAACCGGCGTGCACGCCCATGCCGGCGTTGTTGACCAGATGGTCGAAGTGCTCGCGCTCCCACGCCGTGAGTTGCGCGCGCACGGCGCCGGCGAAGGCGTCGAAGGTGCCGCTGCGGGCGACATCCAGCGGCAGCGCCGCGGCCCGCCGGCCGAGGGCTTCGACCTCGGCGACGACGGCCGCGGCTTCGGCCTGCTGGCTGCGGTAGGTGATCAGCACGTCGTGGCCCTGGCGGGCGACGGCCAGCGCCATGTTGCGGCCCAGGCCGCGGCTGCCGCCGGTGATCAGGGTGAGGGGGGAAGGGGTCGGGGGCATGGCAGGTCTCCAGTCGGGGAAGGCGGTGGATTCACCGTGGAGGCACTGTATTGGCTGGGATTGGTGGGATAAATCGGCTTAGAATGATTGGATCGTTCGCAGATGACGAACAATAGCGGGAGCCGCCGTGAATCGTCTCGACGCCATGCAGGCCTTTGTCCGGGTGGCCGAGATGGCAAGCTTCACCCGCGCCGCCGACAGCCTGGGCCTGCCCAAGGCCAGCGTCTCCACCGCCGTGCAGCAGTTGGAAGCCTGGCTGGGCACGCAGCTGCTGCACCGGACCACGCGGCGCGTGCACCTGACCCAGGACGGGCAGGTCTTCTACGAGCGCAGCCTGGACCTGCTGGCGGACATGGACGAGGTGCAGCACCTGTTCGCGCGCTCGCCGCAGGCGTTGCGCGGGCGCCTGCGCGTGGACATGCCGGCGCGCTTCGCACGGCACTTCGTGCTGCCGCGTCTGCCGGCGTTCCTGCACGACCATCCGCAACTGGCGCTGGAACTGAGCTGCACCGACCGTCGCGTGGAGGTGGTGCGCGAAGGCTTCGACTGCGTGCTGCGCGTAGGCGCGCTGGCCGACACCGGCCTGATCGCGCGGCCGTTGGGGCACCTGCGCGTGGTGACCTGCGCCAGCCCGGACTACCTGCAGCGGCATGGCGTGCCGCGGTCGCCGGAGGACCTGCGCACGCATCGGCTGATCCACTACGCCAGCCAGTTCGGCGGCAAGCCCGACGGCTGGGAATACTGGGACGGCGCCGGCTACGCCAGCGTGCCGATGGAAGGCGCGCTGACGGTGAACAGTTCCGATGCGTACGAAGCGGCCTGCATCGCCGGACTGGGGCTGATCCAGGCGCCGGTCGCGGGCCTGCGCGCACTGGTGGAGCAGGGCCTGCTGGTGGAAGTGCTCCCGCAGTACTCCGCCGAACCGATGCCGGTGACGCTGCTGTATGCGCACCGCCGCCACGTGCCGCAGCGTGTGCAGGCGTTCATGGCGTGGCTGGCGGAGACGGTGCGTCCGTACCTGGACGCATGAGCTGGATACCAGGCGCGATCACACGGTCTGGCCGCCGTGCGCGTCGAATGGAGCGCTGCAACACGCGCCACGCCGTCCAGGCCAGACCGACGAAGATCAGGCCATCCAGGGCGAGCGCGGTGAGGTCGTTCATGGCGGCGATGTCAGCCGCGCATCGCGGGGTGTGGCATCGTGCTGGCGGGCGTAGCGCCGCGGGGGCAGGCCGGTATGGCGGTGGAAGGCCATGCTGAAGGTGCTCACCGAGCGGTAGCCCACGTGTTGGGCGGCTTCGGCCACGCTGGCGCGACCCTCGCGCAGCAGCTCGCGGGCGAGCGCCATCCGCCACGCGAGCAGATAGGCCATCGGGGCCACGCCCAGCGCGCGGCTGAAACGTTCGAAGTAGGCCGAGCGGGAGAGCGCGGCACGCGCGGCCAACTGGTCGACGGTCCATGCGTGCGCGGGCCGTGCATGCAGTTCGCGCAGCGAGGGCGCCAGGCGCGCATCGGCCAGCCCGCGCAGCAGGCCGGGCGGCGCGGACGCACCCGGCGTGGCGCGCAGGGACTCCACCAGCAGCAGATCCACCAGCCGCGACAGCACCACGGCGCGGCCCGGCCGGTCGTGGTCGGCTTCATCGCTCAACAGGGTCACCAGCTGCGACAGCCTGGGCACGCCGCGCACGTGCACCAGCGTGGGCAGCAGCGAGGCGAGCAGCGCGGGTTCCTGCGTCTCGAAGCGGAACCAGCCGCCCAGCAGCCGCACCTCGGGCGGACCTTCCTGCCGGCCGTGGCGGACCTCGCGGTCGGGCAACGGGTCGCGGACGGGATCGATGTGGGTGGGCAGGCGGGTCTGGCCATCCGAGAGCAGGAAGCCCGGGGTGGCCGGCAGCAGCACGAAATCGCCGGCCTCGAGGGTGATCGCCTCCTCGCCGTCAACCGCCAGCACGCACCGGCCTTGCTGGACGATGCAGAAGCTGGGCTCGCCGAACGTGGCATAGCGCACGGCCCAGCGGCCCGCGGCACTGATGCCCTTGGAAAACGCGGCGTGCGGCCGGAGCAGGCGGACGATGTCGGAGAGGGGGTCGGACATCCGGACGATCCGAGAAGAAGTATGGACATATCGCAATGGAGCGTCCGGTGATGCTCGCCTATCGTGGCCTCCCGATCAACAACCCTGAACCCCTGCCCATGAAGACCGTCCTCATCACCGGTTGCTCCTCCGGCTACGGCCTGGCGACCGCCCGCCACTTCCACGCCCAGGGCTGGCGCGTCATCGCCACGATGCGCACGCCGCGCGCCGACCTGCTGCCCAACGACGAACGCCTCAGCGTGCTGGCGCTGGACGTGACCCGCCCGGACAGCATCGCCGCCGCGCTCGATGCCGCCGGTCCGTTGGACGTGCTGGTCAACAACGCCGGGCTTGGCCTGTTCGGCGCGTTCGAGGCCACCCCGATGGCGACGGTGCGCGAGATCTTCGACACCAACACCTTCGGCACGATGGCGATGACGCAGGCGGTGATCCCGCAGTTCCGCGCACGCCGCGCCGGTACCGTGGTCAACGTCACCTCCAGCGCGACGCTGGCGCCGATGCCGCTGGTGGCGGCGTACACCGCCAGCAAGGCGGCGGTCGAAGGGTTCACGGCCTCGCTTGCGCACGAGCTGGGCGCCTTCGGCGTGGCGGTGCGCCTGGTCGAGCCCGGCTACGCGCCGACCACGCGGTTCGCGGCCAATGGCGAGCAGCGCATGCGCGGCCTGGTGCCCGAGGCGTATGCGCGCTATGCGCAGCAGGTGTTCGCCGGGTTCGCCGATGCCAGCGCCTTCACCCTGGAAACCGATGTCGCGCAGGCGGTCTGGGATGCGGTCCACGAAGCCGGCGGACAGCTGCGTTTCCCCGCCGGCGCGGATGCGGTGGCATTGGCCGCGTTGCGCTGAAAGAAGCCCCGCATCGGCGGGGCTTCTTCGTCATGCGTGGTGCCGCACTCAGGCGTCCACTTCGTCCTTGTACGCATCCACCGGGATGCAGGCGCACATGACGTTCTTGTCGCCGTAGACGTTGTCCACGCGCGCGACCGGCGGCCAGTACTTCTGCAGCTTCAGCGTGGCCAGCGGGAAAGCGGCCAGCTCGCGCGGGTAGGCGTGGGTCCACTCGCTGGCCATCACCATCGTGGCGGTGTGCGGCGCGTTCTTCAGCGGGTTGTCCTCGCGGTCCAGGCGGCCGTCCTCGACCGCGCGGATCTCCTCGCGGATCTCGATCATGGCGTCGATGAAGCGGTCCAGCTCGTGCAGCGATTCGCTTTCGGTCGGCTCGACCATCAGCGTGCCGGCCACCGGGAAGCTCAGCGTGGGCGCATGGAAGCCGAAGTCGATCAGGCGCTTGGCCACGTCCTCGGCGCTGATGCCGGTACGGTCCTTGAGCGGGCGCAGGTCGAGGATGCACTCGTGCGCCACCAGCCCGTTGCGGCCGGTGTAGAGCGTCTCGTAGTGCGGTTCCAGCCGCTTGGCGATGTAGTTGGCATTGAGCAGCGCCACCTGGGTGGCCCGGCGCAGGCCGCTGGCGCCCATCAGGGTGATGTACATCCAGCTGATCGGCAGGATGCTGGCGCTGCCGAAGCTGGCGGCGCTGACCATGCCCACGCCGCCCTCGCCACCGAAGGTCTTGGGCAGGTACGGGGCCAGGTGCGCCTTCACCGCGCACGGACCCACGCCGGGGCCGCCGCCGCCGTGCGGGATGCAGAAGGTCTTGTGCAGGTTGAGGTGGGAGACGTCCGAGCCCCACTTGCCCGGCTTGGCCACGCCGACCAGCGCGTTCATGTTGGCGCCGTCGGTGTACACCTGGCCGCCGTGCTGGTGGACGATGTCGCAGATGGCCACCACGTCTTCCTCGAACACGCCGTGCGTGGACGGGTAGGTGATCATGATCGCGGCCAGGCGCTCGCTGTACTTCTCGGCGGCGCGGCGGATATCCTCGACATCGACGTTGCCGTTGGCATCGCACTTGGTGACCACCACGGTCATGCCGCACATCTGCGCGCTGGCCGGGTTGGTGCCGTGCGCGGATTCGGGGATCAGGCAGATGTCGCGGTGGCCTTCGCCGCGCGCACGATGGTAGGCACGGATCGCCAGCAGGCCGGCGTATTCGCCCTGCGCGCCGGAGTTGGGCTGCAGGCTGACCGCGTCGTAGCCGGTGCACTCCACCAGCATGGCTTCCAGCTCGTCGATGAGCTGCCGGTAACCCTGGGCCTGGTCGGCCGGCGCCAGCGGATGCAGGTTGCCGAACTCCGGCCACGTCACCGGGATCATCTCGGCGGTGGCGTTGAGCTTCATGGTGCAGCTGCCCAGCGGGATCATGGTGCGATCCATCGCCAGGTCCTTGTCGGCCAGCGCGCGCATGTAGCGCAGCAGTTCGTGCTCGCTGTGGTGCGTATTGAACACCGGGTGGGTCAGGAAGCCGCTGGTGCGGCGCAGGGCCTGCGGGATCAGCGACGGCGCGCTGGCGTCCAGCGCGTCGACCGACGGCAGCGTGGCGCCTTCACCGGCGAACACGCCCCACAGCGTTTCGATGTCGGCGCGGGTGGTGGTTTCGTCCAGCGAGATGCACAGCGAGCCGTTGCCGCGCACGCGCAGGTTGAGGCGGGCGGCGTGGGCGCGGGCCAGGATGGCCTGGCGCGCTTCGCCCGGCTCGATGCACAGGGTGTCGAACGCGCTGGCATGCACGGCGGGGTAGCCCAGCGTGCGCAGGCCCTCGGCCAGGATGGCGGTCAGGCGGGCGACGCGGCCGGCGATGCGCTTCAGCCCGTCGGGGCCGTGGTAGACGGCGTACATGCTGGCCATCACCGCCAGCAGCACCTGCGCGGTGCAGATGTTGGAGGTGGCCTTCTCGCGGCGGATGTGCTGTTCGCGCGTCTGCAGCGTCAGGCGGTAGGCGGCCTTGCCTTCGGCATCGACCGACACGCCGATCAGGCGGCCGGGCATGCTGCGCTTGTAGGCGTCGCGGCAGGCCATGAAGGCCGCGTGCGGGCCGCCGAAACCGAACGGCACGCCGAAGCGCTGCGAATTGCCGATCACGATGTCGGCGCCCATCTCGCCCGGTGGCTTCAGCAGGGTCAGCGCCAGCAGGTCGGTGGCGACGACGAACAGCGCGTTGTGCGCGTGGACGGTCTGGGCATCCTTCGACCATTCCTCGACCCAGCCGCTGGAGGCGGGGTACTGCACCAGCACGCCGAAGTAGTCGCCGGCGGCGAGCTTCTGGTGGAAGGCCTCGGTGGAGCGCACCACATCGACGGTGATGCCCAGCGGTTCGGCGCGGGTGGCCAGCACTTCCAGGGTCTGCGGATGGGTGTCGCCGGCCACCAGGAAGGTGCTGGACTTCGACCTGGCCGAGCGCTTGGCCAGCGTCATCGCCTCGGCGGCGGCGGTGCCCTCGTCCAGCAGCGAGGCGTTGGCGATCTCCATGCCGGTCAGGTCGGCGACCATGGTCTGGAAGTTGATCAGCGCTTCCATGCGGCCCTGCGAGATCTCCGCCTGGTAGGGCGTGTAGGCCGTGTACCAGGCCGGGTTTTCCAGGATGTTGCGCAGGATGACCTTCGGCGTATGGGTGCCGTAGTAGCCCTGGCCTATGAAGCTGCGGAAGACCTGGTTGCGCGCGGCGACGGCGCGGATCTTCGCCAGCGCTTCTTCCTCGTTGATCGGGGCGGGCAGGGCCAGCGGCTGCGCGGACTTGATGCTGGCCGGCACGATGGCGTCGGTCATCGCGTCCAGCGAGTCGTGGCCGACGACGCGCAGCATGTGCGCGATCTCGGCGTCGTTGGGGCCGATGTGGCGTTCGAGGAACGCGCCGTGGTGCTCGAGCTCGCGCAGGGAGGGGGTGTTCGACATGGGAGGCATCCGGGAAGGGCAATGGAACCGGGCGCGCGGAAACCGCGCGTGGGATGCCCCTCTGTCCTTTTGCCTGAGAGTTTGGAAGCGCGCCGACGAGGAGGTCGCGTGCTTCGTGCCCCTTCGGCGCCGGCGCTGCCGCGAGGCGGCCGGTCTCTCCAGAGTGTCGTTGCAGTGGTGGTATCGGGCCTGAGCGATTACGGGCGTTTGCGCCTTCGGCAGCCGGTCGCGGGCGACGGGCTTCTCCCACCGGTGTTGCCGGCCCAGTATAGCTCGGGACAGCCCGGGGAGGGCCCGATGGCGGGGCCGTCGGCGGTTTCGGCGTACCATGTGCCGCCCGGCGCGGCCCGTTCATGGCAGGCCCGCCGCGCCCGTCCGGAGCGTCCCCCGCAATGAGTGCCCCCCACGCCATCTCCAACCGCCGCCTGGCCCTGCTGCTGGGCGGGCTGGCGATGTTCGGCCCGTTCTCCATCGACACCATCTTCCCGGCCTTCCCGGCCATGGGCGCGCAGCTGGGCGCGGACAAGGTGGCGATGCAGCAGACCATCAGCGCCTACCTGCTGACCTACGCACTGATGAGCCTGGTGCACGGGCCGCTGTCGGACACGTTCGGCCGCAGGCGGGTGATCCTGGGCGGGCTGTCGGTGTTCCTGCTGGCCTCGGTGGGCTGCGCGCTGGCCACCGACATGGGCACGCTGCTGCTGTTCCGTGCCCTGCAGGGCCTCTCCGCGGGCGTGGGCTTCATCGTCGGCCGCGCGGTGATCCGCGATGCGCGCCATGGCGACGATGCGCAGCGGCTGATGAGCCAGGTGTCGATGATCTTCGGCATCGCGCCGGCCATCGCACCCATCGTGGGCGGCTGGATCCTGGGCTGGAGCGCCTGGCCGACGATCTTCTGGTTCCTGGCCGCGTTCTCGCTGCTGTTGCTGGTCGCGGTGGCCGTATGGCTGCCGGAGACGCATCCGGCAGAGGCGCGCTTGAAGGTGTCGCCGCGGCACCTGCTGCGCGACTACGTGGGCATCGTGCGCAACCGGCGCTTCCTGCGCCTGGCGCTGGCCGGTTCGCTGAGCTTCGGCGGGCTGTTCCTGTACATCGCCTCGGCGCCCGCGTTCGTGATGGACCTGCTGCACCTGAACGAACAGCAGTTCGCCTGGCTGTTCCTGCCGACCATCGGCGGCATGGTGCTGGGCGCGTTCCTTTCGGGGCGCGCGGCGGGACGGGTGGAAGGGGCGCGCCTGGTGAAGATCGGCTATGCCTGCATGGCGCTGGCGATGGCGGCGAACGTGGGCTACACCGCCTGGGCGGGCGCAGACATCCGCGTGCCGTGGGCGGTGCTGCCGATGATGCTGGCCGCGCTGGGCGTGGCGCTGGTGTTCCCGATCCTGACCCTGGCCATCCTGGACATGTATCCGCGCCAGCGCGGCGCGGCGTCGTCGCTGCAGGCCTTCAGCAACCTGATGGTGAACGCGCTCATCGCCGGCCTGCTGTCGCCGCTGCTGAGCCACCACGGCCTGCATCTGGCGCTGGGCATGGCCGGCTTCGTGGCGGCCGGCTGGGCGATGTGGCAATGGGAGGCGCACGCCAGCCGCCGCCAGCCCGTCTGCCCCCGCGAACCCGCGGCGCTGCAACCCACCGATCAACTCTGACGTCCAGCGAGATTCCCATGTCCATCCAGTCCAAGGCCCGGCGCGAAGCGAAGAAGCGCAAGGCGACGAAGGAACGCAACCAGGCGCGCGCCAACGCACCGGCGATCGAGCCGCACGCCGAGCTGCGCAATCCGCAGGGCGACCTGCTGGCCGGCATCGTGCGCCAAGCGGGCGTGTGGGTGCTGGGCATGGACGGCCGCATCGCCGGCAGTTCCGACAGCGCGGCGGAAGTGCTGGCGATGATCAAGCAGGCCGCGGCCCTGCACGAGGCGCAGGGCAACCCGGTGCGCCTGGTGTACTCGGACGAACTGCGCGACACCGCCGTCATCGAGGCGGCGGCGCAGGGGCTGACGCTGGAGCAGTTCGAGCAGCAGATGGCCGAGCAGATGAAGGCGAACAAGCCGGAGCCTGCGCCGGACGTGAATTGACGCCGTACGCCTCTCTGTAGGAGCGACGTCAGTCGCGACCGCAGCCTGTCCGGGCTGGGAACAGGGGCGACTTGCAGCATGGCGGTCGTCCTGCGTGCTTCAGCCCTTCTCGATCACTCCCGCCGTGCGGTCGCGACTCACGCCGCTCCTACAACGGCGCCACGCCGCCATAGCTGCCAGCGAGAGTGTGGGCATCCACACCCAGCGCAGTTCCGACAGCAGCACCTCCACGCCGCGCGCGCTGAAGAAGCGGTTCGCGAACGGCGACACGTCGATCACCCGCCAGGGCGCGAAATGGCGGTTGTCGGACCAGGGCCAGAACAGCGCGACACCCAGGCCCCCGTCGGTCAGCATGTCCAGCAGCGGGTGGGAGGCGGCAGACAGGGCGACGAACGGTAGCGCGGTGAAGGGCGGTGATTTCAGTATCCGCGCGGAACACGCGGCCAGCAGACCGCACGCCAGCGCGAAGACCAGCGAATGGCTCGCTCCCCGGTGACCGAAGGCGTGCGCGTAGTCGATGCCCAGCTTGAACATGGCCACGTCCGCGTCCGGCAGCATCGCCGCCGCCATGCCGGCCAGCACCAGGCGCGGCGCGATGCGTGTCCGACCGAGGGCGACGCCGGCAGCGACGGGGATCAGGGCATGGGTGAAGATCGTGGGCATGGGCGAGGGCGGTGCGTGGATGGCGCACAGGGTCGGCCCGTCGCGTGTGGCCTCGATGAAGCCGGCATGGGGGCAAGAGAAAGGCCGGCGGGTGCCGGCCTTTCGCAGCCACCACCCAGGCGGTCTCAGCGTTCGCGCTGCGTCGTGCGCATCGGTGCCGTCGGGCGGTGCTCGCCGGTCGCTGGGCGAGTGGGTCGGGTGGATGCGGCCGCGTTTCCGGCGGCACGCGCGCCCTGGCCCTGGGCGATGGCGCCGGCCGTCCGCACCAAGGGCTGCGAGCCGTGCTCGCGGACCGGATCGGCGGCGATCCATTGCTTGATCCGGGGGAAGACCAGGTCGAGGCGGGAATAGTGGTCGCGGTTCTCGGCATTGGCGATGTTGCCCGTGTTGGCGCACGAGGCATCGCCGCCGTACAGGCCGCCGCGCAGCCGGTAGCTGCTGTCGGCATGGCGGGTGAACAGCCCGGAGCCGCTGCTGCCGCCTTCGGTGGTGCCCTCCAGCCAGCCGACCGTGAACTGTTCCGCGTAGCTGTCGGCGACGTGCTGCCCACGTGAGTACTTCTTCGCGTCGCCCGAAGGATGATGGATGGCGATCACGTCCGCATTCGGCGCCAGCGTGCTGGCGTCCCAGCCCGCGAACGTCGCACCGGCGGGCGCGGGGTTCTTCAGGCGCAGCAGGATGGCGTCGACATTGGCGTCGTAGAACATGATGTCCGCACCGCCGGCCAGCGCATTGTTCTTGCTGCCATTGGTCGACGAACAGGAGGTGCTCTCATAGCCCCAATAGGTGGTCAGGCTGGCGGCCACCTTGCTGCGGTCCTGCACGGGTACGTCGCCGCCGCCGCGGAAGCAGTGATCTGCCGTGTAGAACCAGGGAACTTGGGTGGCCGGGGTCGTATCGTTCAGCAGCGTACCCGTGCACATGTAGCTTCCCAGCACGTTGCCGTCGGTGTTGTAGATGTTGAACATCATGTGGGCCACGGCGTTCTTGGCCTCGACGTAGGCCGGCCCCAGCTGATTGACGCGGCAGACGGCGTTGATGTTGCAGCTGGCGGATTCGCCGACCTTTTCAACAATCTTGAAATTGTTGGCGCTGTTGGCGAGCAGGTGCGACACCTGGGGAGCCCGCACGCGCGCCTGCGCCGCAGTTACGTGGCCCGGGCGATAGATCTCGATGATCTGCGTGCCGCCATCGGTCGCCGGCGTCCAGTACATCCCGTCAGCGTCGGCGAACGCTTTCGCCTTGGCGGCAGTGAGCATGGCGACAATCCATTGCGGATCGTCACTGCCCGCGATGCGCAGCTCCACATGCGGATGCAGATCGCTCACCTGAAGACCCACGCGCAAGCCCAGTGCATCGGGCGAGCCGACCTGCAGGCGCGCGACAGCCCCACCGGACTTCAGCGCCACCCAGCGCAGCGCGGGCGTGGCGCGTTCAATGCCTTCGTGGGCGAGGGTGCGCCCGACGCCGATCTGCGTCGCCTTGATGCGCTGGCTGGCATTGTGGTTCTCCAGTTCCACCAGGCGCCGGATCGCCAGTTCCCGATAGCCCTGCCGAGTGACGTAGCGGGCCGGGAAAGAGGCCAGCTTCCACGTGGGGGCCACCTGGGCTGGTGTCCGGCTGGCCTCGCCGGCCACCTGGGTCGTCGCCGCGGTGGCGGCGACCGGCAAGGCCGCCAGCATCAAGAAAACCAGGCATACCGCGGGGTGAGTGGACTTCATGGACAAGACCTCCGTGTCGGGATGGCAACGGGCGGGCCGTCATCGGCCCGCCCGTGGGGGCTCAGGGCTTGGCGGGGGCCGCCGCAGCGACCGGCGCGGCCGCCGGCCAGCCGCAGGTCTGGCCTTCGTTCTGCTGCTTCAGCCAGTCCTGCAGCGGCGCGAAGTACTCCAGCACGGGGCCGGCATCCATCTTCTCGCCGCCGGTGAGTTCCTTCAGCGTGGCCTGCCACGGCTGGCTGGCACCCTTCTCGAGCATCGACCAGAACTTCTGGCCCGCCGCCTTGTTGCCGTAGAAGCTGCAGTTGTACAGCGGCCCCTTGTAGCCGGCCGCGTCGCACAGGCCCTTGTAGAACTGGAACTGCAGCACGTGCGAAAGGAAGTAGCGCGTGTACGGCGTATTGCCCGGCACGTGGTACTTCGCGCCCGGATCGAAGAAGTCCTCGCCGCGCGCGGTCGCCGGGGCCACGCCCTGGTACTTGGCCTTCAGCTCCCACCAGGCCTTGTTGTAGTCGGCGGGCTTGATCGAACCGTCGAACACGCCCCAGCGCCAGCGGTCGATCATCAGGCCGAACGGCATGAACGAGACCTTGGCCAGCGCCATGCGCATCTGCGCGTTGATCAGCGCCTCGTTGCTCTGCTGCTGTTCGCCGACCATGCCGATCGACTTCAGGTAGTCCGGCGTCATCGCCAGCACCATCGTGTCGCCGATGGCCTCGTGGAATCCATCGTGCGCGCCGGCCTGGAACAGCGGCGGCAGCTTGTTGTAGGCCAGGTAGTAATAGACGTGGCCCAGCTCGTGGTAGATGGTGGTGAAGTCTTCCTCGTTGGGCTTGATGCACATCTTGGTGCGCACGTCGCCGGCCATGTTCATGTCCCACGCACTCGCGTGGCAGACCACGTCGCGGTCCATCGGCTTGATGAACTGGGTCTTGGTCCAGTAGCTCTCCGGCAGCTTGGGCATGCCCAGGCTGGTGTAGAAGTCCTGGGCGCGCTCGGTCATCTGCTTGGCGACCTGCAGCTGCGCCTCGCGTTCGGCCTGGAACAGCGCGTCCGTGCCCGGGCCGGGGCCGGCCTTGGCCAGCGCCGCCTGATAGTCGGCCTGGTATTGCTTTTCCAGCGCGCCGGTGATGTCCAGGCTGCCGGCACCCTTGTACGGCTCCAGCATGTCCCACAGGTTGCCCCAGTCCTGCTGCCACATGTTGCCCATCAGGTGCGCGGGCAGCAGGCCGTTGACCTGGCCCTTCTCCACGCCGTAGGTGGCCTGCAGCTTGGTGCGCGTGTAGCAGTGCAGCTGTTCGTACAGCGGCTTGACCTGGCCCCACAGCCGGTCGGTCTCGGCGGCGATCTCGGCCGGCGTCATGTCGTAGCCGCTGCGCCACATCTCGCCGGCGTCGGCGAAGCCCATTTCCTTGGAGCCTTCGTTCACCAGCTCGACGAAGCGCGTGTAGTCCTTGCGCATCGGCTGGGCGATGGTGTGCCAGCCCTGCCACGCGTCCAGCTGCGCGTCGTAGTCGCGGCTGCTGCGCAGCACGTCTTCCAGCTCGCCCAGCTGGCGGCACTTCTTCGCCTCGCCTTCGCCGGTGCAGTAGGTGCCGGCACCGTAGGTGCCTTCCATCCGGGTGGCGATCTGGGTCAGCTCGGCCAGCTTGGCCGGGTCCTTCGGGGCCGGCATCGCCGTGGCCAGCTTCAGCAACTGGATGGCGCGTGCGGTCTCGGGCGACATCTGCTGGCCCTCGAACTTCTTGGCCTGTTCGATCCAGCTGTTGAGCTGGGTCAGGTAGCGCTCGTTGCCCTTGGCGGCCAGCAGCTGGCTGTCGTCGTTGATGTAGGTGCTGGACAGCCACTGCGCGGCGGTCATCTCCGGATACATCTTCTTGAACTCGTCGTTGACGCGCGCGACGAACTGGTCCGCCGTCTCGCCCTTCGGTGCGGCGGGAGCGGCGGCCGGATCGGTGGCCGGTTCGTCCTTCTTGCAGGCGGCAAGGGTGGCGAGGCCGGCGCCGATGGCGAGGGCGAGCAGGAGATGGCGATGCTTCACGGGACGTCCTTCGGGATGGCGGGCACGGGAACCCGAAGGGTAGTGAGACGGGAGAAAGGCGGCAAGTGCGGGGGCTTTTCCCCGTAGGAGCGCCCTTGGGCGCGATGCTTTTTCTACAGAGCCATCAACACGCCAGGAGCATCGCGCCCAAGGGCGCTCCTACAGGGAGCAGCTTCAGCGATGAGGCAGTCCGCGTTCCCTGAGAAACGCGCGGGCGTCGTCCGCGTCCTGTTCGAACCACGCCCGGGTGGAGCCCAGCCGGTAGGTGTACCCCCAGGCATCCATGTCGGCCATCAGGCGTGCACGTCCCACGCCCGGCAGCGCATCGGCCAGGATGATCTGCAGGCAGCAGGTGGCATCCTCTTCGATCACCGAGTCGGTGGCGTCGGTATGCACCTGCGCGCGCCGTTCGGCCGGCAGCACGATCAGGTGGCAGGCTTCGTGCAGCATCGAATGCACCGGCGTATCGCCGCGCACGTAGACGTTGTGGGCGATCACGCCGGCTTCCGGTTCGCCCCAGAAGCTGCCGGGGATCGGGGCGCCATCGTCGACGCGGTGCAGCTGCAGTCCATGGGACGCAAGCAGCGCATCGGCAGCGCCGGGCGGCAGGTCGCCTACCCGCAGCACGTCGGGCAGGGCGGCGTCGGCGTCGGCAGAGTCAGCCATCATGGGAAAACACCGGCAGGAGCGCCCCAAGGGCGCGATGCTTGTGCTTTCCACCCCGCATCGAAAAGCACCGCGCCCACGGGGCGCTCCCGCGAGCGGCCCGGTCCTGTCAGGGGTTGCCTTCCGGCAACGCGACGGAGATGTCCAGCACGTCGTGGTCGCCGTCCTTGATCAGGTCCACCTTGACCGCATCGACGTCGACGTTGACGTACTTCCTGATCACTTCCAGCAGTTCGCGGCGCAGCAGCGGCAGGTAGTCGGGGGCGCCGCGCGAACTGCGCTCCTGCGCGATGATGATCTGCAGGCGGTTCTTGGCGGTCTCGGCGGTGTTCTTCTTCGCCTTCAGGAAATCGAACAGGCCCATGCTCAACCTCCGAACAACTTGCTGAAGAAGCCCTTCTTCTCCAGGGTGGTGAAGCGCAGCGGGCGGTCCTCGCCCAGCAGGCGCGCGACGGTGTCGTCGTAGGCCTGGCCGGCCGGCGATTCCAGGTCGAGGATGACCGGCTCGCCCTTGTTGGAGGCGTTGAGCACGTCGCCGGATTCGGGGATCACGCCCAGGGTCTTCAGGCCCAGCACTTCTTCCACGTCCTTGATGCTGAGCATCTCGCCGCCTTCCACGCGCGCCGGGTTGTAGCGGGTGAGCAGCAGGTTGGCCTTCAGCGGCTCGCCGTTCTCGGCGCGGCGGGTCTTGGAATCCAGCAGGCCCAGGATGCGGTCGGAATCGCGCACCGAGGAGACTTCCGGATTGACCACCACGATGGCCTGGTCGGCGAAGTACATCGCCAGGAACGCGCCCTTCTCGATGCCGGCCGGCGAGTCGCAGACGACGAAGTCGAAGCCATCGTCGGAGAGGTCCTTCAGCACCTTCTCCACGCCTTCCTTCGTCAGCGCGTCCTTGTCGCGCGTCTGCGAGGCGGCCAGCACGTACAGCGTCTCGAAGCGCTTGTCCTTGATCAGGGCCTGCTTCAGCGTGGCCTCGCCCTGGGTGACGTTGACGAAGTCGTACACCACGCGGCGCTCGCAGCCCATGATGAGGTCGAGGTTGCGCAGGCCGACGTCGAAGTCGATGACCGCGACCTTCTTGCCGCGGCGGGCCAGGCCGCACGCGATGCTGGCGCTGGTGGTGGTCTTGCCCACGCCGCCCTTGCCGGACGTGACTACGATGATTTCAGCCAACGGTGTTCTCCTTGGTCGTTCTTATGTTCGGTCTGGCGCCGCGCGTCAGTCCTGCGCGGCGATCTTGAGTTGGTCCTGGTCCAGCCAGATCTGCACGGCCTTGCCGCGCAGTTCCTTGGGTACTTCCTCCATCACCTTGTAGTGGCCGGCGACGGCGACCAGTTCGGCGTGGAATTCACGGCAGAAGATGCGCGCGTCGGCATTGCCGCGCGCACCGGCGAGGGCGCGGCCGCGCAACGCGCCGTAAACGTGGATGGAACCGTCGGAAATGACCTCGGCGCCCGCGCCGACGGTGCTGAGCACGGTCAGGTCGCGGTTTTCGGCGTAGAGCTGCTGGCCGGAGCGCACGGGTGTCTTCTGGACGAGGCCGGGCCTGCTGTCTGTCGCCTTCGGCGCGGCGGGTGCCGGCGCCGCTTTTGCGGGAGCGGCTTCAGCCGCGACCGGGCGTGGCGCGGAAGCGGCCGGGGCCGACGCCCCCGCGACCGGTTCGTACTGGGCGCGGAACTTGGCCAGCAGCGGCAGGCCAAGCTGTTCGGAGAGGGTTTCGGTGTCGCGGGTGCCGTAGGCCAGTGCCACCGGGATGACCCCGGCGCCGCGCAGGCCGTCGATCAGCGCGCGCGCGGTGTCGGCATCGGGCAGGCGGCTCAGGCCGCCGAAATCCACGATCACGGCGGCACGACCGAACAGCTTGGGCGCGCGCTCGACCCGCTCGCGCATTTCGCGGATCAGCTGGTCGACGTCGAGGGTGCGGATGCGGAGGTTGGCGATGCCGACCTGGCCGATCTTCAGTTCGCCGGCCTGTTCGTAATCCATGGGGGCTCGCGTCACGCTCATGTACCGGTCGGCCGCTGGACGGTGTCGGCCTGCAGGCGGGTACGGGCCCAGGCGACGTCGGGCAGGGCGTCGCCGTAGGTGTCGCGCACCCAGGGGTAGCTGCACAGTTCCTTCATCAGCATGCTGGCGCGGACGTTCGCCTCGGCCATCACGTGCTGGCCCACTTCGCGGAAGCCGAAGCTGCCATGGAACAGCAGCGCCGGATCGGCGCCGTGGTCGAGGAACACCTCGCACGCCAGCTGCGGGTAGCGCAGTTCGGCATAGCTCTGCACGTCGGCGTAGAAGGCGCGGCCCACGCCACCGCCGCGACGGCGGCTGGCCACCACGATGCGGTCGATGTAGAAGAACTGCGGATAGCGCTCGCCGAACCAGGCGAAGTTGCTGCTGTCGTGGCCGGCCCCGGAGCCGAAGCCGACCAGGAAGCCGGCCAGGTTGCCGTCGCGCTCGGCGACGCGGAAGTATTCGGCGGTCTCGTAGAAGCGGCGGACCTTGGCCGAATCCAGCGGCAGGATCGCCAGTCCGGCATTGTTGTTGAGGGCTAGGACGGAATCCAGCTCGTGCTCGCGCACGTCGCGGATGACAATCGACATTACCTGACTCCGAACGGGTCTTGCAGGGCGGCACACGGCCAAGGCCGGATTATCGCATGCTGCCGCAGCAGCGGCGAGGCGCCGGGTGAGCCGGGGATGAACCCGGCCGCCGTGCGCGCCGGGCCCGGCATGACTTTAGTTGGGACATGGGCGTGGGCGATTCCGCCTAAGATGCCCGGATGTTGGGACGACTCAGCCACACCCGCCTGCTGCGTGCCGCCGGCCTCTATACCTGGGCCCTGGTGGGGATTCCCATCATCCTGAACGTGTGGGTACTGCCGCCTTCGAGCGGCACCGACGGGCAGGGCGTGAACCTGCCGATGACCGCGCTGAGCTACTTCACGTTCGGGTGCGTCTACTGGTTGGCGACCCGCGCGCTGGACGGCCGCCGGGACAGCCTGCCGGCCGCCTGGAACGTGCCGCTCGCCATGGTGCTGACCGCCACGGCCATCGGCGTGGGCTTCTACACCCAGACCGGCCTGGGCGCGGTGCTGCTGCTGATCATGGCCGGTGTGCTGCCCTGGCTGCTCGAACTGCGGTTCGCCGTGGCCTGGCTGCTGGCCGCCCATGTGCTGCTGGTGCCGTCGTTCATGGCGCGCGACGACTTCAACTTCTGGGAGGCCCTGTTCCAGTCGATGTTCTACGTGGGGTTTTCGGCCTTCGTGCTGATCACCACCTACGTTGCCCGCCAGCAGGCCCAGGCCCGCGAGGAGCAGCGCCGCCTCAATGCCGAGCTGCGGGCCACGCGCGTGCTGCTGGCCGAGAGCGCGCGCGTGAACGAACGCACGCGCATCTCCCGCGAGCTCCACGACCTGCTGGGCCACCACCTGACCGCGCTCAGCCTGAACCTGGAAGTGGCCGGCCACATGACCGAGGGCCGGGCGCAGGAACACGTGCGCCAGGCGCATACGCTGGCCCGGCTGCTGCTGATCGACGTGCGCGAAGCCGTCAGCCAGTTGCGCGACAGTGGTGCGATCGACCTGGGTGCGGCCCTGGTGCCGCTGGCCGAGAAGGTCCCCTCGCTCGCGATCCACATGGACATCGAGGAGCCGCTGACGCTGGAGGACCCGCACCGCGCCCACGTCCTGCTGCGCTGCACGCAGGAGATCATCACCAATACCGTGCGCCATGCCGGCGCGCGCAACCTGTGGCTGCACTGCCGCCGCGACGGTGCCGCGATACTCATCGATGCCCGCGACGACGGCGCCGGCAGCCCGCAGGTGGTGGCCGGCAACGGCCTGACCGGCATGCGCGAGCGCCTGGCCCAGTACGGTGGCGTGTTGCGCATCGAAACGCGGCCCGGCCAAGGCTTCTGCCTGCATGTCGTCCTGCCCGTCAGCGAGGCCCCGCCGGCCCTGGCCCCCCTTCCCGTGTCCCCCCCGCACCCACACCCGAGCTCAGCTCCGGAGGAACCCCGTGATCCGTGTCTGTCTGGTCGACGATCAAACCCTGGTGCGCCAGGGCATCCGCTCCCTGTTGGCGCTGGACGACGGCATCGAGGTGGTGGCCGAGGCCGCCGACGGCAAGCAGGCCGTCGACCTGGTGCCGCAGGTGAAGCCGGATGTCGTGCTGATGGACATGCGCATGCCGGTGATGTCCGGCCTGGAAGCCCTGCAGGCCCTGGCCCGGGCGGGGCAGCTGCCGCCGACCATCATCCTGACCACCTTCGACGACGACCAGCTGGTGCTGGCCGGCCTGAAGGCCGGCGCCAAGGGCTACCTGCTGAAGGATGTCTCGCTGGAGCTGCTGGTCGGCGCGATCCGCACCGTGGCCGATGGCGGCTCGCTGGTGCAGCCCGCCGTCACCCAGCGCCTGCTGTCGGGCCTGGAACACATGCGCAACGAATTCGTCAGCCTGGACCGTCCAGATCCGCTGACCGACCGCGAGACCGAGATCCTCCGGCTGATGGCCAGCGGCTTCTCCAACAAGGAGATCGCCAATTCGCTGGGGGTGGCCGAGGGCACCATCAAGAACCACGTGTCCAACATCCTCTCGAAGCTGGGCGTGCGCGACCGGACCCGGGCGGTGCTGAAGGCCTTCGAACTGCAGCTGGTCTGACGCCGGGAGGGTGGCCGGCCCCCGCGCGCCGTGCGCGACGCGGCCCGGGGGGGGGCATGCGGCGCAGCATGGGGCTTCGCGCACGCGCCTTCGGGCCGGGTTCCGCAACGGCATGCCGGCCGTGGCCCGAAAAGGGGCTCCATACGCCGCGGAATAGGGCGGCCAACCGGTGTCAGGTGGGCTGCGCGAAGCCCGGCAACCCTGCTAGGATGCGCGGTGCATTTTTTTCACGGCCGAGGCACCGGCCCCCGGAGACTCCTGAATGACCCGTTTGATCGAGTTCGTGATTGCGTTGGCGCTGGTCCTGGCGCTGTTTCTGGTGATCGGCCTGATCCTGCCGTCCTCGCGCGAATTGCAGGAAAGCGTCGAGACCAACCGCCGCATGACCATCGTGTTCGACACGCTGAACAACGTGCGCCGACTGAAGGACTGGAACCCGCTGGTCCCGAGCGCGGCCAACGAACTCAGCTACTCCGGCGGCGAAGACAATACCGGCGTCGGCGCCAAGGTCGACTTCAATTCGGCCAACCCGGCCTGGGGCCAGGGCAGCTGGGAGATCGTCGAGAGCGAGCGTCCCGCCCCGACCGGCGGCCCGGGCAAGATCGTCTACGCGATCACCGACAAGCGCATGGGCACCGACAAGCGCAGCACCTTCGCGCTGGAGCCCACGGGCAAGAACAACCGCAACGTGAAGGTCACCCAGACCTACCAGGTCACCTATGGCTGGAACCTGATCGGACGCTACGCCGGCATGTACGTCAGCCGCCACGTCGGCGACGCGGTCAAGGCGGGCCTGTCCAAGCTGACCAACATGCTGGCCACGGTGCCGAACTTCGACTACCGCACCGAAGGCAGCCCGCTGACCGACCTGAAGCTGGTCGAACTGCCCGCCGAAGACCTGCTGGTGGTGAACGCCGGCAACATCGACCGCACCAACGATGCCATCAAGGCCTCGATCAAGCAGAACCAGGAGTGGATCAAGCGCGTGATGGAGGCCAATGGCCTGGTGGCCGCCGGTCCGGTGCGCATCATCACCACCGACTACGGCACCGAGAAGTACGCCTTCGACGTCGCCCAGCCGGTCCGCAAGGGCACGGCCGCGCCCAAGGCCGACGCCGCCGCCGAGGGCGAAGCCGCCCCGGCCGCCGCACCGGCCCCGGTCGCCTCCACCGGCGAACTGAAGGTCACCATCCCGTCGGGCGCCCCGGTGGAGTACGTGCGCACCGAGCCGCGCAAGCTCGCCTTCGCCAGCTACACCGGCTACATGGCCGAACTGGACAACCAGCGCAACGCGCTGCGCGCCTGGGCGGTCACCGCCGGCCACGAAGTGGTCGACCGTCCGTTCGAGTCCTGGAAGTCCGGCGTCGACGGCGCCTTCGAGGGCGACGGCAAGTTCGACATCTACTGGGCGGTCAAGCAGTAACACCACCCGGGCCTGCATCTGCGATGACAGGTAGGCTTCCAACGCGCCGCTTCATGCGGCGCGTTGCGTTTACGGGCATCGGTTTTTCCGCGATGCCTTCCGCCCCTGGCAGGATGCCGGTCTCCCCGCGAGGTCCGCTGAATCCATGAACTACGACCGGCGTCAACGCAAACCCTCCTTCCTGGCCCTGTCCGGTGGCCTGCTGGCCGCCGCCGCGGTCGGGCTGTCGGCCTATGCGTCGCATGGCGTCGGCGATGGGCCGGCGCAGTCGAACCTGCAGACGGCGGCGTTGTTCGGCTTCGGGCATGGCCTGGCGCTGGCGGCGCTGGGCGCGGGCACCACACGCCGGATGGGCAAGGCCGCGCTGTCGCTGCTGTTGCTGGGCACGCTGCTGTTCGCAGGCAGCCTGGTCGCCGGGGCCATGGTGGGAACCAGCACGCGCCTGGCGCCGGCCGGCGGCATCATGCTGATGCTGGGCTGGGTGCTGTGGGCCGTGGACGCCATCCGCCGCTGACATGCCCCGGCACGCACGCGGCTTCGATACCGAACAGGCCTGGGACCATCTGAGCCGGCGCGACCGCAGGCTCGGCACGTGGATGAAGCGGATCGGCTACATCGAACCGCAACCGGGCTGGCGCAAGCCGTTCGACCCGGTGGATGCGCTGGCGCGTGCGATCCTCTACCAGCAACTCAGCGGCAAGGCGGCCGCGACCATCGTCGGGCGCGTGGAAGCGGCCGTGGGCAGCACGCGGCTGCACTTCGACACCCTGGGGCGCATCGATGATGCGGCCTTGCGGGCCTGCGGCGTTTCGGGCAACAAGACGCTTGCGTTGCGGGACCTGGCGGCGCGTGAGCAGCGGGGGGAGATCCCGACCCTCCGGCAGATGTCGCTGATGGGCGAGGACGACATCGTCGCCGCACTGGTGCCCATCCGCGGCATCGGCCGCTGGACGGTGGAAATGATGCTGATGTTCCGCCTGGGGCGCCCGGACGTGCTGCCGGTCGACGACCTGGGCGTGCGCAAGGGCGCGCAGTTCGTCGACCGGCAGGAGGTCATGCCCACGCCGAAGGAACTGCTGGCGCGCGGCGAGAAGTGGGGCCCTTACCGCACCTATGCGGCGCAGTACCTGTGGCGCATCGCCGACTTCGGCAGCGAAGCGAAGACGGCGACGAAGCGGTCGCAGGATTGAGGTGGCGTCAGGCGTCGCTGGACTTGGGCGCGAACAGCGGGTCATCGCTCAGCGAGCGCTTCGGCGCCGGTGGGTTGCGCTTCCACTCGCGAAGGAAACGGTGGTAGCGGAATGTCGCCGTCATCGCGCGGAAGTAGAAGATCGCGAACACCAAGCCCAGCACCAGTCCAGAGGGCATGCCTGTGTCAATCATGACCAGCACCTTCGACAGTACGAAGTACGCGAGCATGATGGTGGCGGCTGTGCGGCTGCGCTTGTAGATGCCGAAGGCGAGGCCGGCGATCAGGGCGACGTCGATGAAGTTCCAGGCGGCATCGGTGTTTCCCGCTGAATCGCCCGAGAGTGCGATCAGGGTGACGATCAGTGTCATGACGCAAGAGACGCATGCCGCCACCCAGCCATGCTTGATGGGATGCGAAATCTCCTCGGGGACGTCACGCTCCAACGGCAGGCGCGTTTCGGTGATCGCGGTCGCCGGGCTTTCGTAAGGGTTGGATGGGTTCATCAAGGTCCTTCCTGGCCATGGAGATGGAGCCAGTCACACGCCCCCGCGGTCGACGACAGTGCAGTGCAGAAAGCCCCAGGGCGAGCGTGTCCGCTCCACCCCTTCCCGTCAAGCGAGCGATGGCCGAGCGAAGCACCAATGCCACGGCTCGTACACGATGCCGTGCGGGTTGTCGCGCGGGTAGCTCATGACGAAGCCGAAATCGCCGGCGTGCCGGGTGAGCCAGGCGAAGGCGGTGGTGTGCTCGAAAGATGCCTCGGCCGGCGGCTCTCCCGGCGTGCCGATATCGAGGGCACGGCCGCCATGGTGCTCGCTGTAGCCGGGAGCGGCGTTGACCTTGAGGATCTCCTCCACACGCTGTCCGCGCGCGCGCTTGCGTTCGAAGATGCCGAGTTGGTAGTCGTGGCTGCGATAGCCGGAGATGGCTTCCAGCACCACGCCATCGCGTGCGGCGGCGGCGCGCATCGCCCACCATCCGCGCGCCGCGGAGCACGTCAGCCAGAGCGGGCGGCGGTAGCGGTCGCGTCCTGCGAAGGCGAGGGCGGCCGGTTCGGCCACCAGGGCCAGGCCGGTGCGTTCGGCGTAGGCGTAGGCATCCAGTCCCAGTGCGTGCAGGCGTTCCTGCAGGGCGTGCAGCGGCAGCGCACCCTGGGCATCGGCGTGGAACCCGCGGGTGGCCGATTCGAAACGGTCCAGGGCATCCCACGCTTCGTCCAGGCCGGGTTGGCGCGGCAGGCCGGTCACCAGCGGATGCACGCCGCGCGCGGACACCGCCGCCAGGTAGCGGCCATCGTGCTTGCGGCGCAGCACCGCGTACGCGCCTGCCAGCGCGCGGGCATCCGCGTTGCTGCGTGCGCGCAGCAGGTCGGCCGGCCACAGTTCGATACGCGACGTGTTGAGCAGGACCGACTTCAGGGGCAGGGCAGGCAGGCGGCGCATGTCCGCAGCTTAGCGGCGGGTCACCGGCGCCGCCAGTTCGCGCAGCCGGGCCAGCAGCTCGGCCGGGCGCTCGGGGCTGACCAGCACCAGGCTGCCGTCGCGCAGTGGCAGGGTCAGCACGCGCGTGCGATCGGTGACCAGGCAGAACGCCTTGCCGAGGTTGCGCAGGCGGAAATGCCCGGCCTTCAATCCGGGCAGGCTGAAGCCGTTGGTCTTCAGCGTGGGCGAAAGCTCCGTGTGCTCTTCCAGGCTCACCACGCGGGCCTTGTCCAGGTCGACCGCTTCGATGGCGAACCGCTTCGTGTAGAACGTGGCGCGGACCTGCAGCTCGCGGTTGTCCAGGACGATCGCGCGCCGTCGCATCGCCACGGCCAGCACCCCGCCGACCAGCAGGATGAAGGGCAGGGTCAGCCAGGCCGCAAGCGGCGGCGGGGTGTCCGATGGCAGTGTCAGCGCGGCGGTGGTGGCGCCGATGGCGAGCACCAGCGGCAACCACAGCCACCCGTTCGCGTGCGTCGGCAGCGGTGCGACCGGAAAGTCCTGCGGCTGCTGCATGGGAAGACTCCTTGCGGGGAGATCAGGCGGGCTTCTTGAAGAACAGCCGCACCGAGACCTCGTGTTCGATGAAGAGCGTGCTGACCAGTTCCCAGCCCTGTGCGCTCATCTTGTCCAGCTCCTGCTGGATGCGGTCGGTCAGCTTGCCCGCGAACATCCTGTAGGGGATTTCGACGACCTTGTGGTTCCATCGGTGGTTCATGGCGATTCCTTCTTGGGGTGGTCCGGCGCGGCGCCGGTCCTGGGAAGCCGTCCCGCCTTGCGCAGCGCATCGCGCAACACGTATTCGATCTGCGCATTGAGCGAGCGCAGTTCGTCGTCGGCCCAGCGCTGCGCCGCGGTCAGCACGTCGGCGCTGATGCGCAGCGGATAGGCCTTCCTGTCCTGCTTCTCGCTCACTGGCGCTTACCCCTGCGGCGCAACTGCAGCACCATCGAGACGATCAGCGCGTTGACCAGCACCACCATCGCGATCACGACGCCCTGCGCCAGGCGGTCGTCGCCCCCCGCCCAGTACACGGCCACGGCGCCGGCCTGGATGGCCAGGCCGATCAGCACCCAGTGCAGGGCCATGCCGCGCGAACGCGGGTCGCCTGCCCGGCTCACCCACGCGCCGATGAGCAGCGCGGGCAGGCCGGAGAGCGCGAGGACGAGCGGTGCGAGCGCGTGCATGGCCTGGCGCCTGTCAGTAGATCGAGCCGGTGTTGACGATCGGCTGGGTGCCGCGTTCGCCGCACAGCACCACCAGCAGGTTGCTGACCATCTGCGCCTTGCGCTCCTCGTCCAGCTTCACCACGTCGTTCTTCTGCAGCTCGGCCAGGGCCATCTCCACCATGCCCACCGCACCGGCGACGATGCGCGTGCGCGCGGCGATCACGGCATTGGCCTGCTGGCGCTGCAGCATGGCCTGGGCGATCTCGGGCGCATAGGCCAGGTGGCTGATGCGCGCTTCGATCACGTCCACGCCGGCCTTGCCCAGCCGCTCCGCGATCTGCTCCTGCAGATGCTGGGAAATTTCCTGCGGATGGCTGCGCAGCGCGATCTGGCCTTCCTCGTGCTGGTCGTACGGATAGCTGGAGGCCATCGCACGCAGTGCGGCTTCGGACTGGATGTGCACGAAGCTCTCGTAGTCGTCCACGTTGAACACGGCTTCGGCCGAATCCACCACCTGCCACACGATCACCGCGGCGATCTCGATGGGGCTGCCGTCCAGTTCGTTGACTTTCAACCGGCTGCTTTCGAAGTTGCGGATGCGCAGGGAGACCTTGCGCTTGCTGAAGAAGGGGTTGTTCCAGCGCAGGCCGTTGTCCTTCACCGTGCCCACGTACTTGCCGAACAGGCTGAGCACGGCGGACTGGTTGGGCTCCAGCTTGTACAGCCCGGCCATCAGGAACATGACAGCGAAGCCGAGCAGGGCGGCCCCTCCCATGGACAGGGGCTGCTTGTGGACGGCGCCATGGATGAACAGGGCGGCGATTCCCAGTGCCAGCACCAGCAGGCCCAGCAGGGCGGGAATTCCGGGCAGCGACGACTTGGCGTTCTCTTTCATGGTCTTGGTCTCGGGACGGGGTTACCGCAGCGACAGGCCGCTGCCCAGCGCGAGCAGGGCCACGGAGAGAAGAAGCAGGCCGCAGGTGATCCGGTGCGCGTGGGCGGGCCAGCGGCGCTGGATCTGCTTGATCACATGGAGCATGGTCGGTCCCCTTGGTTGGCTTGCATGTATCAGATATCAATTTGATATCAAATGTCAACGGCCCGTGCCACCTTCCGTCGGGCCGGCCGCTACACTGGCGCCCCCTTTCCTGGAAGTCGCCCATGGTCACGCTCGGTACGCCGCTGTCTCCCCACGCCTTCCGTGTCCTGCTGCTCGGGTCGGGCGAGCTGGGCAAGGAGGTGGCCATCGAGCTGCAGCGGCTGGGGGTGGAAGTGATCGCCGCCGACCGCTACGCCGACGCGCCGGCCATGCAGGTGGCGCATCGTGCGCACGTCCTGGACATGCTGGACCCGGCCGCGATCCGCGCGCTCATCGCGCAGGAACAGCCGCATCTGGTCGTGCCCGAGATCGAGGCGATCCATACCGAGACGCTGGTCGCGCTGGAAGCGGAGGGCGCGGCCCGGGTGATTCCGACGGCACGTGCCGCGCGCCTGACGATGGACCGTGAAGGCATCCGCCGGCTGGCCGCCGAAACGCTGGGCCTGCCCACCTCGCCGTACCGCTTCGTCGACACGCAAGCCGAATACCGCGAGGCGGTGCGTGCCATCGGCCTGCCGTGCGTGGTGAAACCGGTGATGTCCTCCTCCGGCAAGGGCCAGAGCACGCTGCGCAGCGAGTCCGACATCGATCCGGCGTGGGAGTACGCGCAGACCGGCGGCCGCGCCGGCGCCGGCCGCTGCATCGTGGAAGGCTTCATCGACTTCGATTACGAGATCACCCTGCTGACCGTGCGCCACGCCGGTGGCACCGCGTTCTGCGAACCCATCGGCCACTGGCAGAAGGACGGGGACTACCGCGAAAGCTGGCAGCCGCAGCCGATGTCGCCGCGCGCGCTGGAGCGGGCGCAGCGGATCGCCCGGGCGGTGACCGACGACCTGGGCGGCTGGGGGCTGTTTGGGGTGGAGCTGTTCGTGAAGGGCGACGAGGTGTGGTTCAGCGAGGTCTCGCCGCGTCCGCACGATACCGGCCTGGTCACGCTCGCCTCGCAGGAGCTGTCCGAGTTCGCGCTGCACGCGCGCGCCATCCTCGGCCTGCCTGTCCCGGTGATCCGCCAGAACGGCCCGTCGGCCTCATGCGCGATGCTGGCGCACGGCCATGGCGTGCCGGTGTTCGGCAACGTGGAAGGCGCGCTGGAGGAACCCGACACCGGCCTGCGCCTGTTCGGCAAGCCGCGCGTGGACGGCCACCGCCGTGTCGGCGTGACCCTGGCGCGGGGCGAGGACGTCGACATCGCCCGCTCCAAGGCCCGCGCCGCCGCCGCGGCGATCACCATCGAACTGAAGTGAGGCGCGCGCGATGAATGGCCATGGAGGTTATGCCGTGTTCTTCTTCCCGCAGGCACTGGAGGCGCTGGGCGAAGCGGTCAAGCCCTACCTTACCAGCCAGCCCGACGGGCCGCACATCTTCTGCCGGGAGATCGACACCGGCGGCGCCTTCACCGAAATGACCCTGGTGGGCAAGGACGCCGAAGGCCACGACGTGCAGGTGGAGCTGATGGTGCCCGGCAGCATGATCCGGATGATCGTCTCGGCGCAGAGCGAAGCCGTGTTCGGTTTCGGGCCGCGGGTCGTTCCCGCGCCCGCGTCGGCGCCTACAGCGTAAGGTCCACCCACACCAGGTGGTGGTCGCTGCCATCGGCGATGGCGGCGTCCGGATGGCTCTTCTTCGGCCAGAACACGCCGCTGCCCACGGGCGTCAGGCCCGTGGACGGCAGCACGTAGTCCAGCCGCAGGGCGCCGTTGCGGCGGCCGAAATCCCCGGTGACGTGTGCGGGTGCACCGCGGCGCTGCATGCCCTTGGCGGCGTAGGCGAGCGCGGTTTCCTCGCCGCCCTCGCTGCGTGGGGTGGCCAGGCGCAGCACGCGCGGATGTTCGAGCAGTTCGACGATGGCCTCGTGCTGGCCGTCGCCATCGGCGGGATCGTTGTTGAGGTCGCCGGCGATGACGAAGCGCGCATCGGCGGGCAGGCCCCCGCAGCGGCCCTGGTCGTCGCACAGCCAGGGCGCGTCGCCGGACGCGAGGTATTCGCGCCACAGCCGGATCTCGTCCGCATTGCGCAGTCCGTTGCGGTTTTCCGGGCCGTCGAACACCGGTGGCGTGGGATGGGAAACCAGGAAGTGCAGCGTGCCGCCGGGCGTGCGCACCGGTACGTCCCAGTGCGATTTGGACGACAGCCGCAGTTGCGTCCAGACGTGGTCGGCGTAGAACGGCTGTCCGGTGGTGGGGTCGACCGGATTGGTGGCGCCGGGCAGCGCGCTCCAGCGCAATAGCTGGAAGGTGCGTACGCCGGCCTCGTCTATCGGGAAGCGCGACAGCACCAGCATGCCGTACTGGCCCGGGTGCAGGCCGTAGCCCCAGGCGTCGTTGCCGCGCTCGCGGCCCTGGGCGCCGACGCTGCCGTTGCGGTCCAGGTCCAGCCCGCTGGGCACGCCGGTGTTCACCGGCGCCAGATAGCGGTACGGGTAGTGCAGCGGCTCGCCGCCACCGGGTTGGGCGACACCCAGGTAGCGCTCCTGGAACAGGTCGGCCGCGCGATGCGCCGGGTCGTAGTCGAATTCGTTCAGCAGCACCAGATCGGGCCGCACCTTCTGCAGCACGGCCGCAATCTTGCGCGCATGCGCATCCTCGCCCTGCAGCTGGCGGATCACGCCGCCGGCCTCGTCCGAATACAGTGATGTGTTGTAGGTGGCGACGCGCATCGGGGTCGCGAGCGCGGGCGCATCTCCACGCTGCGGGGACGTGCCGCTGCAGGCGGCCAGGGCGAGGATCATCGGGAACAGGGCGGCAGGGATTCGCATGCCGCCATGATGCCACGCGCGGATGACATCCCCGCGTTGGCGCCGCTTACCCGGCGCGGCGCCACTGGCGGCCGTCGAAGTGCTCGAGCGGCCGGAAGCGCCGCTTGTAGTCCATCTTGCGATGACCCTCGATCCAGTAGCCCAGATACAGGTGCGCGTAGCCGTCGCGTCGCGCCCATTCGATCTGGCGCAGGATGGCCAGCGTGCCCAGGCTGCGCGCCTCCTGTGCGGGATCGTAGAAGGTGTACACGGCCGACAGCGCGCCGGCGATCACGTCGGTCACGGCCACCGCCAGCAGCTCGCCGTCCTCGCGCAGTTCCACGAAGCGGCCACGCGACCAGCTGCCCACCAGGAACTGGTCGAACTCGATGGCGCCATGCTCGTCCATGCCGCCCAGCGGATGCCGCGCGGCCAGATAGCGCTGGTACAGCGCCAGGTGCTCCTCGTTCCGCAGCGCCGCGACGATGCGCGTTTCGACACGGGCGTTGCGCGCGGCGCAGCGCCGCTGGCTGCGGTCGGGCGCGAAGTCCGCCACCGGGATGCGCACCGCCACGCATGCGCGGCACTGCCGGCAGTGCGGGCGGTAGACGATGTCGCCCGAGCGGCGGAAGCCCCACGACAGCGCGTCGGGGTACAGCTGCGGCAGGCGGGGGTCGCGAGGATCCAGCACCAGGTCGCGCGCCACCCGGTCCGGCCAGTAGCCGCATGGATGCTCGCCGGTGTGGAACAGGCGCAGGTCGTCGATCGGCTGGGTGTTCTCGCCCATGGTCATGGCATCCAGCGTGCGGCGAGCGGCCAGAACGCGGCGCCCGCCAGCGTCCCCGCGATCGCGCCGGCCACGAGGTCGCGCGGCTCGTGCCGGTGCAGCGCCAGGCGCGACCACGCCACCGCGACGGCGAACAGCAGGGCCGCCAGCGTCCAGGCCGTACCGAGTTCGCCCAGCATCCACGCGGCGAACACCGCGAACGCCATGTGCAGCGACAGCTTGCACCAGCGTGCGGTGGCCATCGCCGCCAGGATCATCGCCGCCGACATCGCCAGGCCCAGCGCGAACACCGGCTGCGTGCCGCGCCATGCCAGCAGCGCCGCGCCGGCCGCCAGCGCCGCGAACAGGAAACGGTTCAGATGCCCGCGTTCGTGGCGTGCGCTGGCGTCCACGTGGGCCCAGCGGCCACGACGCACCTGCCAGGCCGAATAGCCCATGACGAGGACGGCGAACACCCCGAATCCCGCCGCCGACCACGCCGCGGCGGCGCGGTCCCCGCGCGCCAGGGCGATCGCCACCACCGCCAGCGGCAGCACCAGCATCGGATGGCCGAAGGTCGAAACGGCGCGGGCGAGGGCGTGGGACATGCCCGCAGCATACTGCGGCGCCCGCGTCGCGTGGGCCGCGACCGTCCGCCGGCTGAACGCGCACGCCCACGCGTCAACCCGGACCGCACGCGGGCGTTTTCCCTGCCAGTGGCGCAGTTGGCGCCGCGTCTCCAGGAGAACACGATGAACCGCAAGACCCTGCTTTTCGTGGCCGTGCTGGCCGCCCTCGGCGCCGGCTCCACGCTGGCCGCCACGCAGGCCGCAGATGCGCAGAAGCCGGCGCGCGCGAGCCTGGACAAGAACAATGACGGCGCGATCGACAAGGCCGAAGCCGCCGCGCATCCGCGCCTGGCCGAACGCTTCGCCGACCTGGACAGCAACGGCGACGGCAAGCTCAGCGCCGAGGAACGTCCGCACCGCCAGGGCATGCGCGGCCCCGGCCGGCATGGCGGCGGAGAACGCGGTGCGATGGCCTTCAGGAAGCTCGATGCCGACGGCGACGGCAAGGTCAGCCGTGCAGAGGCGGCAGCCGATCCGTCGTTCGCCGGGCGCTTCGACAGGCTGGACGCCAACAAGGACGGCGCGATCGACCGCCTCGACCGCGAATTGCGCGGCCAGCAGCGCCGCGACGCATGGTTCGCCAAGGCCGATGCCGACAAGGACGGCAAGCTGACCCGCGCCGAGATCGACCAGGCCCACGCCGCGCGCCGTGCCGAGGCCGGCCAGCGCATGCAGGCCCGCATGGACCAACGTTTCGCGACGGCGGATGCGAACAAGGATGGGCGCCTGTCGCGCGAGGAAGTGAAGGACGGCCGCCTGGCCAGCCGCTTCGACGCGCTCGACACCGACAAGGACGGTTCGCTGTCGAAGGATGAGCTGGCCGCGGGCAGGCCCGCCCGCCGCTGAGCGGAACGGCGTGCACCCGGCCATCCGGGTGCACGCGCCATCGGGCTTCAGAACGAAAGGCGGCCGGACATCACCAACCCGGCGATCACGCCCGCACTTGCGAGTCCGATCGCGATCACCAGCCCCCACACGCGCCAGAAGCGCTGGCGTTCGATTTGCCGCCGCGTGCCTTCCGGGTCGCGTTGGAGGTCACGGGCCTGACGCCGCCGCAGGATGCGCGGCAGCCAGATCGCACTGGCCCAGCAGATGCCGCCCATGTAGACCAGGGTCAGTCCCAGGTGAGGCATCCAGCCGCGCACCTGCGTCAGTGCCAGGATGCCGACGATGAAGCCGAGAATCAGCAGGGTGCAGAACGCGCCATAGAACACCAGGTCGCGCCGCTCGCGCGCGTCCAGCGGATCCTTCAACGGCTTGCGGATGCCGAACCACACCGCGCCGATGCCGACCAGCGTGCCGAACGCGGCCGCGCCCAGCGCGCCTCCCACCAGTTTGAGCAGGCCCTTGCCGGCTGCTGCGCCACCGGCGCCCAGTACCACCGCGCCCGCCGACGGTGGCGCCGCGATCGCGATCACGCCCAGGACGCCGCTGGCGAATGCCGCAGACGGCGCCGAAGCGCGCGCGAACTCGCCGAAGCGCACCATCAGTTCCTCGCGCACATACTGGCGTGCGCGCGAGAGCCGTTTGCGCACGGCGGCATCGGTGATGCCGAGCAGCGCGGCGACCTGCTGCGAGCGCTGGCCCTCGCGGTAGTACAGCAGCAGCACTTCGCGGCTGTCTTCCGGCAGGGCGGCGATCACTTCGCGCGCCGCGGCTTCCTGTTCGGTCTGCAGCAGCGTTTCCGCGGGCGTGGGCGCGGTGTCGGCGGCCAGCGTCAATACGATCTCGGCGGCCTCGCCGGTCATGGGGCGCCGCCGCTGGGCGCGCAGGTGGTCGCGGGCCAGGTTGCGGGTGATCTCGCGCAGCCACGGCAGGAAACTGTCGGGATTCTTCAGCGTCGCCAGTTGGCGCCAGCCTTTCAGGAAGGCCTCCTGGGCGATGTCTTCGCTGGCGTGTACGTCGCGGGTGATCGCCAGGGCGATGCCGGTGACGGCGTTCTGGCACAGCGCGACCACGCGGCCGTAGGCGGCCTGGTCGCCGCGCGCAGCGGCCGGCAATGCATCACGCAGGGAAAGTTCGATCGTCAAGGTATCCATCGGGTCTCCGCTCGTCCGGTTCGTGCAGGCACGACGACCGGCGGCGCCGAGTGTGACCCGGGCGGCGCGATGCGGGAACTAGAAGGCCAGGCGTCCGCTGCCCACCAGCGCGTACAGGATCGCCGCCAGGGCCAACACGCTGGTCAGCGCCACCGCCTTGCGGCCGATGATGTAGTCGTAGCCCCGCCGGCGCCGGGCGTTGGCGGGATGGGCCAGGATCGGGTCCATGATGCGGGGCAGGGTGACCAGGTACTGGTAGTTGATCACGCACATCCCCGCCACGGTGACGGCGAGGATCACCTGCCACCCCGGGGCCAGCACGGTCGCCAGCATCAGGCCGACCATCCAGGCCGCCCCCGTGCCGGCATTGAGCGCCATGAAGCGGCGTACCTGAAGGCGTTGCTGGGCGGTCTGGCAGAAGCGGGCCAGATACCACCAGGTGAAGGCATACCCGACCAGGCCGCCGATCACGCCGCCCACCGCACCGCCGAGAGCGGCGGGATGGTGGGTGACGTGTTCGAGGATGACGCCCAGCGAGCCGCCGGCCACCCCGCCGGTAACGCCGCCGGTGGTCAGGCCGCCCGTGCCCAGCTTGCCCAACAGCCCCGTGCCCAGCACGCCGGAGCCGATGACCGTCGCCGCGCTGGCCGCCGGCATGGCGCCGACCAGTCCACCCAGCACGACCATGGTGAAGGCCGCGGTCGGTGCCGAGGAACGCGCGAATCCGCCGAACCGCTGCAGCAACTCGTCGCGCACCAGGGCGCGCGCGCGCGACAGCCGCTTGCGCACGGCGGCATCGCTGAGGCCCAGCAGGTCGGCGACCTGCTGCGAACTCTGACCTTCGCGATAGAACAGCAGCAGCGCCTCGCGGCTGTCTTCCGGCAGGGACGAAATGATGTCGGCCGCCACCCCTTCCTCTTCCGTCCGCAGCAGGCGTTCGGCCGGCGTGGGGTCGGGATCGGCCGCCATGCCGATGGCGATCTCGGCCACTTCGCCCGACATCGGGCGCCCATGCTGCGCGCGCAGCCAGTCGCGGGCGAGGTTGCGGGTGATCTGGCGCAGCCACGGCAGGAAGCTGGCGGTGTTCTTCAGCCGGTCCAACTGCTGCCATGCCTTGAGGAAGGCCTCCTGCGCGATGTCTTCGCTGGCCTGCACATCGCGGGTGATCGCCAGCGCGATGGCGGTGACGGTGTTCTGGCAGGCCTGGACGATGCGGCCGTAGGCCTCCTGGCTGCCGCGCGTGGCGGCGGGCAGTTCGGTCTGCAGCATCAGGTCCAGGGCGAGGGCGTTCATGGCGTCAGGATCATCGGGTGGGCTGATGACCCTGACGGGCCGGGGCGACGGATGTGACCGGACACCGCGGCCAGGCGGTCAGCCGCCGGTGGCAGGCTGGATGCGGATGCGCTCTTCCTCCGGCGCTTCGTCGGCCGGCGCCGCCGGCGCCGGCTGCGTCTGCGGCGGCGAGGGGAGCGGAGCGGCAGGGGCAGGGGCAGGCACCGGGCGCCGCATCCACATGATGGCGGCGGCCAGCGCGATGAGCGCCAGCAGGACCAGGCGGATACGCCAGGCCCAGGAACGTTGCGGCACGGCGGGCGTGTCCTGTGCGCTGCGGAAGGTCAGCGTGGGTCCCTGGCCCGGGCGCGTGGTTTCCAGCAGGCCGGCCTGTCGCAGCAGTTCGCGCGCGCGCGGCTGGTCCTCGGCATGGCGCACCCAGACGGCGGGCTGCTGCTGTGCCTTCACCGGCTCGGTATAGCTGAACTGTCCGCTGCGCTTGCTCTGGTAGGAGCGCCCGTTGCTGATGTGCACGGGAATGCCCGCATCGGTCAGCAGCCTGGCCACGCCCTCGACGGTTTCGATGCGCTGGCTGGAGAAGACTTGCCGCATGCGGGAGGCCTCAGTCCTTCGCCGGCACGGCCGAGGCCGCTTCGGCGTCCGGCACCACCCGGATCAGGCCTTCCTGCGCCGAGCTGGCCACCAGCCGGCCCTGGCGGTCGAAGATCTGCCCGCGCGCCAGGCCGCGCGAACCGCTCGCGCTGGGGCTGTCGATCGAATACAGCAGCCAGTCGTCCGCACGGAACGGGCGGTGGAACCACAGCGCGTGGTCCAGCGAGGCCATCTGCACGTTGGGCTGGTAGTAGCTGATGCCGTGCGGATACGTGGCGGTGCCCAGCAGCTGGAAATCGGAGGCGTAGGCGAGCAGGGCACGGTGCAGCTCCGGCGAATCGCCCACCGGTTCGCTGAGGCGGAACCAGACCTGCTGGAACGGTGGGCGCTTGGGCGGGTTCAGTTCGTCGCGCGGATAGACGTGGCGGAACTCGAAGGGCCCGCGCCGCGACAGCCAGCGCTGCACTTTCGGCGGCAGCGTGCCCATGACCTCGGCGGGCACCGCCGGCGCCGGCGCGATGTCCTCGGGCTGGGGTACCTCCGGCATGGACAGCTGGTGCTCAGCGCCGCCTTCTTCGGCCTGGAAGGACGCGGCGCAGAAGAAGATCACCCGGCCGTGCTGGATGGCGGTGACGCGGCGCACGGAGAAGCTGCCGCCATCGCGCGTGCGGTCCACTTCGTAGACGATCGGCGCCTCGATGTTGCCGGCGCGCAGGAAGTAGGCGTGCAGCGAATGCGCGCGGCGTTCGCCGCTGCTGCCGTCCACCGTCGCCTGCGCCGCCGACAGCGCCTGGCCCAGCACCTGGCCGCCGAACACGTACTTGGTGCCGATGTCGCGGCTCTGGCCACGGAACAGGTTGTCTTCCAGCCGCTCCAGCGACAGCAGTTCGATCAGCTCGGAGACGACGGGTTCGGGTGCGGGCACGGCAGGGCCTGGGGTCTTGGCGGACGGCGATTATACCGGCCGCCCGTGCGTGGCCTGTCAGGGCATCAGCCTTTCCAGCGGGGTCGCACGCAGCACGGCCTCCCAGGGGAACAGCGGGCCCGGGTCCATCTTGCGCGGCACGCTGACGGTGGGGTCGTCGCTGGCGGGCTCGCGCGCGGTGTCCAGGTCCTCGTGGCCGGCGATGTGGCGCAATGCGGGCAACTCGCGCCGCAGCTGGTCCAGCAACGCGATCAGCGCACGGATCTGCGCATCGGTGTAGGGCTCTTCCATCTTCTGGCTGCCGCTGGCGAGCCAGTCGGGATAACGGCCGGTGTTCACCAGTTCGATCCCCACCGAACGCGGGTTGTAGCCGCGCACGTGGTGGGCCACGCGCTCCGGCCGCACGTAGACATGCACGCTGCCGTCCCGGTCGATGTAGTAGTGGCCACTGTTGCCGGTGCCGGACGCATGCAGGATGCGTTCGCCGTAGTGACGTGCCATCGCCAGGTCGGGCAGTTCGGTGCAGTGGATGACCACCAGGTCGATCTGCCCCAGGGGCCGCGCGTCCAGCCTGTCCTCGTAGGGCAGCGGATCGACGACAGGGGCGCGCGTGGGCGGTTCGGTGCTCATGCGCCGATGCTAGCAGGCGGGGGCGGCCCCCGGCCCGGTCCGGTAAACTGACGGTCTTCCTTTCCGTCCGGTTCCGCATGCCGCTCAACCCCGACTCCCCGCTGGCCAGGCTGATGGCCACCCTGCCGCGTGCCGGCAAGGTGGAATGGATCGGCCTGCGGCCGGCCCGCGACCAGGCCATGGTCGCCACCCGGACCGTCCAGGCCATCGCCGGCGCGGGCCTGGTCGGCGACCGCTACCAGGGCGGCAGCGGCAAGCGCGGCATCACCCTGATCCAGGCCGAGCACCTGCCGGCCATCGCCGCACTCGCGCAACGTCCCGACCTGGCACCGGCGCTGCTGCGCAGGAACGTGGTGGTCTCCGGCATTCCGCTGGTCGCGCTGAAGCAGCGACGCTTCCGTATCGGCACGGCGGTCTTCGAGGGTACCGAGGAGTGCGACCCCTGCTCGCGCATGGAAGACGCGCTGGGCCCGGGCGGCTACAACGCCATGCGCGGCCACGGCGGCCTGTGCGCCCGCATCGTCGAAGGCGGCACCTTCGGTCTGGGCGATGCGCTGGAGGCGTTGTGATGCGCGGCCACTGCATCCTGTCGCACGGTTTCGAGAGCGGTCCCGACGCCACCAAGGTCACCGCGCTGGCCGACGTGGCCGAACGCCTGGGCTGGACCCACGAACGGCCCGACTACACCGATCTCGACGCCCGCCGCGAGGTCAGTTCGCTGGGTGATGTGGTCGCCCGGCTCGATCGCCTGCGCACGCTGGCGCAGGCGGCCGCCGCGCGCGGCCCGGTGGTGCTGGCCGGTTCCAGCCTGGGTGCCTACATCGCCGGCCGCATCTCGCTGGAGGTGCCGGTGCGCGGCCTGTTCCTGATGGCGCCGCCGATCACGATGGGCCCGTTGCCGGAACTGGACGCCGCCACGGTGCCGGTTTCCATCATCCATGGATGGGATGACGAACTGATACCCGCGCAGGCCGTGACCGACTGGGCGCACGCGCGCCGTGCACGCTTGCTGCTGGTCGATGACGGGCATCGCCTCTCCAGCCACGTCGAGGCGTCGGCGGAGGCGTTCGGGCAGTTGCTCGCCGCACTCTGATTCCCCCTGCCGTCATTCCGGCGCAAGCCGGGCTTTCGACCGCCGAAGGGCGGGCCATCCGTGTCGATTCCGGTTCTGCCCCGGAATGTTGGCGCAGGGCAAGCTGGGTCCCAGCATCCGCTGGGACGACGATCCTGTTTATCGAGGTTCCACCGTGAAATTCTTCGTCTCCTGCGCCAAGGGCCTGGAATACCTGCTCGCCGACGAACTGCTCGCCCTCGGCGTGCCCAAGGCCACCGCCACCATCGCCGGCGTGAATGCCGATGGCGAGCGGGTGGACGCACAGCGGGCCGTGCTGTGGTCGCGCCTGGCCAGCCGCGTGCTGTGGCCGATCGCCGAGTTCGAGTGCCCCGACGAACAGGCCCTGTACGACGGCGTGATGGCGATCGCCTGGGAGCAGCACACCCGTCCCGAACTGACGCTGGCGGTGGATGCGCATGTCTCCGGCGAAGCGATCACCCATGCGCGCTTCGCCGCGCAGCGCGTGAAGGACGCCGTGGTCGACCGCCTGCGCCAGCAGGGGCTGGAGCGCCCGTCCGTGGACGTGGATCAGCCGGATGTGCGCATCAACCTGTCGCTGCGCAAGGGACGCGCGACGATCTCCATCGACCTGGGCGGTGGGCCGATGCATCGTCGCGGCTGGCGGCAGGCCCAGAACGAAGCGCCGTTGAAGGAAAACCTGGCAGCGGCCGTGCTGATGCGCGGGGGCTGGCCGGCGCTGTACCACGAGGGCGGTGCGCTGCTCGACCCGATGTGCGGCAGCGGCACGCTGCTGATCGAAGGCGCGCTGATGGCGGCCGACGTGGCGCCCGGCCTGCAGCGGCATGGCAATGCGCTGCCCACGCGCTGGCTCGGCTTCGACGTGGCGGCCTGGCGCACGCTGTTCGCCGATGCCGTGCAGCGCGAAGCGGAAGGGCGCAAGGCGCTGCGTCCGGTGTTCTTCGGCAGCGACGTCGACATCGGCGCGATCCGCGCCGCGCGCGACAACGCGGTGCTGGCGGGTCTGGCCGGCCAGGTGCAGTTCGAGACCCGCGATGTGGCGCAGTTGCCGCTGCGCGAAGAGGCGCGCGGGCTGGTGGTCTGCAATCCGCCCTACGACGAGCGCCTGGCCGCCGACGCCGACCTGTACCGTGCGCTCGGCGATGCGCTGCAACGTGCCGTGCCGCAATGGCGGGCGAGCCTGCTGTGCGGCAATGCCGAGCTCGGCCATGCCACGGGCCTGCGCGCCGCGAAGAAATACCAGCTGTTCAACGGCGCCATCGAGTGCGCGCTGATCGTCTGCGATCCGGTCGCCGTGCCCGCCCGCGAACCGCGCGAGGCCAGGCCGCTGTCCGACGGCGCGCAGATGGTCGCCAACCGCCTGCGCAAGAACCTGAAGAAGTTCAAGAACTGGCGCGCGCGCGAGGGCGTGACCTGCTACCGCGCCTACGATGCCGACCTGCCCGAGTACGCGGCGGCCATCGATGTCTACCAGGAGGAAGACGGGCAGGGCCGCCTCTTCCTCCATGTGCAGGAATACGCCGCCCCGGCGAGCATCCCCGAGCACGATGTGCGTCGCCGCTTCAGCGAACTGCTGGCCGCCACCCGCGAGGTGTTCGGCGTGCCGCAGGAACAGATCGCGGTGAAGGCGCGCGAGCGCGGCAAGGGCGGGTCCAAGTACGGGCGCATGCAGCAGCGGGACGAGTTCATCGTGGTGCGCGAGTCGGGCGCGCGGCTGCGGGTGAATCTGTTCGATTACCTGGACACCGGCCTGTTCCTCGACCACCGCCCGTTGCGCAGGCGCATGGCGCAGGAAGCGCGCGGCAAGCGCTTCCTCAACCTGTTCTGCTACACCGGCGTGGCCAGCGTGCAGGCGGCGGTGGCGGGCGCGGCCAGCACCACCAGCGTGGACCTGTCGGCGACCTACCTGCAGTGGTGCGCGGACAACCTGGCCGAGAACGGCCTGGGCGGCGCGAAGCACCGGCTGGTGCAGGCCGATGCGGTGCGCTGGCTGGAGGCCGAACAGGCCGAGTACGACCTGGTCTTCTGCGACCCGCCCACGTTCTCCAATTCCGCGCGCGCCGACGACTTCGATGTGCAGAAGGAACACGTCCGCCTGCTGCGTGCCGCCGTCGCCCGCCTGGCGCCGGGGGGCGTGCTGTATTTCAGCAACAACTTCCGCCGTTTCAAGCTGGACGAGGACGCCGTGGCCGGATTCGCGCGCTGCGAGGACATCAGCGCGGGCACCATCCCGCCGGATTTCGAACGCAACGCCCGCATCCACCGCGCGTGGCGGCTGATGCGGGCCTGAGTCGATCGATCAGCCCACGATCAGGACGAAGTCGCCGCGCTGGGACGCCATCGCCAGCGCCAGGGTGCGGCCGGTGGCGGCCAGATCGGCTGCGGACAACCGGGTCGAGGGCGGCTGGGCGCGGTACGCCGCGTCGTCGGGCAGGGTGTCGCGCACCACATAGCCCATCAGCACGTTGACCAGCTCGCCGAGGGCGTCCACCGCCAGTTCGTCGTCGCACTGTTCCGGCGGGAGCGAAAGCAGGGCGCAGGCCATGGCGTGCATGGTGGCGCGGCTGCATCCCACGCCGACCAGCAGCGCGTCCGACCCGGACGCGATGCGTACGTGCGCGGTGACTTCGCAGGCTTCGAGCGCGGCATCGTGGGCGATACCGGCGGCCTGGCACTGGCTGCCGACCAGACGCGGGAACAGGCGGTTGCACACGCGGATGGCGCTGGTCGCCACGTCGGCCAGGGGGTGGCCCGCGATGCCCAACGCCAGGGCGTGGTTGGCCTCGTCCAGGTCGCGGCGATGCGCGGCCAGCTCGGTTTCCAGCTGCCCGGCGGTCAGGATGCCCTGTTCGACCAGGATCTGGCCGAACAGCTTGCGGCCCTTCTTCTGCGCCGTGAGCAGCACGTCCAGCTGGCCTTCGCTCAGCCAGCCCATCTCCAGCGCGATGTCGCCGAAGCGCCGGTCTTCGGCGCGCTGGCGTTCGTTGATGCGGCGGGCCTGCGAGGCGTCGAGCATGCCGTGGTGGATGGCCAGCTCGCCGAGCAGGGGATTCGATGCGCGCTGCGCGTCGAGGGCGGCCAGGAGCTGCGCGGGGGTGATGGTGCCGCGTTCCAGCAGGAACTGGCCCAGGAATTTCGCTGCCATGTGGGATCGTCTCGTACGGAAGGTGGAGGGACGTGCGCGCCGGTCAGGCGACCGCTTCGTGCAGCACGCGGTCCATCACCTCAGGATCGATGGGCTTCTGCAGGTACGACCTGGCGCCCAGCTTCAGGCACTCCTCGATGTCGCTCTGGGCCCCCAGCGAGCTGAGGATCACCACGCGCGCACCGGGGTCCTGCGCCAGGATCCGGCCCAGCGCCTGCTTGCCGTCGCATTCGGGCATCACCAGGTCCATCAGCACCACGTCGGGCTTCAGCGCCTGGTACTGGCTGACGGCCTCGTGGCCGTTGCCGGCCTCGCCCACCACGTGGAAGCCGCAATCGTCGAGCTGGCGGGCCGCCAGCATGCGCAGGGCGCGCGAGTCATCGCAAAGCAGAACCGTCGGACGTGACGTCATTTCAAGGATCCCCCTGTGGATCATGTTGGCCGCGCGGCGGATGCGGCGCGGGGCGACATGTAGGCCGTATCGGCCGATCCGGGGAGTTCTTGAGCGGGCGGGCCTCAGTGCGCCGTGCCGGCCGCCAGCGCTTCCTCGACACGACTGAATGCCGAATGCGCACCGCCGCGCGAACCGCCCACGTCGGTGGCGAAGTAGACCACGCCCGTGCCCGCCTCGCGGTCGATCCACAGGCCAGAGCGCAGGCCGTAGGCATCGCCGGAATGACCGACGCGCGCGATGCGGTCGCCGAACGGGTCGTCGCCGCAGCCCGCCACAGGCGTGGCCAGGGTCTGCACGGCCAGGCCGTAACGGCAGAAGAAGGCCTGGTTCCTCCCGTCCCCGCTGTCTTCTTCATGCGTCACGCCGTTGCCGCCGTCGAAGGTCCACTGCGGCACCACCATGGCATCGACGCTGGCGGGCTGGAGCAGGCGCACACCGTCGACCTCGCCGTGGTTCAGCAGCAGGCGGCCGATCTTCGCCAGTCCGTTCGCGGAGATGCGCAGGCCACCCTGCGGCGAGAACAGCGCGCCGTTCTCCCCGGCCTTCCAGCGGGCGAGGTCGCAGTCGGCGCCCTCCTCGACGACCACGGCGCAGGCCGGCTTGCCGGCCCGGTTGTCGTCGCGCACCGGTGCGCGGTCGCGGTACAGCACCACGGCACGCGCCGCCGTGGCGGCATCGCAGCTCGCCCAGTTGTAGCAGGCATCCAGCTTCAGCGGTTCCAGCACCAGCCTGCGCATCAGCAGGTCGAAGCGTTCGCCGGTGGCGTTCTCCATCGCCATCGCCACCAGCGGGAAGTTGAGGTTGGTGTAGCGGAAGTGCGTGCCGGGTGCGTGCGCGTCGTCCCAGGCCTTGGGGTCGTCGAGTATCGTCTTCAGCGGCTCGCCCAACGGCGTGGCGTAGTAGCCGGCGGCATCGGTCAGGCTGGAGCGGTGCGACAGCAGCAGGCGCAGCGTGATCGGCGTGTCGGGGTGCCGGGGATGTCGCAAGGTCCAGCCCAGGTACGTGGAGACGTCGGCATCCAGGTCCAGCTGGCCGGCTTCGACCAGCCGCATCACGCCGATCGTGGTGACCAGCTTGGAGATGGAGGCGACCCGCACGGGATCGTCCGGGGTGACCTCGCGGCCGGTGGCGAGGTCCGCCATGCCTTCGGCACGGGTACTGACCACGCCGTTGCGGTCGAAGGCCACGCGCACCTGCGCGACGGGCCCGGCGGCGGGCGCCGTCGTGGACGCGATCAGGCAGGCGAGGAAAACCAGGATGCGGATGGAGCGCAGGGACATCGGCCACCACCTCGAGGGAACCGGCCCCGACTTTACTTCATCGTCGGCATCACGAACTCGGCGGCGTGCGTGTCCGGCCAGCGGGCGGTGACGGTCTTCAGACGCGTATAGAAGCGCACGCCGTCCGGGCCATGCACGTGCAGGGGGCCGAAGATCGAGCGCTTCCAGCCGCCGAAGCTGTGGAAGGCCATCGGCACCGGGATGGGCACGTTGATGCCCACCATGCCGGCCTGCACCCGATGCGCGAACTCGCGCGCCGCGCCGCCGTCGCGGGTGAACACGGCGGTGCCGTTGCCGTATTCGTGTTCGTTGACCAGGCGCAGCGCGCTGTCCAGGTCCGGCACGCGGACCACGCAGAGCACCGGGCCGAAGATCTCCTCGCGGTAGATCGTCATGTCGGGCGTTACCCGGTCGAACAGGCAACCGCCCAGGAAGAAGCCGTCGGGGTGACCCTCGACCACGTGGCCGCGGCCATCGACGACCAGGGCCGCGCCCTCGGCCACGCCGGCGTCGACGTAGCCGCGTACCTTGTCGCGGTGGGCGCCGGTGACCAGCGGGCCCATCTCCGGATCCTGGCAGCCGGGCCCGATCTTCAGCGCGGCGACTTTCGGCGCCAGCTTCGCCACCAGCGCATCGGCGGTGGCATCGCCCACGCAGACCGCCACGGAAATGGCCATGCACCGTTCGCCGGCCGACCCATAGCCGGCGCCCAGCAGCGCCGAGACCGCGCCGTCCAGATCGGCATCGGGCAGCACCACCATGTGGTTCTTCGCCCCGCCCAGCGCCTGCACGCGCTTGCCGTTGGCGCTGCCGCGCGCATAGATGTACTCGGCGATCGGGGTGGAGCCGACGAAGCTCAGCGCCTGCACGCGTGGCTCATCGAGCAAGGCGTCCACCGCCACCTTGTCGCCGTGGACGACGTTGAACACGCCATCCGGCAACCCGGCCTTTTTCAGCAGGCCGGCCATGAACAACGATGCGGACGGGTCGCGCTCGGACGGCTTCAATACGAAGGTGTTGCCGCAGGCCAGGGCCACCGGGAACATCCACAGCGGCACCATGGCGGGGAAGTTGAACGGGGTGATGCCGGCCACCACGCCCAGTGGCGCGTATTCGCTCCACGAATCGACATCGCGGCCGACGTTCATCGAATGCTCGCCCTTGAGCAGGTGCGGGATGCCGCAGGCGAACTCCACCACTTCCAGCCCGCGCGTGACTTCGCCGCGCGCGTCGGACAGCACCTTGCCGTGTTCGGCCGTGATGATCTTCGCCAGGTCGCCGGCGTGGGCCTCCAGCAGTTCCTTGAAGCGGAACATCACCCGTGCGCGATTCAGCGGCGTGGTCGCCGCCCACGCGGGAAAGGCGGCGGACGCGGCGTCCACCGCCTGCTTCACGTCATCGACCGAGGCCAACGGCACGCGGGTGGTGACGCGGCCGGTGGCGGGGTCGTAGACATCGCCGAAGCGGCCGCTGCCGCCTTCCACCCACTGTCCGTCGAAGAAATGGTGCAGCGGCTGGCTCATGCGATGTCTCCGATAGGGGCGTCCTGTAGGAGCGGGCCATGCCCGCGATGCTGTTGCTCGTGCCTCGAGACCCGAAGCATCGCGCCCATGGGGCGCTCCTACAGGGATTCTGGGGCGGCTTACGCCAGCGCTTCGCGCGCAGGCACGTAGGCGTAGCCCAGGTCGTCGGCGACGGCCTTGTAGGTCACCTTGCCGGCGTGCACGTTCAGGCCATTGAGCAGGTGTTCGTCGTCCAGCAGCGCCTGTTTCGCGCCCTTGTTCGCCAGTTGCACCGCGAAGGGCAGGGTGGCGTTGGTCAGGGCGAAGGTGGACGTGCGGGCGACGCCGCCGGGCATGTTCGCCACGCAGTAGTGGATGATGCCGTCGACTTCGTAGGTGGGGTTCTGGTGGGTGGTGGCCTTGGAGGTCTCGAAGCAGCCGCCCTGGTCGATCGCCACGTCCACCAGCACCGAGCCCGGGCGCATCAGCTTCAGCTGCTCGCGGGACACCAGCTTGGGAGCGGCCGCGCCCGGGATCAGCACCGCGCCGATCACCAGGTCGGTGTCGGGCAGGCGTTCCTCGATGGCGTCGCGCGTGGAGTAGATGGTGGTCAGCTGGTGGCCGTACAGCTCGTCCAGGTACTTCAGGCGGTCGAGCGAACGGTCCAGGATGGTGACGTGCGCGTTCATGCCCATGGCCATGCGCGCGGCGTTGATGCCCACCACGCCGCCGCCGATCACCAGCACTTCGGCCGGCTTCACGCCCGGCACGCCGCCCAGCAGCACGCCGGAACCGCCCTGCGCCTTCTCCAGCGCGTGCGCGCCGGCCTGGATCGACATGCGGCCGGCCACTTCCGACATCGGCGCGAGCAGCGGCAGGCCGCCCTTGCGGTCGGTGACGGTTTCGTAGGCGATGCAGGTGGCGCCGGAGGCGACCAGCGCCTTGGTCTGTTCCGGATCGGGCGCCAGGTGCAGGTAGGTGTAGAGCACCTGGCCGGGGCGCAGCATGGCGCACTCGTTCGGCTGCGGCTCCTTGACCTTGATGATCATGTCGGCGCGGGCAAAGATCTCCTCGGCCGTCTCGACGATCTGCGCGCCGGCCTTGATGTACTGCTCGTCGGTCAGGCCGATGGCCTTGCCGCCGTCGCGCTGGACGATGACCTGGTGGCCGTTCGAGACCAGCTCGCGCGCACCGGACGGCGTTAGGCCGATGCGGTATTCGTGGTTCTTTATTTCCTTGGGGACGCCAATCAGCATGTTGCTCTCCAGTAGCGGGAAGTGGCTTCGCGCGTGGGGAGCGCTGGGGCCGTTGGTCCGTAATTTTACGCGGTTGCCCGTATGGTGTCCGCCAGGACATCCACGATCCGGTCGATGTGGCCCTTTTCCACGATCAGCGGGGGCGACAGGGCGATGACGTCGCCGGTCACCCGGGTCAGCAGGTGGCCCTCGTGGAAGGCACGGGCGAACACGTCGTAGCCCCGGGTGCCGGGCGCGCCCGCGCGCGGCGCCATTTCGATGGCGCCGACCAGGCCGAAGTTGCGGATGTCGATCACGTTCGGCAGGCCCTTCAGCGCGTGCAGCGCCTCCTGCCAGTAGTCGCCCAGGCTGAGCGCCTTGTCGAAGAGGTTCTCCTCCTCGTAGGTATCCAGCGTGGCGAGCGCCGCGGCGCAGGCCAGCGGATGGCCGGAGTAGGTGTAGCCATGGAACATGTCGATGGCATTGTCCGGTCCGCCCATGAAGGCGTCGAACAGGCGGTCCGACACGAAGGTGGCCCCCATCGGCACGCAGCCGTTGGTGATGCCCTTGGCGGCGGTGATCATGTCGGGGGTGACGCCGAAGCGCTGCGCGCCGAAGGCGTGGCCGATGCGGCCGAAGCCGGTGATCACTTCGTCGAAGATCAGCAGGATGCCATGCCTGTCGCAGATCTCGCGCAGCCGCTGCAGGTAGCCCTGCGGCGGGATGACCACGCCGGCCGAACCGGAAATCGGCTCGACGATGACCGCGGCGATGGTGGAAGCGTCGTACAGCGCGATCTGCCGTTCCAGGTCCTCGGCCAGCTCGATGCCGTGCGCCGGCAGGCCCTTGGAGAACGCATTGCGCGCCACGTCCAGCGTGTGGCGGATGTGCGACACCGCCGGCAGGCCCGGGCCGAACCACTTGCGGTTGTTCGGCAGGCCGCCCACCGACATGCCGCCGAAGCCGACCCCGTGGTAGCCCTTCTCACGGCCGATGAAGCGCGTGCGCTGGCCTTCGCCGCGCACGCGGTGGTAGGCCAGCGCGATCTTCAGGGCGCTGTCCACCGCTTCCGAGCCGGAGTTGCTGAAGAACACCTTGTTGAGGTCGCCCGGCGCCAGCGCGGCCAGGCGCTCGGCCAGCTTGAACGGCAGCGGCGAGCTCATCGAGAAATTGGGGGCGAAATCCAGCGTGCCGACCTGCTGCCTCACCGCCTCGACGATGCGCGGCCGGGCGTGGCCGGCGTTGCAGCACCAGAGCCCGGCGGTGGCATCCAGCACCTGGTTGCCATCGACGTCGCGGTAGTACATGCCGGACGCGCTGGCCAGCAGGCGGGGCTTGGCCTTGAATTGCCTGTTGGCGGTGAACGGCATCCAGAAGTGGTCGAGCGAGGCCGGCGCCTCGAGGTTCTGGCGAGCGTAGTGGTCGGCCAGGGCGCGGGAAGAGGTGTCGTCGGCGCTCATCGCGGTTCCGGGGCAGGGGCGGATGGCCGCAGCTTAGCGCGTTGAAAAAACTTTACAACCGTGCCGAAGGTCGGATCTGCTGGCCTGCCCCCGCCTTCGCCCGTCTTCGTTCATCGGGTCGCTGGATTGTCGCGGAACGCCGGATTGACCGGCCGGTCCCGGGGTGTAAAGTATCCCGCAACACTTTCCGCTTTCCTGTCAGGGTGGTGATGGACATCGGCGCACGCCTGCAACTGGTCCGCAAATCCAAAGGCCTCAGCCAGCGCGAGCTGGCCAAGCGCGTGGGCGTCACCAACAGCACCATCTCGCTGATCGAGCAGAACAAGGTCAGCCCTTCGGTCAGTTCGCTGAAGAAGGTGCTGGACGGCATTCCCATCTCGCTGGCCGACTTCTTCACCCTGGACCTGGAAAAGGGCCTGCCCGACAGTCCCTTCTATGTCGCCGACGAGTTGCCGGACGTGGGCAGCAATGGCATCCACTATTTCCTGGTCGGCCAGCATCGTCCGCAGCGCCAGATGTGCATCCTGCGCGAGGTGATGCCGCCGGGCAGCGATACCGGCGACAGCATGCTGGCGCACGACGGCGAGGAGGGGGGCGTGGTGATCGCCGGCGAAGTGGAGGTCACGGTCGGCGAACAGGTGCGCGTGCTGAAGGCCGGCGAGGGCTACTACTTCGAAAGCCGCACGCCGCACCGCTTCCGCAACATGGGCGATGTGGACGCGGTGATCGTCAGCGCCAATACGCCGGCGACGTTCTGATCGTTTCGGCGCCTCTCCCGCAGGCAGGCGCCACCTTCTCCCGAGGGGGAAGGGAACACAACCTGGAGTTTCCATGAGCAATACCCGCACACAACAGGACTGGCAGGCGATGGCCGCCACGCTGTCGATCCGCACCCAGGCCTTCATCGACGGCAGGTACGTCGATGCCGCCTCGGGCAAGACCTTCGACTGTGTCAGCCCGATCGACGGCCGCGTGCTCGGGCGGGTGGCCGATGGGCAGGAAGAGGACATCAACCGCGCCGTGGCCGCGGCGCGCCGCAGTTTCGACGCCGGCGCCTGGTCCAACGCGCGGCCGACCCACCGCAAGAAAGTGATGCTGAAGCTCACCCAATTGATCGAGCAGCATGCAGACGAACTGGCGCTGCTGGAGTCGCTGGACATGGGCAAACCGGTCGGCGATGCGCGCAGCGTCGATCTGGCCGCGACCATCCGCTGCATGGGCTGGACCGCCGAGGCGCTGGACAAGGTCTACGGCGAGGTCGCCGCCACCGGGCAGGACGAACTGGGCCTGGTGACGCGCGAACCGCTGGGTGTCATCGGCGCCATCGTGCCGTGGAACTTCCCGCTGCTGATGGCCACGTGGAAGCTGGCCCCGGCGCTGGCGATGGGCAATTCCATCGTGCTGAAGCCGTCGGAAAAGTCGCCGCTGACCGCGATCCGCCTGGCCGAACTGGCGATCGAGGCCGGCATCCCGGCCGGCGTGCTGAACGTGGTGCCCGGCTTCGGCAAGACCGCGGGCGAGCCGCTGGCGCTGCACATGGACGTGGACGGCCTGGTGTTCACCGGTTCCACCGCGGTCGGCAAGCGCCTGCTGCAGTGCGCGGGCCTGTCGAACATGAAGCGCGCGTACATGGAATGCGGCGGCAAGAGTCCGAACATCGTGTTCGCCGATGCGCACGACCTGGAGGTGGCGGCGAAGGCCGCGGCCGGCGGCATCTTCTACAACCAGGGCGAAGTCTGCACCGCGGCTTCCCGCCTGCTGGTGGAGCGCTCGATCAAGGAGGAATTCGTCGCCCGCGTGGTCCAGGCCGGCAAGGCCATGCGCCCGCGCCACCCGCTGGACCCCGGCGCGCCGATGGGCGCGATGGTGGACGAAGGGCAGACGCGGCGGGTGCTGGACTACATCGAGAAGGGCAAGGCCGAGGGCGCGCGGCTGGCGCTGGGCGGGCAGCGCGCCGAGGTGGTCAGCGGCGGGTGCTACCTCGAGCCGACCGTGTTCGACGACGTCGCGCACGAACACACGATCAGCCGCGAGGAGATCTTCGGCCCGGTGCTGTCGGTGATCGCCTTCGACAGTGAAGAAGAAGCGCTGCGGATGGCCAACGACAGCGAGTACGGGCTGGCCGCTGGCGTGTGGACGCGCGACATCAGCCGCGCCCATCGCGTGGCGCGCAGGCTGCGTGCGGGCAGCGTGTGGGTGAACTACTGGGACGGCGGCGACATGACCGCGCCGTTCGGAGGCTACAAGCAGTCCGGCAACGGCCGGGACAAGTCGCTGCATGCCTTCGACAAGTACACCGAGATCAAGGCGACCTGGATCAACCTGGGGAGCTGATCGCCGTCTCTCCCTCCTGTCGCAGGTCCGCGCTGTTCCTTCTCCCCGCGAGGCGGGGAGAAGGTGCCCAACGGGCGGATGAGGGGCAGGCGCGGCAACGGGCCGGGCGCGCAGCGCTCGCATCTCCGTTCGCCCCTCACCCGCCCTCCGGCCCCCTCTCCCCGCAGGCGGGGAGAGGGAAGACCCACTGAGCACCGCCGCTTGTGGTTCTGCCAGAATCGCCCACGTCCCACCGACCGGCCCGTCCATGACCGCCACCGCCGTTGCCTCTTCGCCCGCCAATTCCCCCGGCCGCGTGCTGTTCGCCAGCCTGATCGGCACCACCATCGAGTTCTTCGATTTCTACATCTACGCCACGGCGGCGGTGATCGTCTTCCCCAAGCTGTTCTTCCCGCAGAGCGATCCCGCCACGGCCACGCTGCAGTCCTTCGCCACCTTCGCGCTGGCGTTCATCGCGCGGCCGGTCGGCTCGGCGCTGTTCGGCCATTTCGGCGACCGCATCGGCCGCAAGGCGACGCTGGTGGCGGCCCTGCTGACGATGGGCATTTCGACGGTCGTCATCGGCCTGCTGCCCACCTATGCGCAGGTCGGCGTGGCGGCGCCGGCGCTGCTGGCCCTGTGCCGCCTGGGGCAGGGCATCGGCCTGGGCGGGGAATGGGGCGGGGCCGTGCTGCTGGCCACCGAGAACGCACCGCCCGGCAGGCGCGCGTGGTACGGCATGTTCCCGCAACTGGGCGCGCCCCTGGGGTTCCTGTGCTCGACCGGCATCTTCCTGCTGCTGACCGGAATGATGACGGATGCGCAGTTCCTCGCGTGGGGCTGGCGCATCCCGTTCCTCGCCAGCGCGGCGCTGGTATTCGTCGGCCTGTGGGTGCGCCTGCGGATCACCGAGACACCGGACTTCCAGAAGGCGCTGGACCGGGACGAACGGGTCAGGCTGCCGATGCTGACCGCGGTGCGCGAGCACCCGTTCGCCCTGGTCACCGGCACCTTCGCCCTGGTGGCGACCTTCGTGCTGTTCTACCTGATGACGGTATTCGCGCTGAGCTGGGGCACCTCCAAGCTCGGCTACCCGCGCGAACACTTCCTGATGCTGCAGATGGTGGGCGTGCTGTTCTTCGCGCTGACCATCCCGCTGTCGGCGCTGTATGCCGACCGTTTCGGCCGTCGCAACGCGATGATCGTGGCGACGGTGCTGATCATCGGCTTCGGCTTCGTGTTCGCGCCGTTGCTGGAATCGGGCAGCGACCTGGGCGTGCTCGCCTTCCTGGCGCTGGGGCTGGGCGCGATGGGGCTGACCTACGGGCCGTGCGGCACGATCCTGGCGGAGATGTTCCCCACGGCGGTGCGCTACACCGGCGCGTCGCTGGCGTTCAACCTGGCGGGCATCCTGGGGGCGTCGCCGGCTCCTTACATCGCCACGCGCCTGGGAGAGCGTTACGGGCTGGCGTCGGTGGGCGGGTACCTGGCCGGTATGGCCACGCTCACCCTGCTCGCGCTGCTGGCGATGCCGCGCCGCAGGTAGCGGCGCTATCCGAACAGGCGCTTCACGGTACGGCTCAGCCAGCCGCCCTGCTGGTGTTCCCTGACGAAGTGGTTGAGGTGCCGCTTCACCGAATCGGCGTAGGCCTTGTCGTCGTTGCGGATGTGATTGAACAGCCAGCGCGACAGCATGCTGCGCAGGTCGTCCACGATATCCTCGCCCGCTTCGAAACGCAGCCGGTACTCCGATACGCGCTTGGTGAAGACCTCGTGCACGCGCTTGTGGGCGGCACTGAACGGGTAGCCCGCCTCCTCCATCAGTTCTTCCTCGAAGGCGAAGTGCGAGAGGGTGTAGTCGACCAGCTCGTCGATCACTTCGCCCACGGCGAAGCGTTCCATCGATTTCTGGGTGATGTGCAGATGGTTGATCATCTCCACGATGCGGCGGTGTTGGCCGTCGATGATGTCGATGCCCGTGTCCATGTCGTCCTGCCAGATCAGCAGTGTCATGTGCGTATCCCCTGCCGGCGGATGCCGGTATGCAGCGGGAATCTAGGTGCGCGCGGGCGTCGCGGCATTGATCGGAATCAATGCTGCGACATCCGGTCGCAGGGAGCGATGGGCCCTTGTAGGAGTCAACTGTGTCTAGGCCGTCGACGTAGCAGGCGCCCATGGCGCTTGATCGCGCGCCATGGCGTTGAGCATGGTCAGGTACTTGCGCATGCAGGCGGTCACTGCGAGCTTCTTGGGTTTACCTGCGGCTACCAGCCGCTGGTAGGTCTGCGCCAGGGGTGAGCGTGCCCGGATGGCGGCCCAGGTCGCCATGTAGAGCACGCGTCGCACATCGGCCCTTCCGCCTCCGATGCAGCGCTGACCACGCCAGCGTCCACTGTCGCGGTTGTAGGGCGCCAGACCGACCAGGGAGGCGATCTGCCGCCGGTCCAGCTGGCCCAGTTCCGGCAGGCGGGCGGCCAGGGTGGCACGCAGGATCGGGCCCAGTCCCGGCGCGGCGCCGATCTGGACGGGACAGCGTTCAAGGGCGCAGCGTAGTTGCTGCTCGACCTGGGCAATTCGCTGTTGCAGGCTGTCGATGACCGAGCGCAGGAAGGTCTGCACAGAGGCTTGGCGCACCTGCTGGATCCGTCGGCGATGATTGTCGCGCTCCTGCACCAGGGCCGTGCGCAGTTGCAACCACTCGCGCAGGTTCTGCATCGGAGCGGTCGCAGGGGGCGTGGTAGTGGCCGGCAGCATCTGCGCGGCCAGGGCCAGCACGCGGGCATCCAGGGCATCGGTCTTGGCCTTCAAGCCCAACGCTCTGGCCAGATCGCGTGGACGCCGGGCCGGCAAACGCACGGCCGCCACACCGGCCTGGTGCAGTCCATCCAACAGATCGCGTTCATAGCCGCCGCTGGCCTCGAAGGCAACCCGGCAGCCTTCCAGTTCCAGCAGCCAGCCGACCAGTCCGACTAGACCCTGAGCGGTGTTGGGAAACACGCGGTCCTGCTGGGCGGGCAGGACATGGACGACCAGTTCGTCCTTGGAGACATCGATGCCGACGTACGAATTCATGCGCACTCCGTAGTAGCCTAGGGGCGAGAGCACTCCCATCGATCCCTGGCTTGTACTGCGGACTGCCATCCGTGCAACTGTTCGGGCTTGAGATGGGAGTACGGAGTGCGGCGCCCCGGACTCCTACACGTGCTAACGCACAGCGACATATCGGGCTGCCGCACTCCGCTCTCACAACGCAATCTACCCAATCGATAGACACAAGCGACGTAAGTCGCGACCGGAGGCCTAGCGCGATCAGTACCCTTGGGGCGAGAGGGCCCCTGCCAGTGCCGGGTCGATGCTCGCCAGCATCGCGCTTCTCCCGGGCGCTTCATTTTTCCGGTCGCGACTCACGTCGCTCCTACGCAGAGCGGTTAGCCGCCCGACACCACCCGGTTCCGCCCACCGGCCTTGGCCAGATACAGGCGCCGGTCGGCTTCGCTCAACAGGTGGTTGAGCGTCTGTCCCGGGAAGCGCGTGCGGAACACGCCGATGCTGACGGTCATCCGCAGCTTCGGTCCGCCGACGTCGACCTCCAGCGCTTCGATCTGCGCGCGCAGCGATTCGAAGTAGTCCACCGACTCGCTTTCGCCCAGGTAGGGCACCAGCGCGCAGAACTCCTCGCCGCCGAAGCGCGCCACCAGGTCCTGCGTGCCCGCATGGCGGGCGATGGCCTGGGCGACGGCCTTCAGCGCCACGTCGCCGGCTTCGTGGCCGTAGGTGTCGTTGATGTGCTTGAAGTGGTCGATGTCGATGATGGCCGCCGTCACCGACTGCTGGCGTCCCAGGGTGTTGGGCAGCAGCGCGTGGCATTCGGCCAGGAAGTGCCGGCGGTTGGGCAGGCCGGTCAGGAAGTCGCGCGTGGCCAGGTCCTGCAGCGTGCCGATCAGTTCCAGCTGGTCGATGTTCTGCGAGACGCGGCAGAAGAATTCTTCGCGCGAGAACGGCTTGTGCAGGAAATCGTTGGCGCCGCTCTTCAGGAAGCGCGGCACCAGGCTGCCGTCGCTGGTGCCCGAGATGCCGATGATGGCCAGGTGGTCGCGGGCGTGGCGCGCGCGCAGGCGGCGGGTGAACTCGTGCCCCTTCATGCCGGGCATCTCCTGGTCGACGATGGCCAGGCGGATGTCGGGGTTGGCGTCCAGCATCGCCAGGCCCGCCTCGCCATCGGCCGCCTCGATCACCCGGAAGCCGTACATCGCCAGCAGCGCCGCCGCGTGCTGGCGGGCCGAGCGCGAATCGTCGACCACCAGCGCCGCGATGCGCCGGTTGCGCTCCAGCCGCTGCACCAGCCACACCAGGTAATCGATGCTGCCGGGCGTGTTCTTCAGCACATAGTCCACCACCTGCCGGCGCAGCACCTGTTCGCGCAGGCCGTCGTCGTAGACCCCGCTGACCACCACCGTCGGCAACTGGCGCGACAGGAAGAACTCCACCACCTCGTCGTGGCTGCCATCGGCCAGCACCAGGCTGGTGACCACCATGAACCAGTCCGGATGCCGTTCCAGCGCCGCGCGGGCCTCCGCCAGCGTCGCCGCGTAGACGACGGGCAGATTGAGCTTCTGCTCGATCGCCTCGCCGATCAGGCGTGCATGCGTGCGCGAGTTCTCCACCACCAGGATGCGCTGGGGCAGCGGGGATGGAGCGGCGGAAGCGGGCGAGGCGCGCAGGGGTGTCGGCATCGTCGTCGGTGTTACGGAGGTTCCATACGCCTCCTATCGGCCGGCCCGGGACGGACTTGAGAGCGCCGTCACGAAAACGACGGGTGCGGCCCCGGCGCCTACCAGAGCGCGTCGCGCAGCTTGTACCAGGCCATCGCGGCCACCAGCAGCGGCGTGCGCAGGGCGCGTCCACCGGGGAACGGGCGGTGGTCGATCCTGGCGAACAGGTCCAGCCGCTCGGACTGGCCGCGGATGGCCTGGGCCAGCGTGGTGCCCGCCAGGCCCGCGGCGATCAGGCCGTGGCCGGAGAAGCCCTGGGCGAAGTACAGGTTGGGCGCCAGCCGGCCCCAGTGGGGCGCCCGGTTGAGCGAGATGTCGATCATCCCGCCCCACAGGTATTCGATGCCGACATCGCGCAGCTGCGGGAACACGCGGTGCATACGCCGGGTCATCACCCCGCGCAGGTTGGGTGGGGGCAGGGTGGAATAGCTGGCACGGCCGCCGAACAGCAGGCGGTGGTCGCGGCCCAGGCGGAAGTAGTCCAGCGCCCAGTTGGTGTCGGCCACCGCCATGTCGTTGCGGATCAGGGCGCGTGCGCGTTCCCGGCCCAGCGGCGACGTGGCGGCGATGTAGGTGCCCACCGGCATCATCCGCGATTCCAGTTCCGGCGCGATGCCGCGCAACAGCGCGTTGCCGGCGAGGACGACGCTGTCGCAGACCACCTCGCCGCACGCGGTTTTCAGCACGGGGCGCGCGCCGCGCACCAGCCGGGTGACGCGCGAGCCCTCGAAGATGCGCGCGCCGGCCTCCAGCGCCGCGCGCCCCAGGCCCAGCGCGTAGGCCAGCGGATGCAGGTGGCCGCTGACCGGGTCGTACATCGCGCCGAGGTAGCGGTCGCTGGTCAGCTCGCCGCGCAGGCGGTCGCGGTCCCACCACTGCACGGGGTGGCCGTAACGGGTGTTGAACGCCTCGACCGCCTGTTCCACCTCGCGTTGCTGGCGCGGCTTGATCGGTACCGTGGCATGCCCGTCGCGCCAGTCGCAGTCGATCCCGTGCCGCCGGATGCGGCCGCGCATCCAGCGCAGGCCCTCCAGCGACAGGTCGAACATCTTCTTCGCGTCGTCGAAGCCGACCAGCGCCTCCAGCGTGGCCTCGCCGCAGCTGAAGCCCGCGATGGCCTGGCCCCCGTTGCGGCCCGACGCGCCCCAGCCGATGCGCTCGGCCTCCAGCACGACCACCCTGTAGCCGGCTTCGGCCAGTTCCAGCGCCGCCGACAGGCCGGTGTAGCCGGCGCCCAGGATGCACACGTCGGCCTCGATGCGGCCTTCCAGCACCGGCTGCGCCGGCAGCGGCGCGGTGCTGGCGGCGTACCAGCTGTCGGGGTAAACAGCGCCGGAAGACGAGGTCATGGGATTTTCCGACCGTCATTCCGGCGCACGCCGGAATCCATCGTGCTCTCGCCCTTGCGAGCATGCGGCAAATCAACATGGATGACCCGCCGTTCGGCGGTTGAAAGCGCGGCTTGCGCCGGAATGACGATGGAAGATGCGCGCGTCATCCCCATCACACCGACCGCAGGTACCACGCGTACTCCAGGTCGGTCACTTCGGTGTAGAAGCTGTGCATCTCCTTGAGCTTCTGCTGGCCGTAGATATGCTGGAACGGGGTGCCGAACTGCTCGCGGATGAACTCGCTGCCCATGAAGGCGGCGATGGCTTCGCGCCAGAACGGGGTACGGATCTCGGTCTGGTCGTAGGCGTTGCCGGTGATCGGCGGGCCGGGGTCGAAGCCCTGCTCGATGCCATGCAGCATGCCGGCCAGTACCGCCGCGGTGACCAGGTAGATGTTGGCGTCGGCACCGGCGATGCGGTGCTCGATGCGCGTATTGGCCTGGTCGCTGTGCGGAATGCGCATGGCGACGGTGCGGTTGTTGTAGCCCCACACGTCGTTGAGCGGCACGAAGGCGTTGAGCACGAAGCGCCGGTAACTGTTGGCATGCGGCGCGAACAGCAGCAGGCAGTCCTGGTCGCTGCGCTGCAGGCCGCCGATGGCGTGCTTCAGGGCATCGGCGGGTGCCGAGGGCGGCGAGGCGAAGATGTTGCGGCCATGGGCATCCAGCACGCTGGCATGGATGTGCATGCCGCTGCCGGCCTGCTGTGCGAACGGCTTGGCCATGAAGCTGGCCATCAGGCCCTGCTGTTGCGCCGCGGCCTTGATCGCGCGCTTCAGGTAGATGGCGTCGTCGCAGGCGAGCAGGGCGTCGTCGCGGTGCTTGAGGTTGATCTCGAACTGGCCCGGCGCGTACTCGGCCACCGCGGTATCGGCCGGGATGCGCTGGGCGCGGCATGCGGCGGCCACGGCGTCGGTGAAGCCGCGATAGTCGTTCAGGTCTTCCATGTAATAGACCTGCGTGCTGGTGTTGCGCTGCCCGGTCGCCGGATTGATCGACGTGCGCGGGCGGCCGGCATCGTCCATGCGCTGGTCGAACAGGTAGAACTCCAGTTCCACCGCCACCACCGGCTTCAGGCCGCGGGCGGCGTAGCGCCCCAGCACCCGCTTGAGCACTTCGCGCGGGTTGGCTTCGAACATGCCGCCCTGCGCGTCTTCCATGCTCAACAGCAGTTGCGCGGCGGGGCGCGGCGACCACGGCACCGGCCGCAGCGAGCCCGGCACGGGCCGGCAGATCCGGTCCTCGTCGCCGATGTCGTAGCCCAGTCCGGTTTCCTCCACGGTGTTGCCGGTGATGTCGGTGGCGATCAGCGACATCGGCAGGCACACGCCGTCGCGGTATACCTTGTCCAGCGCGTCGCGGGTGACGCGCTTGCCGCGCAGCAGCCCGTTCATGTCGGGCAGCAGCAGGTCGATCTGCTCGCAGTCGGGGAGCGACGCCAGCGTGGCGGCATCATCGGCGGGCAGGTGCGGGGCGGCGTCGTGATCGGGGCGCATGAGGGCGTTCCTGGAGGCTGCGGCGCAGCTTAGCAGAGCGGGCACGGCGTCAAGAATACTCAACGGCCGGCATCGCGGGGTGCGCGAAAACGCCCATAAACGGTGCTGCCTTGCACCATTTTCGCGCCAGGAATGTCATCTGGCGGCGTCGTGTTGTAAAAATAAAACGGCCGGGTTAACGTGCCGACAAGCCACTCCGGGCTGCCTGCATGACCCCGCTGCCGCGGGTCGGTCTGCCGACCGACCACAAGCAAATCGGTGCCCATCCCTTCCTCGCCGTCGGCGAGAAATACGTGCGCGCGGTGGTCGATGGGGCGGGCTGCCTGCCGCTGCTGGTGCCCACGCTGGACCCGGTGCTGCCGCTGCGCGAGGTGCTCGCCGGCCTGGATGGGCTGCTGCTGACCGGTGCCGTCAGCAACATCGAACCGCACCACTACAGCGACGAGTCCAGCTACGAGGGCAACCTGCTGGACCCGCGCCGCGATGCGACCAACCTGCCGCTGATCCCGCTCGCCATCGGGATGGGCGTGCCGGTGCTGGCGATCTGCCGCGGCTTCCAGGAGGTCAATGTCGCTTTCGGTGGCACGCTGCACCAGAAGGTGCACGAACAACCGGGTTTCATGGACCATCGCGAGAACCGGGACGATCCGCTCGACGTGCAGTACGGCCCCGCCCACGACATCGCGCTGGTGCCGGGCGGCCTGCTGGCCGGGCTGGCCGGCGACACGCGCGCCACCGTCAATTCGCTGCACGGCCAGGGCGTGCGACGCCTGGGCGAAGGACTGGTGGTGGAAGCGCAGGCGCCGGATGGACTGATCGAGGCGTACCGCCACGACGGCCCGGCCTTCATGCTCGCCTTGCAATGGCATCCGGAATGGAAGGTACGGGAGAACCCGTTCTACCTGGCGATCTTCCGTGCCTTCGGCGATGCCTGCCGGGCGCGTGCGGCGGGGAGGACATCATGAAGCGGCGGCATCCGCCGCCATGGGAGGGCGGACGCTGAGGCGTCCGTGCGGCCTCCTGCCCGGCGACGACACGCCGGCCTTCCCTTCCGAGAATCGTGTTCCCCATGAGCCAGAAACAAGCGCAACGAAAGAAGAAGGTCGACGCCGCCGAGCTTTCCGAAAGCTCCCTGCGGCGCTGGCTGAAGGAGCGCCGCATCACCGAGGTCGAGTGCCTGGTGCCGGACATCACCGGCAACGCGCGCGGCAAGATCATCCCGGCCGACAAGTTCAGCCACGACTACGGCACGCGCCTGCCGGAGGGCATCTTCGCCACCACGGTCACCGGCGATTACCCCGACGACTACTACGAACTGACCTCGCCCTCGGATTCGGACATGTTCCTGCGTCCCGACCCGGATACGGTGCGCATGGTGCCGTGGGCGGCCGACCCGACGGCGCAGGTGATCCACGACTGCTATACCAAGGACGGCAAGCCGCACGAGCTGGCGCCGCGCAACGTGCTGCGCCGCGTGCTGGCCGAGTACGAGAAGGAAGGCCTGCGGCCGGTGGTGGCGCCGGAACTGGAATTCTTCCTGGTGCAGAAGAACACCGACCCCGATTTCCCGCTGCTGCCGCCCGCCGGACGATCGGGCCGTCCGGAGACCGCGCGGCAGTCGTACTCGATCGATGCGGTCAACGAGTTCGACCCCATCCTCGACCTGATGTACGACTACTGCGAGGCGATGGAACTGGACGTGGACACGCTGATCCACGAGTCCGGCGCCGCGCAGCTGGAAGTCAATTTCACCCACGACGACGCCCTGTCGCGCGCCGACCAGGTGTTCCTGTTCAAGCGCACGATGCGCGAGGCGGCCATGCGGCATGGCGTCTACGCCACCTTCCTGGCCAAGCCGATGGAGAACGAGCCCGGCAGCGCCATGCACATCCACCAGAGCCTGCTGGACATGAAGTCGGGCCGCAACGTGTTCACCGGCAAGACCGAAGGCAGGGGCAGCAAGCTGTTCGGCCATTACCTGGCCGGCCTGCAGAAGTACGTGCCCATGGCCATGGCGTTCTTCGGCCCCAACGTCAACTCCTACCGCCGGCTCGCGCTGGGTCAGGTGGCCCCCATCAACGTGCAGTGGGGTTACGACAACCGCACCTGCGGCCTGCGCGTGCCGATGGATACGCCGGAGAACATGCGCGTGGAAAGCCGCTTCGCCGGGTCCGACGCCAATCCCTACCTGGCCATGGCCGGCACCTTGGCCTGCGGCCTGATGGGCATCCGCGAGCAGCTCAAGCCGACCGAGCCGCTGGCCAGCAGCGCCCAGGACATCGGTTTCGAGCTGCCGCGTTCGCTGGGCGAGGCGCTGGACGAACTGGAAGGCTGCAGGCCGCTGCACGACTTGATGGGGGCGCGCTTCGTGCGTGCGTACGTCTCGGTCAAGCGCAAGGAATACGAGACCTTCTTCCGCGTGATCAGTTCGTGGGAGCGGGAATTCCTGTTGTTGAACGTCTGACCTGGTTTCTGGCTGTAGGAGCGACGTGAGTCGCGACCGCACGCTCAACAGGTGCACCCCGGTCGCGACTCACGTCGCTCCTACAGAAAGCATTGCATTGGAGTTCACATGACCCGACTCGACACCCGCACCCTGCAGCAGCTCGACGCCGAGCACCACCTGCATCCGTTCAACGACAATGCCGCGCTGGCCAAGCGGGGCACGCGCATCCTGACCAGGGGCGAGGGTTGCTATGTCTGGGATGCCGACGGCAACCGGCTGCTCGATGCCTTCGCCGGCCTGTGGTGCGTCAACATCGGCTACGGCCGCAGGGAGCTGGGCGAGGTGGCGTCCAGGCAGATGACGCAGCTGGCCTACTACAACAGCTTTTTCCAGTGCACCACCGAGCCGACCATCGAACTGGCGGCCAAACTGGCCGAACTGGCGCCGGGCGACCTCAACCACTCCTTCTTCGTCAATTCCGGCTCCGAGGCCAACGACACCATCCTGCGCCTGGTGCGCCATTTCTGGGCGGTGCAGGACCAGCCGCAGAAGAACATCTTCATCGGCCGGCACGATGGCTACCACGGCACCACCATGGCCGGCGCCAGCCTGGGCGGCATGAAGGGCATGCACAAGCAGGGCGGCCTGCCGATCCCCGACATCCACCACATCGATCCGCCGTTCTGGTTCGCCGACGGCGGCGACCTGTCCGAGGACGAATACGGCCGGGTCGCGGCGCGCCGGCTGGAACAGAAGATCCTGGAACTGGGCCCGGAGCGCGTGGCCGCCTTCATCGGCGAGCCCATCATGGGCGCCATCGGCGTGTACATCCCGCCGATGACCTACTGGCCGGAGATCCAGCGCATCTGCCGCCAGTACGACGTGCTGCTGATCGCCGACGAGGTGATCTGCGGCTTCGGCCGTACCGGCGAATGGTTCGGGTCGCAGTATTTCGGTTTCCAGCCGGACGTCATGCCGGTGGCCAAGGGCATCACCTCCGGCTACATCCCGCTGGGTGCGGCCATGTTCAACGACCGCGTCTCGAAGGTGCTGAAGGAGCAGGGGGGCGAACTGGCGCACGGCGCCACGTACTCCGGGCACCCGGTGTGTGCGGCGGTCGCGCTGGAGAACATCCGCATCCTGCAGGAGGAGAAGATCGTCGAGCGCGCGAAGACCGAGGTCGCTCCCTACCTGGCCCAGCGCTGGGCCGAACTGGGCGAGCACCGGCTGGTGGGCCAGGCCCGCATCGCCGGCATGGTGGGCGCGCTGGAACTGGTGCCCGACAAGCGCAAGCGGGCGTTCTTCCCCGAGCGCGGCACGGTCGGTCCCCGTTGCCGCGACCACGCGCTGAAACACGGGCTGATCCTGCGCGCGACCTGGGATGCCATGCTGCTGTCGCCGCCGCTGATCATCAGCCGCGAACAGGTGGACGAGCTGTTCGACAAGACGTGGAAGGCGCTCGAAGACACAGCAGCGGACCTGGGGATGTAGGCGCGCGGAGAAGCGTGCGCTGCGTCACGTCGCCGCAGCCCGGGCGTATGATGTCCGCATCCCCCGATCCTGTTCCATGGAGACCCCGATGAAGCTCAAGACCCTCACCGTCATGCTGGCCGCCGCCGCCCTGGGCGCCTGTGGCGGCAAGGACGAAAAGGCCGCCGACAGCGCGCCGTCCAAGGCGCTCAACGTCTACAACTGGTCCGACTACATCGCCGAGGACACCATCCCCAACTTCGAGTCGGCCACCGGCGTGAAGGTGACCTACGACGTGTTCGACAGCGACGAGATGGTCGAGACCAAGCTGCTGGCCGGCAGCAGCGGCTACGACGTGGTGGTGCCGTCGCTGAGCTTCCTGGGACGGCAGATCCAGGCGGGCGTGTTCCTGCCGCTGGACAAGAGCAAGATCCCGAACCTGAAGAACCTCGACCCGGCCATGCTCAAGCGCATCGAGCAGCAGGACCCGGGCAACCGGTACGCGGTGCCGTACCTGTGGGGCACCAGCGGCATCGGCTACAACGTGGACAAGGTCAAGGCGGTCTTCGGCGACACCGCCGTCACCGGCAGCTGGGACGTGGTGTTCAAGCCGGAAAACGCGGCCAAGCTGAAGGACTGCGGCATCACCGTGCTGGACACGCCCTCGGAGCTCATCCCGATCGCGCTGAACTACCTGGGCGAGGACCCGCACAGTTTCGACCCGGCCGTGATCGACAAGGCCGCGGCGCTGCTGAAGTCGATCCGTCCCTACATCCGCAACTTCCATTCGTCCTCGTACATCAACGACCTGGCCAACGGCGATGTCTGCCTGGTGGTGGGCTGGTCCGGCGACATCATCCAGGCGCGCGACCGCGCCGCGGAGGCCGGCAACGGCGTCAACGTGGCGTATTCCATCCCGAAGGAAGGCGCGCCGCAGTGGTTCGACATGCTGGCCATCCCGAAGGACGCGAAGAACGTCGACAACGCCTACGCCTTCATCAACTACCTGCTCGACCCGGAGGTGGCGGCGGCCAACACCAACTACGTGACGTATCCCAACCCGGTGCCGGCATCCAAGCCGATGGTGGACAAGGCGATCGCCGAGGACCCGACGATCTACCCGCCGGCCGACGTCGACGCGAAGCTCTTCACCTTCGCGGTGCTGCCACCGGAAGTGGACAGGCAGTACACCCGGATCTGGACCGAGCTGAAGACCGGACGCTGAAAACCACGAGGGCGCGTGCCATGACGGACGCGCCCTCTGTCATCGTGCCGCCCCAGCGTGACGGGGCGGCACCGGGGAGAGGGGAGACGGGGAGCACGACGGCACGGAACCTGCCATTGCAACGACAGCACACCCGCGCCGGCCTGGTGGCGATGCGGGAACCACATCAAGCCGCCCTCGCGGGCCCAATGGAGAGAGATTGATGAAACTGCGCGTACTGGCAACCACCCTGGCCCTGTGTACCCTTGCGGCGTGCGGGAAATCGGGCAGCGAAGGCGATACCGGGGCACCTGCCGCGGGCGCTGCAAAGCAGGTCAACGTCTACAACTGGTCCGATTACATCGCCGAAGACACCATCCCCAACTTCGAGAAGCAGTCCGGCATCAAGGTCACCTACGACGTGTTCGACAGCAACGAGGTGCTGGAGACCAAGCTGCTGGCCGGCAGCAGCGGCTACGACGTGGTCGTGCCCACGATGAACTTCCTGGGCCGGCAGATCCAGGCGGGGGTGTTCCTGCCGCTGGACAAGAGCAAGATCCCCAATTACGCCAACCTGGACCCGGCCATCATGAAGCGCCTGGAGAACCAGGACCCGGGCAACCAGCATGCGATCCCCTACATGTGGGGCACCACCGGCATCGGCTACAACGTGGACAAGGTGAAGGCCGCATTCGGCAACACCGACATCGCCAGCAGCCTGGACATCGTGTTCAAGCCCGAGAACATCAGCAAGCTGAAGGATTGCGGCGTGACCTTCCTCGACACGCCGTCGGAGATCATCCCGATCGCCCTGAACTACCTGGGCGAGGATCCCAACAGCCAGGATCCGGCGGTGATCGACAAGGCGGCCGCGCTGCTGAAGACCATCCGTCCCTACATCACCAACTTCCATTCCTCGCAGTACATCGACGCCATGGCCAACGGCGACACCTGCCTGGTGGTGGGCTGGTCGGGCGACATCATCCAGGCGCGCGATCGCGCCGTGGAAGCCAAGAATGGCGTCAACATCGCCTATGCCATCCCGAAGGAGGGCGCGCCGCAATGGTTCGACATGCTGGCCATCCCGAAGGACGCCAAGCACGTGGACGAGGCCTACGCCTTCATCAACTACCTGCTGGATCCGCAGGTGATGGCCAACAACTCCAACTTCATCAGCTACCCCAACGCCATCCCCAGGGCGAAGGAACTGATGGACAAGTCCATCACCGAGGACCCGACCATCTACCCGACGCCCGAGGTGGAGGCCAAGCTGTTCACCTTCGCCATCATCCCGCCGGAAGTGGATCGCCAGTACACGCGCATCTGGACGGAGCTGAAGACGGGCAAGTAAGCGCCGCCGCCGGGGCCGATGGCCTCCGCCCCGGGTCCGGCGGATCCACGCGATACAACACGGCCGGCGCCCGCAGGGCGCCGGCGACCAGGGGAGTCCCATGGCGGCAGAACAGGGCAATGGCGCGGCACCGAACGGCAAGGCGAACGCGCAGGAGTACCTGCGCATCGTCGACGTGCGCAAGGAGTTCGACGGCTTCGTCGCCGTGGACGACACCAATCTGACCATCCGCAAGGGCGAGATCTTCGCCCTGCTGGGCGGCTCGGGCAGCGGCAAATCCACGTTGCTGCGCTGCCTGGCGGGTTTCGAGAAGCCGACGTCCGGCAAGATCTATCTGGATGGCCAGCTGCTCAACGACCTGCCGCCGTACGAGCGGCCGCTCAACATGATGTTCCAGTCGTATGCGCTGTTCCCGCACATGACGGTCGAGCAGAACATCGCCTTCGGCCTGAAGCAGGACGGGCTGTCGAAAGACGCCATCCGCAAGCGCGTGGAGGACATGCTGGCGCTGGTGCAACTGGGCAAGCTGGCCAAGCGCAAGCCGCACCAGCTGTCCGGCGGCCAGCAGCAGCGCGTGGCGCTGGCGCGGTCGCTGGCCAAGGGGCCCAAGCTGCTGCTGCTGGACGAGCCGATGGGGGCGCTGGACAAGAAACTGCGCTCGCAGATGCAGCTGGAGCTCGTCAGCATCATCGAGAAGTCCGGCGTGACCTGCGTGATGGTCACCCACGACCAGGAAGAGGCCATGACCATGGCCACCCGCATCGCGCTGATGGACCAGGGCTGGATCCGCCAGGTCGGCACGCCCGACGAGATCTACGAGCAACCCACCAGCCGCTTCGCCGCCGAGTTCATCGGCTCGGTCAACCTGATCGAGGGCGTGGTGGAGGAGGACGAGGCCGACTACGTCACCATCCGCTCGCCGCAGCTGCCGGACCCCATCTACATCGGCCATGGCATCTCCGGCTTCGAGGGACAGGAGGTGGGCTTCGCGGTGCGCCCGGAGAAGCTGGGCATCGGCAAGCAGGAGCCACCGCAGCCGCACAACAAGGCCAGGGGCGTGATCGAGGACATCGCCTACTTCGGCAGCCATTCGGTCTACCACGTGCGCCTGCCCAGCGGGTACAAGTTCATGGCCAACTTCGCCAACGTGCAGCGCTGGGCCAGCGAAGGCATGACGTGGAACGACGAGGTGTGGGTGTGGTGGGGCGACAACGACGGCGTGGTGCTCACCTCATGAACATCCTGCGCTCCCTCCGCAAACGCCTGCCCGGGCCCCGCTGGGGCGTGATCTCGGTGCCGTACGTGTGGCTGCTGCTGTTCTTCGCCATTCCGTTCCTGATCGTGCTGAAGATCTCCTTCGCCAAGCTGGCGATCGCGATGCCGCCGTATACCCCTATCCTGGAGTACATCGACGAGGCGCTGACGCTCAAGCTCAACCTGGGCAACTACGCGGCGCTGTTCACCGATTCGCAGTACATCCAGGCCTACCTCAGTTCCATCAAGATCGCGGCCATCTCGACCTTCCTCGCCCTGCTGGTCGCCTACCCGATCGCCTACGTCATCGCGCGGCTGCCGCCCTCCACGCGGAACATCGCGATGATGCTGGTGGTGCTGCCGTCGTGGACCTCGTTCCTGATCCGCGTCTACGCCTGGATCGGCATCCTCAAGAACAACGGCCTGCTCAACAACCTGCTGATGAAGATCGGCATCATCGACGAGCCGCTGCAGATCCTGTACACGCCCATGGCGGCGTATATCGGCATCGTCTACTGCTACCTGCCGTTCATGGTGCTGCCGCTGTACACCAACCTGGTGAAGCACGACCACCGCCTGCTGGAGGCCGCCTACGACCTGGGCGCCAAGCCGTGGAAGGCGTTCTTCACCATCACGCTGCCGCTGTCCAAGGCCGGCATCATCGCCGGCTGCATGCTGGTGATGATACCGGCGGTGGGCGAGTTCGTCATTCCCGAGCTGCTCGGCGGCCCGGACACGCTGATGATCGGGCGCGTGCTGTGGGGCGAGTTCTTCAACAACCGCGACTGGCCCGCGGCATCCGCGGTGGCCATCGTGATGCTGATCCTGCTGCTGATCCCGATCCTGATCTTCAACCGCGTGCAGCAGCGCGAGATGGAAGGGAGGCTGACATGAGCCGGATCGGACAGCGCGCCGTCAACTGGACGGTGCTGGGACTGGGATTCGCGTTCCTGTACGTGCCGGTCTTCATCCTGATGGTGTACTCCTTCAACGAGTCGCGCCTGGCCACGGTGTGGTCCGGCTTCTCGTTCAAGTGGTACGGCGAGCTGTTCCGCGACAAGCAGATGCTGGATGCGGCCTGGGTCAGCATCAAGGTCGCATTCTGGACCGCGACGGCCGCCGTGGTACTGGGCACGATGGCGGCCCTGGTGATGACGCGCATGCACAGGTTTCCGGGAAAGACGCTGTTCGGCGCGTTGATCACCGCCCCGCTGGTCATGCCGGAGGTGATCATCGGCCTGTCCATCCTGCTGATGTTCGTCTCGCTGGGGCAGCTGGTCGGTCTGCAGCCGCGCGGCATCCTGTCGATCTGGATCGCGCACGTGACCTTCACCCTCGCGTTCGTCACCGTGGTGGTCTCCTCGCGCCTGTCCGAGCTGGACAAGTCGCTGGAAGAGGCCGCGATGGACCTGGGGGCCAACCGGATCAAGGTGTTCTTCCTGATCACGCTGCCGATCATCGCGCCGGCGCTGGTGTCGGGCTGGCTGCTGGCGTTCACGCTGTCCCTGGACGATGTGGTGATTGCCAGCTTCGTCGCCGGGCCGAGTTCGACCACGTTGCCGATGAAGGTGTTCTCGTCGGTACGCCTGGGCCTGAGTCCGAAGATCAATGCGCTGGCCACGCTGATGATCCTGGTGGTGAGCGTGGCCGCCTTCATCGGCTGGTGGTTCATGGCCCGCGAGGAGAAGCGTCGCCAGCGCGACATGCAGCTGGCGCTGCAGGACAACGGGTGATGCGGCGGCGGCCTCGCACGCGCCGCCTCCCGATCCCCTTGTAGGAGCGCCCCATGGGCGCGATGCTCTTCGGTCGGGTGCGGGAAAAGCATCGCGCCCATGGGGCGCTCCTACAGAGCAACGACCCTCCGCTAACACCCGCCGTCCGAAGATGTCGGCCAGGCAAGAGAATCTCCCATGACCGTCGAAACCATCAATCCCGCGACCGGGCGGGTCGAATACCGCCACGAACTGATGACGGCCGCGCAGGTCGACGCCACGCTCGCCGCTTCGCAACGCGCGTTCCCCGCGTGGGCGGGCCTGGCGTTGGCCGAGCGCGGCAGGGTGCTGCGCGCCATCGGTGCCGAGCTGCGTCGTCGCCGGGACGACATCCAGCGCACCATGACCAGCGAAATGGGCAAGCTCCGGAAGGAGGCCCTGGCCGAGGTCGACAAGTGCGCGGGCGCCTGCGACTACTACGCCGACCATGCGGCGGACTACCTGCAGGACCGGCCCGTATCCACGGACGGCCAGCGCAGCTACGTGCGCTACGAGCCCATCGGCTGCGTGCTGGCGGTGATGCCGTGGAATTTCCCCATCTGGCAGGTCTTCCGCTTCCTGGCGCCGGCGTTCATGGCCGGCAACGTCGCCGTGCTCAAGCACGCGAGCAATGTGCCGCGCTGTGCCGACGCGATTGCGCAGGTGCTGGCGGCGGCAGGTCTGCCGGATGGCGTGTTCGGCGTGCTGCATGTCGACAACGAGCAGGCGGCGGAGGTGATCCGCGACCGGCGCGTGGCGGCGGTGACGCTGACCGGCAGCGAGCGGGCGGGCAAGTCCGTCGCGGCGAATGCCGGCGGCCAGCTGAAGAAGAGCGTGATGGAGCTGGGGGGCAGCGACGCCTTCATCGTGCTGGACGATGCCGACCTGGAGAAGACCGTCGCCGGTGCGGTGGCATCGCGCTTCGGCAATGCGGGCCAGACCTGCATCGCGGCCAAGCGTTTCATCGTGCAGGACGCCATCGCGGATGAATTCGTGAAGCGCTTCGTCCAGGCGGCTTCGAAGCTGCAGCTTGGCGATCCCCAGGACGAGGCCACCACGCTTGCGCCGATGGCACGACAGGACCTGCGCGACGAACTGCACCGGCAGGTGCAGGCCAGCGTGGCCAAGGGGGCCCGGGTGCTGCTGGGCGGCACGCCGGATGCGTCGTATGCGGGATATCCGGCCACGATCCTGGGCGAGGTCGCGCCCGGCATGCCGGCCTACGAGGAGGAACTGTTCGGGCCGGTCGCCAGCATCCTGCGCGTCGGCGACGATGCCGAAGCCGTCCGTGTCGCCAACGACACCTGCTTCGGCCTGGGCGGCAGCGTATGGACGCGGGACGCGGACCGCGGCGACCGGATCGCACGCCAGCTGCAGGTGGGGGCGGCCTTCGTCAACGCCATCGTGCGCAGCGACGTGCGGCTGCCGTTCGGCGGCACCAAGCGTTCCGGCTTCGGCCGCGAGTTGGCCGAGCACGGCATCCATGAGTTCATGAACATCAAGTCGGTCTATATCGCCTGATCGATACAACGATTGTCCGCTTCGATGGAACGGATGGTTACGTGCGCCGCCGTTCCTAAGCCGCCATGCCGGTGCCATCTTGTCGGCAGTTGAACTGGAGGCGCCATGAGCACCCTGACCGATACCACCCCCGCCCGCGTGATCCGTACCGTCCGCGGCCGGCCCACGTCCGACGGCGCGGGCGTCAAGCTGACGCGCGTGATCGGCGGCCCCGACCTGCCGGACCTGGACCCGTTCCTGCTGCTGGACGAGTTCGGCACGGACAAGGCGGAGGACTACATCGCCGGCTTTCCGGAACATCCCCACCGCGGCTTCGAGACCGTCACCTACATGCTCGACGGCCGCATGCGCCATCGCGACAACCACGGCAATGAAGGCCTGCTGACGCCGGGCGCCGTGCAGTGGATGACGGCCGGGCGCGGGCTGGTGCACTCGGAAATGCCGGAGCAGGAGTCCGGGCGCATGCGCGGGTTCCAGCTGTGGGTGAACCTGCCCGCGCGCGAGAAGATGACGGCGCCGAAATATCAGGAGTTCGCTCCGGATCGCATTCCTGTCGCCAGGCCGGCGGCAGGCGTGGAGGTGAAGGTGATCGCAGGCCGTGTCGGCGACGTGCAGGGGCCGATTTCGCAGCCTGCCACCGATCCGGTGTATCTCGACATCGCGCTCGATGCGGGCAAGGTGTGGGAGTACGCATTGCCGGCCGGGCACAACGCGTTCGCCTACGTGTTCGAAGGCGCGCTCACGGTGGGTGAGGGTGACCAAGCGCGACCGCTGGATACGCACGAAATGGGCGTGCTCGGTGGCGGCGAAGTGCTGCAGGTGCGTGCAGGCAGTCGTCCTGCGCGTGTGATCGTGGTGGCTGGCCGTCCGCTGCGCGAACCGGTGATGCGCCACGGCCCGTTCGTCATGAACACCCGGCAGGAACTGATGCAGGCCTTCGTGGATTTCCAGGAAGGCCGCTTCTGAAAGAGGTAACGGGCCGGGATGCCTTCCCGGCCCGCGCCATCAGTTGCCCGCGGAAAGCTGCGCGCTGGTGGCGCGCACGTCCAGCTGCTCGGTCAGTGCGATCAGCGTGCGCAGTTCTTCGGCCGATGCGGCATTGATCCAGACCTGCGCATAGCGATCGTTGTCGAGTTCGACCACGGTGATGCGGCGGGACTGCATGCCGGGCATGTCGCGCCCGCCCAGGTCCAGCCGGTACCAGTACACCTCCTCGCCGGAGAAGGTGCCTTCCTCTTCGCGCAGGTCGCGCGCCAGGCTGATCCTGGGATCGCGCGAGGTCAGCATCACGTTGAGCACCTGCCGCCCGTCGGCGGCGACCGCCTTGCAGGCGATGAAGGTGGTGTCCACGCGCTGTTCCCACTGCAGGCCCGCACTGGCGGGCAGGGTGGGGCAGGGCGGCGCCTCCTGCGACCACACGGAGGTGGAAGCCAGCAGGAGGCCGGCGGCGATCAAGGTCTTCATGCGGTGTCCCCTTGGTTGGTCGCCCGGAAGGCGTTCTGCGAGTCCTCCCAACACCGCGACGGGCCTGCGGCCCCGTTCCGTCCCTTGCTGCCCCCGGTGTCGGTTGCCGTTTTCCCCCGGCAATGGCCCGACCATAGCCCATGCTGCGCCGCAGAACAACGCTGCCCGGTCACGGAAAGGGCCGCGCGCGACGGGAAAAATGCGTTGCCCGGCAGGGCCGGGCAACGTGGGGGGCTTCAGGCGCGTTCCCGGCCCAGCCAGCCGTACAGCATGCCGCCGATCAGGCCGCCCAGCACCGGCGCCAGCCAGAACAGCCACAGCTGGCCGATGGCGGCGGGCCCGGCGAACAGCGCCACGGCGGTGGAGCGTGCCGGGTTCACGGACGTGTTGGTGACCGGGATGCTGATCAGGTGGATCAGGGTCAGGGCCAGGCCGATGGCGATGGGAGCGAAGCCCGCCGGCGCGCGCCCGTGGGTGGAACCCATGATGACGATCAGGAAGAACGCGGTGAGCACGACTTCGGTCAGGAAGGCGGCGGCGACCGAATAGCCGCCGGGCGACATCGCCCCGTACCCGTTGCTGGCGAACGCGCCGGCCGCGTTGGGATCCACCGCGAATGCCGGTTGCCCACTGGCGATCTGCCACAGGATGAAGCCGGCCGCGATGCCGCCGGCGACCTGCGCCACCACGTAGGGCAGCAGTTCTTTGGCGGAAAAACGGCCGCCGGCCCACAGGCCCACGCTGACCGCCGGGTTGAAGTGTCCGCCCGAAATGTGGCCGAACGCATAGGCGCCGGTCAGCACGGTCAGGCCGAACGCCAGCGCCACGCCCAGGAAGCCGATGCCCAGCGGATTGCCGTCACCGCCGAAATGCGCGGCCAGTACCGCGCTGCCGCAGCCGCCCAGGACCAGCCAGAACGTGCCCAGGAATTCCGCGGCGAGTTTCTTCGTCAGACTCATGCCAGCCCCCAATGCGTGCGTGCCCCGTCACATGACGGTGGGCGCACGATAGCGGAACGGGTACGGCACAGGTGTTTGCTTTGCGTTAGCGGCCCATGCTTCAAACGCCACTGAAGTAAAACTCACATTTCACTCGCCGGCACGGCTCAGCGCTCCGGCAACGGGATGAACTCGGTCTCGCCGGGCACCTGGCCGAAGCGGCCCTCCCGCCAGTCCTGCTTGGCCTGGTCGATCCGCTCCTGCGAACTGGACACGAAGTTCCACCACATGTGGCGCGGCGCATCCAAGGGCTCGCCGCCCATCAGCAGGCCCTTCACCGGCGTCTTCGCCCGCAGCACCGGCCGGCTGCCGCGGTCGAACACCACCAGATGCTTCTCAGGGACGTCGGCGCCATCGACCTGCGCGTCGCCTTCGAGCACGTACAACGCGCGTTCGGCATGGCCTGCATCGATCTCCAGTTCGGCATCGGGCTGCAGGTCCACCGCCACGTTGAAGGTGCCGCTGAAAACCTTCACCGGCGATTCCTCGCCGTAGGCGCGGCCGGCGATGATGCGCAGGCGCGCACCGGCGCGTTCGATCACCGGCAGCGTGGAAGCCGCGTGGTGGTGGAACTCGGGCGCGACCTCCTCGTACGACTTCGGCAGTGCCACCCAGGTCTGCATGCCATGCACGTCGTGCCGGCCGGTGCGCACGTCGGCCGGCGTGCGTTCGGAATGGGCGATGCCGCGGCCTGCGGTCATCCAGTTGACGTCGCCGGGCGCGATCACCTGTTCCGAGCCCAGCGTGTCCCGATGATGGATGGCGCCGCTCCACAGGAAGGTCACCGTCGCCAGGCCGATGTGCGGATGCGGACGCACATCGATGCCGCGCCCCGGCTCGAACACGGCCGGCCCCATGTGGTCGACGAACACGAACGGGCCCACGCTGCGGGCCTGCAGGCTGGGAACGGCACGGCGGACGTTGAAGCCGCCGCCCAGGTCGTGCACGCGCGGCGCGATGATCGTGGTCATGTCATGTCCTCGTTGGGTGGCCCGCAGCATGGCATGGGCCCATGCCCGGCCCGACGACGATACGGAAACGGTCCGTTGCGCGTCATCCCCCATCCGGGCAGGCAGGCCGGTCAGTCGCGACGCGAGGCCAGGCGGTCCGCCAGACGGGTGGGTTCGGGCAGGCGGTAGCCACGCAGCGTGCGCAGGACGGCGTCCAGCGCGCCCTGCATGGACACGCGATGGCCGGGCGAGACGAACAGTGGGTTGCAGCGCAGCTTGCTGCGCAGGGCCCAGCCGATCTGTTCGCCGCGGTGGAGCAGCGGGACATGCCCGCCGGCCTGGGCACCCAGCGGATCGTGCCGTCCGCACAGCACGCTCTTGGCCACGCCGATGCTGGGCAGGCCGGTGGCCACGCCGAAATGCGCGGCAATGCCCAGTCGTCGCGGATGTGCGATGCCATGGCCATCCACGAATACCAGGTCCGGCGCATGCGGCAGGCGCTGGAGCGCGGCGACCAGGGCCGGCAACTCGCGGAAGCTCAGCAGGCCCGGGACGTAGGGCATCGAGGTGGGCAGGCGCACTACCTCGGCCGCGACCGGTTGCAGCGTATCGGCGGCCAACAGCACCGCGGCGGCACGGGTGATGGCACCGGCGTCCTCGAAACCGACATCGAATCCGCCCAGCCAGCGGAGGGGTTGCGGCGCACCGTCGCGCAGCACCACCTCCGCCGCCAGGCGTTCCTGCACCCGGCGTGCATCGGCGGCACTGCCGTCCCAATCGCCGAACAGGCCACTCATGGCCGCGCTATGGCCCCGTACCGTTGCACGTCCAGCGACGCGCGGCCGTCGGCGGCGAAGCGGACGATGGAGATGCGGTCGTACTCGGTTTCGTCCATCGGCGCGGCGGTGCAGGCACACAGCGCCGCGACCAGGTCCGGCACGGTGTTGCTGTGGCCGACGACCAGCACCGTGCCCGACCGGTGCGCCTGTCGCCACTGGGCGGCGATCTCGGCCGCCGGACCGCGCGCGAAGTAGCCCTTGACCCCCAGGCCATGAAGCGCTGCCGACGGCTGCGCGGTCTGCTGGGTACGGCGGAACTCGGTGGCGTAGGCGGCCACCAGGGGCGCGTGGCGCAGGCGTTCGGCCAGCGCGGTGGCGCGCGCCCGTCCTGCGGCGGTCAGTCCCGGATCCTCCGGATCGTCGGTGGCCTTCTCGGCGTGGCGCACCACCACGAAGGTCAACGGCGGCGTTTCCGGCGGCAGCGCGGTGGCGCACGCGGCCAACAGCGGTACCAGCAGCAGGGCGAGGAGAAGATGGAACCGTCGCGGCATGCGCAGCAATCCTGGGGCAGGAGTGGGTGTCGAGCGTGCAATGCCGGTGGGGCCGGTGCAAGCGGCGTCGTCACGGGCGGGCCGCTACGATAGGGCCAGGTCCGTGAAGAAGGGGAGACCATGCGCAAGTGGCTGCGCCGGCTGGGCATTGCCGTGGTGCTGGTGGGAGTGGCGTCGGCGACGGCGTTGTACAGCTACGGACGCTTTGCCGAGGCCGCACGGGGGCCGGCCTCGCATGCGCTGCCGACCGCGGCCGATGCCACCGCGCTCGACCGGGCCGTGGAGCCCCTGTTGCGCGCGCATCCCGGGCGCAGCGGCATGGCGCTGCTGGCCGACAACCTGGATGCCTTCACCGTGCGCGCCGCCAGCGCACGCGCCGCGGGCCGCAGCCTGGACCTGCAGTACTACATCTGGAACCACGACTTCACCGGCAACCTGCTGGGCTACGAAGTGCTGCGCGCGGCCGACCGCGGCGTGCGTGTGCGACTGCTGCTGGACGACATGACCGCGCATGGCAAGGATTCGCACCTGGCGGCGCTGGATGCCCACCCCAACATCGAAGTGCGCCTGTTCAATCCCTCGCGCAGCCGCGCCGGCGTGCTGGGGCGGGCCAGCGAAATGCTGCTGCGCCCGGTGGCGATGAACCGCCGCATGCACAACAAGGCCTGGATCGCCGACGGACGGGTGGCGGTGGTGGGAGGGCGCAACGTGGGCGACGAGTATTTCGATGCCGCCGCGCAGACCAACTTCCTGGACCTCGACGCCGTGCTGGTGGGGCCGGCGGTGGCCCAGACCGCGACGATCTTCGACGATTTCTGGAACAGCGCATCGGTCATCCCGCTGGCGGCACTCACCACCGCCGGCAAGGAGGCGCTGCCGCGCCTGCGCAGGAACGGCGATGCCGGCTACCGGTCCACGCGCGCGGCGGACTACATCGCGCGCCTGCGGGCCTCGCCCGGCATCCGCGCGCTGGCCGGCGGCAATCGGCTGCACTGGCTCGACGAGGTCGGCGTGTATTCCGATCCCGCCTCCAAAGGCCAGGGTGATGGCCAGGGCCAGTGGCTCGTGCACCGGCTGGGACGGGCGATGGGCACGGCCCGCCGCGAACTGCGCATCATCTCGCCGTACTTCGTACCCGGGGAGGAGGGCACGCGCTGGCTGGTCCGCAAGCGCGCCGAAGGCGTGCGGGTCGGCGTGCTGACCAATTCGCTGGCCGCCAACGACGTGATGGCCGTGCACGGCGGCTATGCGCCGTACCGCGTGCCGTTGCTGGAGGGCGGGGTGGAACTGTTCGAACTGATGCCGCATGGCGACCGCGACAGCAGCCTGTTCGGGTCCAGCGGTGCCAGCCTGCACACCAAGGCGTTCGCGGTGGATGGCGAGCAGGGCTTCATCGGTTCGTTCAACCTGGACCCGCGTTCGGTCAACCTCAACACCGAGATGGGCATCCTGTTCCGCGATCCCGATGCCGCCGCCGCACTCGTGCGCAGCTACCGGGCGAAGATCGCGCCCGACAAGAGCTATCGCGTGCGCCTGCTCGACGGCGAACTGCGCTGGGACGACGCGTCCGTCGCGCCGCCGCGTACCTGGGACCGCGAGCCGGAGGCCAGCGCATGGCGCCGCTGGACCGCCCGCGCCGTGGGCTGGCTGCCGATCGAATCGCAGCTGTAGCGCTCAGGCCTCGCGAAGGTCGACGTTGCGCATCAGCTGCTCGAACACGCGGAAGACCTCGGGATCGATCTTCTGGTGCTGCTCGGCATGCAGGATGCGCATGGCCGTTTCGTGGCTGCGGGCTTCGGCATAGGTGCGGCGCGTGGTCATCGCATCGTAGCTGTCGGCCACGCGCAGCAGGCGCGCGCCCAGCGGGATGGCCTCGCCGGCCAGTCCGTCGGGATAGCCGCTGCCGTCCATGGCTTCGTGATGGTGGCGGATCAGCGTGGCGACTTCCGCGGCATGCGCGTGGCCGCTGGCCAGGAAGATGCGCTCGCCCAGTTCGCTGTGCGCGCGGATGGCCGGCCAGTCGTCGTCGGGCACCGTGCCCGGATGCAGCAGCACGCGGTCGGGCACGCCGATCTTGCCCACGTCGTGGAAGTGCGCCGCCAGCTCCAGCTGTTCCAGCTGGGCCGGCTCCAGGTCGAAGCACTGGCCCAGTGCCCGCGCGATGCGCCCGGTACGGTCGCAGTGCCCGCGCGTATAGGCGTCGCGCACCTCGATCGCCAAGGCCAGCGACTCCATCGAGCAGGCGATGTCGCCGAAGTCGGGGGAAGGATCGAAGCTCACGGCGCAGCGACCTGGGACGGGACGTGGGACAGGGTGGCGTAAAGACGGAAGGCGGGCAAGGCGGTCGTGGTCATGGGGACAGCGTCGCCAGCAGCGCCTTGGCGGCATTGAAGCGGTCCGGTGCGTCGGGCAGCGGCACCTTGATGCGCAGCTTGTCCGGCCCGTCCATGGCATACAGCCTGGGCTGCTTCTGGATCAGCTGGATCACCGCCATCGGGTCGATGTTGGGCTTGTTCTCGAACACGATGCGGCCGCCGTGTTCGCCCAGCTCGAGCTTGCGGATGCCCAGCGCGTTGGCCGCCAGCTTCAGTTCGGCCGTGGCGAACAGGTACTTCGCCGGATCCGGCAGCAGGCCGAAGCGGTCGATCATCTCCACCTGCAGGTCGCGCAGGTCTTCCTTTTCCGGCGCGCTGCTGATGCGCTTGTACAGCGTCAGGCGCGTGTGCACGTCGGGCAGGTAGTCCTCGGGGATCAGCGCGGGCACGTTGAGTTCGACTTCGGCGCCGCGCCGCTCCTGGCCCACGTCCACGTCGGGCAGGTGGCCGGCCCTGATCGAGCGCACCGCGCGCTCCAGCAGCTCGGTGTACAGGCTGAAGCCGACCTCGGCCATCTGCCCGCTCTGGTCCTCGCCCAGCAGTTCGCCGGCGCCGCGGATCTCCAGGTCGTGCGTGGCCAGGGTGAAGCCCGCGCCCAGTTCGTCCATCGAGGCGATCGCCTCCAGCCGGCGTTGCGCGTCGGTGGTGATGCTGCGCTTGTCCGGTACCACCAGGTAGGCGTAGCTGCGGTGGTGCGAACGACCCACGCGGCCGCGCAGCTGGTGCAGCTGCGCCAGGCCGAACTTGTCGGCGCGGTTCATGATGATGGTGTTGGCGTTGGGGATGTCGATGCCCGACTCGATGATGGTGGTGCACAGCAGCACGTTGAAACGCTGCTTCTGGAAATCCAGCATCACCTGTTCCAGCTCGCGTTCGGGCATCTGCCCGTGGGCCACGCCGATGCGCGCCTCCGGCACCAGTTCCTGCAGCTCGCGCTGCATGCGGCCGATGCTTTCGACGTCGTTGTGCAGGAAGTACACCTGGCCGCCACGCGCGAGTTCGCGCTGGAAGGCCTCCTTCAGCAACGCATCGTCCCAGGGCGTGACGAAGGTCTGCACGGCCATGCGGTTGGCCGGCGGCGTGGCGATGATGGACAGGTCGCGCAGGCCGGCCATGGCCATGTTGAGCGTGCGCGGAATGGGCGTGGCGGTCAGCGTCAGCAGGTGGACGTTGGCGCGCAGCGCCTTCAGCGCCTCCTTCTGGCGCACGCCGAAGCGTTGCTCCTCGTCCACGATCACCAGTCCCAGGTCCTTGAACTTCACGTCCGACTGCAGCAGGCGGTGGGTGCCGACGATGACGTCCAGCTTGCCCTCGGCCAGCTTCTCCAGTTCGGCCTTGATCTCCTTGGCGGTCTTGAAGCGGGACAGCACCTCGACCTTCAGCGGCCAGTCGGCGAAGCGGTCGCGGAAGTTGCGGTAGTGCTGTTCGGCCAGCAGCGTGGTCGGCACCAGCACGGCGACCTGCTTGCCGGCGCTGGCGGCGGCGAAGGCCGCGCGCACGGCGACTTCGGTCTTGCCGAAGCCCACGTCGCCGCAGACCACCCGGTCCATCGGCTGGCTGGACTGCAGGTCGCGCAGCACCGCCTCGATGGCCGCGCGCTGGTCGGGCGTCTCCTCGAACGGGAAACCGGCGGCGAACGGCTCGTACATCGGCCGGTCCACGTGCAGCGCCAGGCCCGCGCGCGCCTGGCGGCGCGCCTGGATCTCCAGCAGTTCCGCCGCCACGTCGCGGACCTTCTCGGCGGCCTTCTTCTTCGCCTTCGCCCAGGCCTCACCGCCGAGGGAATGCAGCGGGGCGGTTTCCGGCGAGGCGCCGGAATAGCGGCTGATCAGGTGCAGCTGTGCGACCGGCACGTACAGGCGGTCGCCCTTGGCGTACTCGATTTCCAGAAACTCGCCCGGCATGCCGCCCACGTCCATCGCGATCAGGCCGCGGTAACGGCCCACGCCATGGTCTTCGTGGACGATGGGCGCGCCCTCGGTCAGTTCGCCCAGGTCGCGGATGATCGCTTCCGGCTCGCGCCCCGTCCGCCTGCGCCGGTGCGCCTGGGTAGCGCGCTCGGGAAACAGCTGCCGCTCGGTGAGCACGGCGATGCGCGGGTCGTCGAGGGCGAAGCCGTCTTCCAGCGGCGCCACGGCGATGGCGAAGCGCTCGCGTCCGGTACGGAACGCGGTGAAGTCCGCCAGGACGTCGGGGACGAGCGCGGCGGCCTGCAGCACCTCCAGCAGCGCCTCGCGCCGGCCCGGCGAATCCGACGCGATCAGGACGCGCCCGGGGTAGTGGCCGAGGAACGACTTCAGCGCTTCGCCGGCGGGCGCATCCTTCGCCGCCACCGGCAGCGGCGGCAAGGGTTGGTCGCCCAGGGGCAGCGCATCGGCGTGGCGGCTGTGCTGCGGGCCGCATACCTCCACGCGCTGGCGCTGGTTGAGGCGCTCGCGCAGGCTGTCCGGCGACAGGTAGATCTCGTCCGGCGGCAGCAGCGGACGCTCGATGTCGTGGCGGCGCTGTTCGTAGCGGTTGCGCGTCTGCGCCCAGAACGCCTCCGCCGCTTCACCGAAGCCATCGCCCAGTACCGGCAGTGCGTCGGCGTGCAGGTAGTCGAACAGCGTGGAGGTGGTATCGAAGAACAGCGGCAGGTAGTACTCCACGCCCGCCGGCGCCAGGCCCGATTTCAGGTCCTGGTACAGCGCGCTGCGGCGCGTGTCCACGTCGAAGCGGTCGCGCAGCAGCGTCATCGCGCGTTCGACCGAGCGCTCGTCCAGCGGCACCTCGCGGCCCGGCAGCAGTTGCACCGCCTCCACCCGGTCCAGCGAACGCTGGCTGTCCGGGTCGAAGTGGCGGATCGAATCGATGGTGTCGTCCAGCAGTTCGATGCGCAAGGGCGCCTCGGCACCCATCGGGTAGACATCCAGCAGCCCGCCGCGCACGGCGAAGTCGCCCGGGTCCAGCACCTGCGGCACGTGCCGGTAGCTGGCGGCCTCCAGCCGGCGCTTCTCGGCGTCGAAGTCCAGCCGCTGTCCCATGCGGTAGTCGAAACTGCCGCCGGCGATGTGCCGCAGCGGCGAGAGGCGCTGCATCAGCGTCTGCACCGGCACCACCACGATGCCGCGCGCCAGCGTCGGCAGGCGGTGCAGGGCCGCAAGGCGCTGCGAGACGATGTCCGGATGGGGGCTGAACTGGTCGTAGGGCAAGGTTTCCCAATCCGGGAACGCCACCACGGGCAGGTCGCCGGCAGCGCCGAGCAGCGTGTGCAGGTCGGCTTCCAGCTGGTGCGCCTCGTGGTTGTCGCGGGCGACCACCAGCAGCGGGCCTTCGTGCACGCGGGCAGCCGAGGCGATCGACCACGCCAGCGCCGTGGGCGAGGCGGGTGCGCGCCACCAGGCGCGGGACTGGCTGCCGCGGGGCAGCGGGGGAACGGGAAGGGCGGGATTCTTCGAGTCGGCCATGGGTACACGGAACAACGGCAGCGCCGGACACCGTGGGGTGCCCAGCGCGAGGGGGTGCGCAGTGTACCAAGCGGGCCCGTACGGGCCGCTCACGCGCCGGAACGGATCATTCCGCTGTCAGCGGGTCGATCACCTGGGCGACCACGGAAATGCGGTCGACGGGAAAGCCGCCACGGCGCGCGTGTTCCAGCACGAGGTCCTCGTTCGGTGCGCGGTAGACGCAATAGATCCTGTCGTCGGTCACGTAGCTGTGCTCCCACTGGATCTTCGGCCCCAGATCGTCCAGCACGCGGCAGGAGGTCTGCGAGACGGATCTGAGCTCGGCGGGGGTCATCAGGCCGGCGCCCTGGATGTCGCGTTCGATCAGGTAACGGGGCATGGCGATCTCCCGGCACGGTGGCGGGGGCCACGTCCTCACCCGATGACACGCGGTGAGCGGCCGGCGCGGGCCGACCGCCGGTCGGCGGCGTCAGGGCTCTTCGTTGAGGTCCAGCACCACGCGGACCAGGCCCGAGCCGTCGCCCTCGCGCACGCGCTTGAAGCCCAGCGACTGCGCCAGCGCCAGCATCGGCAGGTTGGTGTCCAGCACGTCGCCGTACAGGCGGTCCAGCTTCTTCGAGCGGGCCCACTTGGCCAGCTTGCGCATCAGGTGGCGGCCCAGGCCCTGGCCGGCGATGAAGTGGCTCACCAGGATGGCGAACTCGGCATCGCGCGTGCGCGATACCAGCGCCGCGCGCGCCACCGCACCCACCAGCGCTTCGCCCGGGGGCAGCGGCTCGGCGGCGACCAGGGCGAACTCCGTATTGGGGTCCGGATGGGTCAGGCGCTGCGCCATCTCCGGCGACAGTTCCTTCAGCGCGTAGAGGAACCGGTGACGGATCTCTTCCGGCCCCAGCAGGCCGAAGGCGCCCTGGATGGGGCCGGCATCTTCCGGACGGATCGGGCGGATCAGCAGTTCGCGCCCACTGGGCAGGCGGAAATGTTCATGCCAGGGCGGCAGGCGTTTCGGCGCGGTCATGGGGTGATGCTCGCATGAAATCCGGAAGCGCGGCGAGGGCCGGGCCGTCGCCGGTTCAGCCGGCGTGGCGTTTGCCGCGCAGGCGCGAGAAGGCGGTGACGACGGCCACGATCACGGCGCCGGCCACGATGCCCACGCCGGCGTTGAACAGGTTGCCCCACAGCCAGCCGAGGTCGCCCTCGGCGTGGGGCTGGATGAGGTGGTGCAGCGCGGGGATGCTGTGGACCAGGATGCCGCCGCCCACCAGGAACATCGCCGCGGTGCCGGCGATGGAGAGGAATTTCATCAGGTAGGGCGCGCTGTACAGGATGCCCCGCCCGAAGGCCCGCTTGAAGCGCGCCCAGCCGTTCTCGCGCGCGTCGGCGGTCAGCGCCAGGCCGGCGTCGTCCAGCTTCACGATGCCGCCCACCAGGCCATACACGCCCACGGTCATGATGGCCGCGATGGCGACCAGGGTCATGACCTGCTCGATGAAGGTGCGCCCGCCCAGGGTGCCCAGCGAGATGACGATGATCTCCGCCGACAGGATGAAGTCGGTGCGGATGGCGCCGCGGATCTTGTCCTTCTCGAACGCCACCATGTCGACCTTGGCGTCCTGCACCGCGGCCAGCCGCTTGGCATGCTCCTGCTCGTCCTCGCCCTTGTGCAGGAACTTGTGGGCCAGCTTCTCCACGCCCTCGAAGCAGAGGAAAGCGCCGCCCAGCATCATCAGCGGGGTGACCAGCGGGACGCTGTAGCCGCGCCCGTGCAGCCAGGTCTCCAGCGCGCTGATGGCCAGTGCGGCCGGCACCAGGATGGCCTTGTTGACCATCGAGCCCTTGGCCACCGCCCACACCACCGGCAGTTCGCGGTCGGCCTTCACGCCGGTCACCTGCTGCGCGTTGAGCGCCAGGTCGTCGCCCAGTACGCCCGCGGTCTTCTTCGCGGCCACCTTGGTCATCACGGACACGTCGTCCAGCAGGGTGGCGATGTCGTCGATCAGGGCGAACAGGCTGGATCCGGCCATGGAAGAAAGGTCGTCGGCAAGGGGAAGGGAAATTCTCGCACAGCACCCCGGCGGCACCGTGTGACGCGGGGACCCGTCAGGCGGGTGGGCGCAGCCACTCCAGCCGGTGGCTGGCGCCTGCTTCGCCCAGGGCGGTGGCCAGCACCGGCAATACCGGCGCCAGGGCCTGGTCCAACTGCCAGGGAGGATTGAGCACCAGCATGCCGCTGCCGGTCAGGCGCAGGGGCGAGTCGTCGGGGCGCACCTGCAACTCCGCCACGAACGCCCCCCGGGACGGCAGCGCCGCCGCCTTGCGGAAGAAAGGCTGCAGGCTGCGCCGCTGCTTGATCGGATACCAGACCGCATAGGTCGCGGCCGGCCAGCGCTCGAGCGCATCCCGCAGCGCGGCAATGACCTGCGGGTATTCGGCGTCCTGTGCTTCGTAGGGCGGATCGATCAGCACCAGCCCGCGCGCGATGCGCTGCGTGCCGGCGCGCGGCGGCAGCAACGCCTTCATCGCACCGTAGCCGTCGCGGGCATGTACGGCCACGCGCGGGTCGTGGGCGAACAGGTCCTTCAACGCGGCGGCTTCCTCCGGCTGCAGCTCGCAGGCGGCCAGCCGGTCCTGTGCCCGCATCGCCTGCGCGACCAGCAACGGCGAGCCGGGGTAGGCCACCAGCGCGCCGACCGGGTTGTTCGCCTGCACCGCGCGCAGGTAGGACTCGGCCAGTTCCGGCAGGTGGGGCGCATCGAGCAGCCGGAAGACCCCTTCGTCCGCCTCGGAGGTCTTGCGGCTCTCCGCCCCGCCCAGCAGGTAGCGGCCGCGGCCGGCATGCGTGTCCAGCACGAAGAACGGCGCGTCCTTGCGCTTCAGCGCATCGACCAGGGCCAGCAGCACGATGTGCTTGAGGACGTCGGCGTGGTTGCCTGCATGGAAGGCGTGGCGGTAATTCATGGCGCGCAGCATATATGCTTGCGCCATGCCCCGCGTACTGATTGCCGAAGACGAAGCCGCCATCGCCGACGCCGTGCTGTACGCGCTGCGCAGCGAAGGCATCGAGGCGGACCACTGCCTGCTCGCACGCGACGTGGCGCCGCGCGTGCGCGCCGGCGGCGTGGACGTGGTGGTGCTGGACGTGGGCCTGCCCGACGGCAGCGGGTTCGACGTGTGCCGCCAGTTGCGCGGCTTCAGCGACGTGCCGGTGATCTTCCTCACCGCCCGCAACGACGAGATAGACCGCGTGCTGGGGCTGGAACTGGGCGCCGACGACTACGTCACCAAGCCCTTTTCCCCCCGCGAGCTGGTGGCCCGGGTGCGTGCGCGCCTGCGCCGTGCCGGGGCTGGCCCCGCGGCGTCCACCGACCCGTGGGTGGTACGCGGCGCCTTCGCCATCGACCGCGAAGGCCACCGCATCCGCTACCGGCAGCAGCTGCTGGACCTGACCCGCTACGAATACGCCGTGCTGGACGCGCTGCTGCAGCGCCCGGGCGCCATCCTCAGCCGCGCGCAGCTGATGGACCGCGGCTGGGACAGCGATGCCGACAGCGCCGACCGCACCGTCGACACCCACGTGAAGACCCTGCGCGCCAAGCTGCGCGCGGCCGGGGCCGACCCCGACCCGATCCGCACGCATCGCGGACTGGGCTACGCCGTCGAGGCCTGACGCATGCGCCTGGGGTTGAAGCTCGTGCTCGGCTTCTTCCTGATCGTCGGCATCGCCGCGTTCTTCGTCATGCGCGTGTTCGTCAACGAAGTGAAGCCAGGCGTGCGCCAGGCGATGGAATCCACCCTGGTGGACGCCGCCAACCTGCTGGCCGAACTGGCCGCCGACGATCTGAAGGACGGGCGCATCGCCGGGGGGGCGTTCGCCCGCCACGTCGCGCTGGCCCAGCAGCGCGACCCGAAGGCCTGGGTATGGCGCTTCCAGAAGCGCTCGGTGGATTACCGGGTGACGGTCACCGACGCGCGCGGCACGGTGGTGTTCGACTCGCAGGGGCGCGATGTCGGGCGCGACAATTCGCGCTGGAACGACGTCTACCGCACCCTGCGCGGCGAGTACGGCGCACGCTCCAGCCCGGAAACCCCCGGCGACAACGCGCATACCGTCATGCACGTGGCCGCGCCCATCTACGACCCGGGCGATCGGGGCACGCTGCTGGGCGTGCTGACGCTGTCGCAGCCCAACCGCAGCATCGAGCCCTTCATCGTCGCCAGCCAGCGCAGCATCCTGCTGCGCGGCGCCTGGCTGATCGGCATCTCGGCGCTGATCGGCGTGCTGATGACGTGGTGGCTGGTGCGCGGCATCGGCGGCCTGAACCGTTACGCCCAGGCGGTCAGCGCCGGCGAGCCGGTGCCGCCGCCGCGGCTGCGCGCCGACGAGATCGGCGACCTCGGGCGCGCGCTGGAGACCATGCGCCGCAAGCTGGCCGGCAAGGCCTACGTGGAGCAGTACGTGCAATCGCTGACCCACGAGATGAAATCGCCGCTGGCCGCGATCCGCGGGGCGGCCGAACTGCTGCAGGAGCCGCTGCCGGAGGCCGAGCGGCAGCGTTTCGCGCGGCACATCCAGGCGCAGGAGCAGCGCCTGACCGAAACCATCGACAAGTTGCTCGCGCTGGCGGAAGTGGAGCAGCACGGCTGGCTGCAGCGGCGCGAGCGCATCGATGCCGGCGCGCTGGTGGAGCAGGTGGTGCAGGCCGTCGACGCCGGGCTGACCCCGCATGGGGTGCGGATCCAGCGCGCGCCGCCCGCGGGTACGTGGGCCGTGGAGGGCGACGCCTTCCTGCTGCGCCGAGCCCTGGGCAATCTGCTGGACAACGCGCTCGCGTTCTCGCCGCCTGGCGGTACGGTGGAGCTGGGTGTCGAACACGCGGACGGGCAGGTGCGCTTCATCGTGCGCGACCGCGGTCCCGGGATTCCGGACTATGCGTACGAACGCGTATTCGAACGCTTCTATTCGCTGCCGCGCCCGCACAGCGGCCAGCGCAGCTCCGGCCTGGGGCTGCCGTTCGTGCGCGAGGTCATGCGCCTGCACGGCGGCGAGGCGACGCTGCGCAACCGGCCCGAGGGCGGTGCCGAAGCCGTGCTGTCCCTGCCGGCGGTGTAATGGCGGTGTGCTCTGCCTTCGGCACCCGCGCTTACGTGCTTCCGGGCGGTGTCCACGCAGGTGACGTCACCCCATCCGCATGACGGGACCCTGCTGTTCGCGTTGCGATTCCGCCGTCTCCCGTTGCTGGGCCAGTGATTGATCGAGCCTGTCGTTCTGCTCAAGACTCTCGCGCAGGGCGGGCGCGGGCGCCGACAGGTCGATGGTGGCGCGGAAGCGGGCCGCGGAGCTGTCGACCAGCGACAGGCGGTCGCCATGGATCTCCACACCGCCCAGACGATCCGGGCCATCGATCCACGCCTGCCTGCGGCCCTCCACCATGGCCTGAAGCACACGCTCGTCGCCGATATGCGCGGGCACCCGGTCGCGGATGCGGTCGAAGAGCGCGCGATCCTGGGCCGGCAGTTGCGCCAGCGCCTGCAGATGCTCGCCGGTGCGTTCGGCAGCCGGAGCCCGGCTGACGTAATGCGGCGATCGCGCGGCCGACCAATCGTGGCTGTGCATCTCGACGGAGCGGGCCAGCGCCTCCCGGCTGTCGATCGGTACATGTCGCTCGGGCACGTCGTAACCGGCGCGCTCGATGATGTCGATGCGGCCTTGGGCGCCCAGCCGCAGTTTCACGGCGTCCAGCCGCAGGCCTTCCTGTTCGGCTTTGCATGCCAGCGCGGCGGCAAGCTGGTCGCTGTGCGGACCGGGCGGGATGTCGTGGTCGAATTCCATCCGCTGGACCGCATCCCGGGCCAGCAGGAACTGGCGATGGCCGGGGTGCGAGGCATCCTGGAGACTGGCCGGGACTTGCAGGCCGGGCGCCGGCAAGGCGTCTTCACGCAACGACTGCCGCTCCGGACGCTCCGCCTTGGGCAACCAGGGTTCGATCTCCGGCTCGCCCCTGATCAGGCCGGTGGCGCGATCCTGCTCGAGGTTGATGCGGGACCAGTAGGTGTCGACTTTCAACTGATCGGTCTCTGTGTCGAAAGCATCCTTGCGGATTCGCATCGCCGTCGACTTGGCCGTCACCTCCCACACGTTTTGTGGCGTCCAGTGGCCCTCCTGACGGATCGCCAAGTCGATACGCCGATCCACCAACGGCTGCGGATCTGATCCTTGCCCTTTCGCAATTCCGTGGGCCGAGGTCTTGACCTCGAAGATCTCCCACCTGTCGGTACGCGGATTGATCGCGACCACGTCGTTGCCGTGTCCGGAGTTGTTCTGGATCGGGACGATGTCGCGATAGCCCTTCTGCGCCAGGTCGTGGACCATGATCGCTTCGCCGATCTCACCGACTTCATGGCGCTTGAGTTCGCCGAGTGCCCGGCCGCCGACCGAGGCGGTCAGCGCCTGGTCGAAGGACACGTTCCGGAAATCGTCGAGGTTCTGGCGCGCCAGGTAGCCCAGTTCGCGCGGACGCAGCGCGCCGCTTTGCAGCAGTTCGTCCAGGTGTCCGGTCTGGCGCAGGCCATCGACCAGATCGCTCAGCTGACCCTGGCTGCGGCGCACGCCGGCCAGGCCATCGAGCATCAGGTCGGCGCTGTCGGCCGCAAGGCCGCCCTTGGCCTGCGCGCGGCGGATATCGTCGCCGACCTCGGTGAGTGCCTGGATTCCTTCCCTGCTCAACCTGCGAGCCGGACCGGCCGTGTGCAGCGGCACGCCATCGTCCAGCACGTCCGCCACCTTGGCGACCTTGGCCAGCTTCGGCAGTTTGCTGACCGGCACCAGTGCGGCAAGGATCTCCACGCCGGCCGCGCCCTCGGCCTGGCCGATGTACTCGGGCGCCTTGCCCTCGCGCGTGGCACGCTCCAGGCCCTGCTTCCATTCGTCCCACGCCTGCTTCGCGGCGCGGCTGGCGTCGTCCACCGGTTTGCCGGGGTCGTCCCAGACCTCGGCCGCGTACATCCCGGCCGCGCCGACGATCATGTTGCGGAAATCGCGATCGCGCGAGAAGCGCAGGGTGAAGCTGGCCAGATCGACCGTGTCGCCCAGCACCTGCAGACCCTGGCCGGTCGCCCCCTTCAGTGCGCCGTAGTTTTCCTGTGCCTCCCCGGCGACCTCGCCGGCGACATGCCCTGCGGCCCGCTGCAGGTAGCGATTGTCCGGGTTGTCACGGACCTGTTCGGCCCAGCGCCGGGCCTGCGCCAGGCCGTCGCTGATCGAGACGTCGGTGCGTTCCAGCGCCCGCGAGCCCATGTTCCAGGCCTCGCTCGCCGCTTCGGTCAAACGTTCCCAGTTCCGCTCCAGCCGGGAATCGGTCAGGTGGTTGGCGTCCAGCGCCTGCGCCAGACGCTCGGCGTCCCGCAGCCCCAACTGCCGGCCGAGTGCCTGCAACATCGGCTCCAGCTGTTCGCGCCCGTCCGGTCGCGCCATCGCAGGCGAGCCGGCGAGGGTCCGCGCCAGCGACGGCGCATCCAGGCCATCGATGCTCTGGTGCTGCTGGATCAGCAACTGCGCCTGGAACGCCGTCAGGTCGACATGCCCCTGGGCATCCGTTGCGACCGCCAGGGCGGCCAGTCGGGTGGCGCGCGACGGGTTCGGGTTTGTCATGGCTGCGCTCCTTGCAGAATGGCGTACTGCGTTATCGGAAGTCCGGGTAGTCCCTGTGCAACTGGGCCTCGACCCGCACCGTCAACGGATGGGGCTCGGCGTCGGGCAAGTCCTTGATCACGGCCCAGGGGCCGTCGACCAGCAGGTGGCCGGCCTCGAAGGCCGGCAGGCCATCGCGCCGACGCAGGGCCTGCACGGCCAGCAGCTCGGCCGGAAACAGGCGGTCGATGTCGTAGTTGAACTCGTAGAACGTCCTGCCCGTGCTGGCCTTGGCGCGGCTGATGTGGAAGTCGGCCGCCGCCTGCATCGCAGACCGGAAGATGGACTCGTCTTCCGTGTGCCAGGCGTCCAGAAGCTGTTGGTAGGGCTCGATCAACGGTCTGCAGGGTCGGAAACTCGTGGTGAGATCGAAAGCTTGAGCGAACAGGTCGATCAGGAAAACATCATGAGTACTGTGGTTGATGCGACGAGTGGCCGGCGGCTGGTTGACGCGTTGATCCTTCTCAGCCATCTGTATGAAGCGTTCGACGCAGATTCGGCCCAGAGCCCACTCGGACAGCGTCAAAACACTTGCCGCCTTCATGCTGTCAGAAAACTCGCTGGGCCAATCTCCATCGCCCGGATATTGCTCACTGAACATGCCGCTTCGACGTAGATCCAAAGCGCGGAAAGCTACCGCCCAGCGAAGGAGTCGGGCCAGATCGGCCGTGCACTTCCGCTTGTAGGCATCACAAGCGGCTATGCCGTAATAGTGTCCCAGGTCGTCCACAGGGTTGCCTCGCATCCTGGCGGGGCGTTCTTCGGCCGCCATCCACTCCTGCAAATGACTGGAGTACCGTTCGGGCATGGCTTGGCTGGAAGGATAGGTCAGCCATTCCTGACATTCCTTGAGCGTCTTCTTCAGCGAGGGGTGGTAGGCAAAGTCCATTGCGTTGTCACATTCCTAGCAGTGGGCGGCAGCCCGCCGCAGTATGCCGAAGTCGTGCTGATGTTCAATCGACCACGCGGCGCTCCACAGGCGCAGGCACTACCGGAAATCCGGATAGTCCCTGTGCAGCTGGGCCTCGACGCGCACCGTCAACGGATGGGGCTCGGCGTCGGGCAAGTCCTTGATCACGGCCCAGGGACCGTCGACCAGCAGGTGGCCGGCCTCGAAGGCGGCCAGGCCATCGCGCCGACGCAGGGCCTGTACGGCCAGCAGTTCTGCAGGGAAAAGGCGGTCCAATGCCGTGTCGAACTCATAGAACGTCTTGCCCGTGCTGGGCTTGGCGCGGCTGACATGGAAGTCGGCCGCTGCCTGCATTGCAGACTGGAAGATCGACTCATCTTGAGTGCGCCATGCGTCCAGAAGCTGTTGATAGGGCGCGATCAGCGGCTTGCGGGGCTGGAAACTGGTGGCGATATCGAACGCCTGCGAGAAAAGTCCGACCAGGAACACGTCGTTGGTGTCGTGGTTGATCCGACGGGTGGCTGGGGGCTGGTTCACCCGCTCGTCCTTCTCGGCCATCTCGATGAAGCGCTGCGCGCAAATCCGGCTCAGGTTCCACTTGGAGAGCATCGTGGGGCCGGCTGCCTTCATGCTGTCCCAAAACTCGCTCGGCCAGTTTCCCAGATCGGGGCGGCGTTCACTGAACATGCCACGATGTCTCAGATCGAGAGCACGTAGCGCCACGGCCCAGTGCAGGAATTGCACCAGATCCTGGAGATCTTTTCGCCCATAGGCGGCGCAAGCGGCCATGCCGTAGTAATGAGCGAGATCGGCTACGGGGTTGCCCTGCATCCTGGCCGGACGCGTCGGTGCATCCAACCACGTTTGCAGATCAGCCGAATACTCGACCGGCCTCTCAGGGTTGCCCGGATAAGCCAGCCATTCCTGACATTCCTCAAGCGTCTTCTTCAGCGAGGGGTGGTAGGCAAAGTCCATTGCGGGGTGACGCTCCAGTCGGTGGGTCGCGTGGCAGCGGCGATCAGCCGAAGTATGCCAAGGTCGGGGCGGGGTTCAACCCAACGGGCGGAGCTCCGGGCGCGGGCGATGTCATCTGCGGTAGGGCGCGATCACAGGGGTGGCCACTTCACACAGCCTTCAAACAGGCCACCTGCCCGTTGCACACGGGCACTGGACGATGCACGGCGTATCCAACCGGGGCATCGACATGAAGTCATTGAAACTGCTGTTGCGTTTCCTCACCGTGGGCGGGCTGGTCCTGCTGCTGCTCATTCCGCTGCTGATGATCCGCGGCGTCATCCAGGACCGCGAACGCTACCGCGCGGTGGCGGAAGCACGCGTTTCCCAAAGCATGGCCGGGGCGCAGCAGGTCGTGGGGCCGCTGCGCGTCGTGCCCTGGCGCGAGGAGCGCCTGGTCAATGCGCTGAACGAGGACGGCAAGCCCGAAGTGCGTCGGGACGTGAAGGAGGGCTATCTGCTGCAGACCCCGGCGACCCTGACGGTGGACGGGCAGCTGCAGCCCGGGGAACGGCGCATCGGCCTGTACTCGGTGAACGTGTACGAGTGGAAGGCCGCGATGAAGGCGGGCTTCGCGCCGCTGCAGGTGCCGCAGGCCGACGGGCGCATCTACGGCCAGCCCTACGTGGTGGTCGGCATGGCGGACGTGCGCGGACTGGTCGGCACCCCTTCGCTGAAGGTCGATGGCGTGCCACGCACGCTGGCCGCCGGCACGGGCGCGATGGCCTCGCGGATGGAGGGCGTCCACGCGCTGCTGGACGCCCCGGGCGGCTCCTTGCCCGCCAGCAACCTGCGCCTGGAGATGGCGCTGGCGGGCACGCAGACCCTCGGCATCGCGCCCATCGCCGACAGCAACGACATCGCGGTCCGTTCGCCGTGGCGGCAGCCGCTGTTCGGTGGCCGGTTCCTGCCCAATGCGAAGACGCTGGACGAGCGCGGCTTCACCGCGCGCTGGCAGGTGTCGTCGCTGGCCAGCGCGGCGCAGAGCCAGCTGGAGTCGGCGTCCGGCAAGCTGACCCAGGCGCCTTCGCTGCGCGTCTCGCCGGAGGGCTTGGGTGAGGGGGCGGGCGGCGACACCGCCATCGACAGCGCAGTGGTCAGCCTGGCCGATACGGTCGACGTCTACACCCAGGTGGACCGGGCCAGCAAGTACGGCATCCTGTTCGTGGTGCTGACCTTCGTGGGGTTTGCCCTGTTCGAACTGATCAAGCGCCTGCCGATCCATCCGCTGCAGTACCTGCTGGTCGGCCTGGCGCTGGCGATCTTCTTCCTGCTGCTGCTCAGCCTGTCCGAGCACATCGCTTTCTGGCAGGCCTATCTGGTGTCCGCCGCCGCGTGCATCGGGCTGCAGTTCTTCTACCTGTCCGGCGTGCTGAAGAGCTGGCTGCGCGCGGCCGGCTTCGCGACCATGCTGACGGCCCTGTACGGCGTGCTGTACATCCTGCTGAAATCGGAGAACAACGCGCTGCTGATGGGCTCGCTGCTGCTGTTCGGTATCCTGGCGGCGATCATGTGGGTGACCCGCAAGGTGGACTGGTACGCGCTGGGCACCGAGTTGCGTTGAGGCGGCCATGAATCGGGTGCGCGTCTATCGTCGGGCGCAGCAGTTGCTGCCTGCCGCCATCCACACCGTCGGCCTGCACGGTGTGGCGATATCGACCGGGCAGCTGCGGTGCATGCTGTTCGGCCCGCTGTCGGGACGCGAGGCGCATGGCGCGGTGGCGCTGGAGCTGGCACGCCGTGCGGCCGACGCGATCCGGTACCAGGGCCTGGCCTATTTCGATGGGGCGACATGCTCGCGCGGCGCACTGTCCGGTGGCGCACCGTCGCACTACGAAGCCTGGCGGCGCCTGTCGTCGGACGGGCAGTGCGGAAACCCTGTCGACTGCGGCGAATGGATCGGCGTGGCGCGCGAGGGCGTCGCGCCGGGACGGTGGTGCACGGTGGAGGCGTCCTGGAGCGAGGGCGCCTACCTCACCCGGGAAGTGGGCCGGGATGCCTGGCTCGCGGTATTGCCGAGCGCACGCCTGGTCGTCTACGGCTGGCAGGATCGCGGATGACGCTCCTGCTGGCCGCCATGGTGGCGTTCGCTTTTCCGCTGGGCCTCATCGCGCGGGTGGCGGCCGTTGCCGGCTGCTTCTTGCGGCCGCCGCAGCCGCTCGTGCTGCCGGCAACGGCCCAGGGGCGTCGGGTGTCTCTGCAAGCGGCTTGCCGCGGGCGAGAGCGTGGCTCCCGCGATGATCCTGCCGCGGCTCCTGGCGCTTCTGGCCGCGGTCTGGGCGAGCATCGCGGTACGCGAGGGGATGCAACGGGTATCGGCTCGGAGCTGGGGACGCAGGCCGGTGGGACTAGCGCGCAACCGACGGAACCGGGCACGGACGCTGCCTCGCCGTGGCCGATGGCGTGCGCTAGAGTTCGCCGATGACCTCTGCGCACACCATCGGCCTCTTCCGCGGGCCGGAGATCACCCCTTGGCTGGAGGATGTCGCACGCCTGCGCGCCGCGGTGTTTCGCGATTGGCCCTACCTGTACGAGGGCGACCCAGGGTATGAGCGCGACTACCTCGCCGCCTATGCCGCTTCGTCCGAAAGCGTGTTCGTGCTGGCGATGGAGGACGGGCAGGTGATCGGCGCCTCCACCGGCCTGCCGCTGATGGACGATGCCGAAGCCTTCCGCCAGCCGTTCGTCGACGGCGCCATCGATCCGGAGGACGTCTTCTATTTCGGCGAATCGGTGCTGTTGCCGGCGTACCGCGGCTTCGGGATAGGCCATGCCTTCTTCGATCATCGCGAGGCGCATGCGCGCGCATTGGGACGCTTTGCGTGCGCGGCGTTCTGCGCCGTTGATCGCGCCGACGACGATCCACGCAGGCCGGCCGATCATCGTGGCAACGAGATGTTCTGGCGCAAGCGCGGCTACGAGCGGCGCCCCGGCATGACGATGCGTTTGTCGTGGCGCGAGGTCGGCCAGGGCGAAGTCGACCATGCGCTGACGTTCTGGCTGCGCCCGCTGGAGGTCGCGCGATGAAGGTCGCCGTGGCCAAGTATCCGATCCAGGCGCCCGTGGATTTCACTGCGTTCGCCCAGCGCCAGGCAGCCGTGCTGGGCCAGGCCGCCGCGCAGGGCGCGCGCATCGCCGTACTGCCCGAATACCTGTCGCTGGAACTGGCCGCCAGCTTCGACGACGCCACCCGGGCCGACCTGCACGCCTCCCTGGCCGCGCTCCAGCGTTATCGCGACGACTGGCTGGCGTTGTATGCGCGGCTGGCAGCGTCGCTGGACATGTACGTGGTGGCCGGTACCTTCCTGCTGGGGCAGGGTGATGGCCGCTATCGCAACCGCTGCGACGTGTTCACCCCGCATGGCAGCCACCTCTGGCAGGACAAGCTGCAGCTCACCGGATTCGAAAAGGACCTCGGCGTGATCGAGGGCGGCGATGCGCTGAAGGTGTTCGAGCTGGAGGGCGTGCGCGCCGGCGTGGCCGTCTGTTACGACAGCGAATTCCCGCTGCCCGTGCATGCGCAGGCCGAAGCCGGCGCGCGCCTGCTGCTGGTGCCCAGCTGCACCGACACCCAGGCCGGCGCGACCCGCGTGCGCGTGGGGTGCCTGGCGCGCGCGCTGGAGAACCGCATGTTCGTGGCGCAGTCGGTGACGGCGGGCGAAGCGCCGTGGAACCCGGCGCTCGACGTCAACACGGGCGAGGCCGCGATCTTCGCGCCGATGGACCGCGGCCTGCCCGCGGACGGGGTGGTGGCGCAAACGGTGGGCAACCAGGCCTGGGCGATCGCCGACCTGGACCTCGATGCGCTCGACCGCAGCCGGGCCGAGGCCCAGGTGGCCAATGATCGCGACTGGATGGGCCAGCTGAAGCCCGCCCTCGCACGCGCCAAGCTTCAGGCGTTGTAGCGGCGCCCTCGCGCGCGGCGATTTCCGGACACCCCCGCGCCCCGGTATTGCTCGTGCGCTGCCTGCGCGGTTTCCGGACGGCCTTGCCGCGCCGCTCGCCTTATCCCAGCAGGCTGACGCCGGGCACCAGCCAGATCGACAGCCCGGCCAGGGCCGAGCCGATGGCGGTCGCCGCCAGCACATCGCTGGGGTAGTGCAGGCCCAGCACCACCCGCGAGGCGGCCACGCACCCTGCGAACGGGATCAGCAGGGGCGCCAGCATGGGGTAGTGCGCCAGCGCCACCAGGGTGAAGGCCACCGCATGCAGCGTGTGTCCGGAGGGGAAGCTGAATTCGTCCAGTGGTGCGATCCAGGCGCGGATGCGCACGTCGGAGGCGAACGGGCGCGGCCGGCGCGTCCAGCGCTTCAGCGCCTTGTACAGCGTCAGTGCGATCACGCCGGTGGCGGCCAGGTGCGCGGACGCGGCCAGGCCCTCCAGCCCGTCCGCCACGATCAGCGCCGCCATCAGCACGTACCAGAACACGCCGTCGCCCAGCCGGCTGACGATGGCGAAGAAGTGGCGCACCCCGCGCCATTCGCCCCAGCGGTTGGCGCGCAGGCACCAGCCGGCGTCCCGGCCGATCAAGGCATTACGCGGCGGCGATGGACGCATGGTGGCTTCTCCGGGTCAGGGCGAGATCGGTCAGCAGGGCATCGAAATCGGCGGCCACCTGCTCGGGGCGCAGGGCGCCCATCGCGGCGACGGCGGCTGTCCCCATCGTGCGGCGCACGGCCGGGTCGGCGGCCAGTCGCAGGGCAGCGGCGATGAACGCCTCGTCGTCGTCCACCGCCGCGCCATGCACGCCATCGCGCAGATGCTCGCGTGCGGCGCCGTAGTTGAAGGCCACCGTCGGCACGCCGCTGGCCATCGCCTCCAGGGTGACGTTGCCGAAGGTTTCGCTGTGGCTGGAAAACAGGAACAGGTCGCCGCTGGCGAAGTGGCGCGCCAGCGCTTCGCCGCGCTGCACGCCGCAGAAGACGAAGTCCGGATGCGCCTGCGCCAGCCGTTCGCGCAGCGGGCCATCGCCCACCCACACGAACCTTGCCGTCGGCTGCTGCCGCCGGATCGCGTCGAAGGCCCGGATCGACAGGTCCAGGTTCTTCTCCGCCGCGATGCGGCCCACGTAGATCACCGCCAGGTCGTCCGGCCCCAGGCCCCACTGCGCGCGCAGCGCCTGGTCGCGGCGCGCCGGGCTGAAGTGCTGCGCGTCCACCGCGCGCGCCAGGCGCACCGCGTGATGGAAGCCCTGTGCCTGCAGGAAGTCCGCCAGTTCGCGCGTCGGCACCAGCGTGGCCTGCGCGCCATTGTGGAAGCGCCGCATCCAGCGCAGCGCGGTGTGCTGCAGGAAGCGCACGCCGTAGTCGCGCATGTACTCGTCGAAGCGCGTATGGAAGCCGGTGGCCACCGGGATGCCCAGGCGACGCGCCGCGCGCACGGCCGACCAACCCAAAGGGCCTTCCGTGGCCACGTAGACCGCATCCGGTGGGGATTCCTTCCACAGCGCGAGCAGGCGCCGGGTGGCCGGCAAGCCGAATTTCAGGCCGGGATAGCGCGGCAGGCTGGCCCCGCGCACCAGCAGCGTGTCATCGGCCGCCTCTGCGTCGACCGCCTGACGGGGCCGTACCAGCGAGACGGCGTGCCCGCGCTGGCGCAGGCCGGTTTCCAGCCCCTGCACGGTGAGGGCCACGCCGTTGACTTCCGGCGGGTACGTCTCGGTGACGATGGCAAAGCGCATGCGCAGCTCCACGTTTTGCGCATGCTGGGGGCGGCAGATGTAGTGGATGTGTCGGATCGGTGACCGTGCGATGACGGTGTGCGCCGGCACCGAATCCGGGCCGACGTTCGACGTATCGCGACGCGCTCAGGCGGGTGTGGCCGGACGATGGGCAGCCTTGCGCGTCGGCCGGCGGGGTCCGCCTGCCTTGCCTCGGGGTGATTGGGCAGTGGCCTGGCCCAGCAGGGCGCGGAACCGGGGGCATTCGAAATGGCTGGGGGCAGAGCAGGCGGCGGCGTGTTTGAGCCCGTCGCGCATGGCCGTCAGGCGAAGGATCATCGCGTCCAGTTCGCGCGCCTTGGTGCGCAGGGCGCGGCGATCGATGTCGGGCCGGCCATCGGCACCGAACATGGCCGCGATCTCGTCCAGCGAGAACCCCGCCGTCTGCCCCAACGCGATCAGCGCCAGGCGCTCCAGCACGCCAGGGTGGAAGGTGCGGCGCAGGCCGCGCCGACCGTCCGATGCGATCAGGCCCCTCTGCTCGTAGTAGCGCAGGGCCGACGCCGGCACGCCGGACCGCTTTGCGACCTCGCCTATGTCCATCGCGTCCCCGCTTGACTTGAAGTTGACTTGAAGTGGCATGGTGCGCGCAACGGTCGAACGGCGCAAGCCGGCGCCGGACCGATTCACGAGGACATCGACATGCATGCCTGGACTTCGACCCTGCTCATCGGCATTGGCGCCACGTTCACGATGGATGCGTGGGGCGTGCTGCGTCGACGCTTTTTCGGCGTGCCGGCCCCCGACTATGCCCTGGTCGGGCGTTGGCTGGGCCATATGCCGATGGGCCGGTTCCGCCACGACGCCATCGCCCGAAGTCCTGCCGTCCGTGGGGAGCGCGCGCTGGGGTGGTGCATGCACTACCTCACCGGCGTGCTTTTTGCCGCGGTACTCCCCATGGTCTGGGGCATCGCGTGGCTGCGTCATCCCACGCCGGGGCCTGCGCTGCTCGTCGGTGTGATCACCGTTGCCGCGCCCTTCCTGCTGATGCAGCCGGGCATGGGGGCCGGCATTGCGGCGTCCAGGACCGCGCGCCCGTCCATGGCGCGCGCCCACAGCCTGCTGAATCACCTCGTGTTCGGAGCGGGGCTCTACGTGTCGGCCCTGCTACTGCATTCGGTCCCTTCCTTCTGATCCACCCATCCCAAAGGAGTCTTCCATGCGCATTCCCGCCCGTTTCGCGCCGTTGCTGTTCGGTGCGCTGCTGTCCGCCATCATGGTGTCGCTGGTGTCGGCGTTCGTGCTGCTGGTGAACCAAGGTTTCCATGCCGGGTTCCTGGCGACCTGGGCGCGCAGTTGCGCCACCACCTGGCCGGTGGCGTTCGCCGCGGTCACCTTGCTGGCGCCCTGGGTCCGCCGGATCGTCGCCAGGCTGACAGCCTGACCCGCGCACGCCTGGGCGCGCTGCTCACGCCACGCGAGGTCCGCATGCGGCCCGCCATGGCCGCTTCCTCACCACGCAAACCCCTCTTTCCAATCCTCCGGCGGTAACCAGGTGGTCTGGTCCGGCGAAGGGGCATCGATCCGGCCCGCCGCGACGCTGCGCGCCACCTGCGGTTCGATGTCCGAGAAGCGGGCGGCGCGCGAGCCGATGCCGGCGCCGATCAGGTTGCTGTGGACGTCCATGGCGTTGGAGCGTCTGCCCTGCCGCTCCATCACGCCGTTGACCAGGTCAATCGCGCGAGCGTCGAGCGTATGGGCCACGACCGCACTGGCGAGCGTATGCCGGTAGGCATCCAGCGGTCCGTGCCGCCCACCCGGCAGCGGGCTCCGCAGGACATGGGTCCACGTGTACGTCAGGACGAACGTGGGATACGCCGCCAGGATCAGGCCGGCCAGCACGAGCCTGCGCAGCCACGCGCGCTTGCACGTCCCTGGCGTCGTGGGTGCCATCGGAGTCAGCCGTCCTGCGGTTCGACCACCACCGCCGTGCCATAGCACAGCACCTCGGTCAGGCCGGCCATCACGTCGGTGGCGTCGTAGCGCACGGCGATGATCGCATTGGCGCCCAGCTGGCGGGCATGATGGAGCATGTCCCGATAGGTCTGGTCGCGCGCCTGTTCGCACAGTTCGGTGTAGATGGTGATGTTGCCGCCGAAAAGCGCCTGCAGGCCGCCCAGGAAGTTGCCCACGATCGATCGCGACCGCACGGTGATGCCGCGCACCACGCCCAGGTTGCGGCGGATGCGGTAGCCGGGAAGTTCCAGCGCGGTCGTCACCATCGCCTCGTCCAGGGGGCGCATCCGGGCGCCGGACGATGCCGGGATGGCTGCGTGAGCGGGAGACGAGTTGTAGGGATCGGTCATGGTGCATCCGGCAGGTGGCGGGGGACAGCGACAGGAGAATCAGATCCAGACATCGTTGGGCGCGGTGTAGGCGCCGCCGGCGTCGCCGGTATTGATCACGCCGCGGGGCTCGACCAGCCTGATGCTGCATTCTTCGCGGGCGACCGGCCGGTGCTCGACGCCCCGCGGTACCACGTACATCTCGCCGGCGGCCAGCGGCACGGCGCCGTCCCGGAACTCGAGCGTCATTTCGCCCGACAGCACGATGAAGACTTCGTCGGTCTGCTCATGCGCATGCCACACGAACTCGCCCAGGATCTTGGCCAGTTTGAACTGGTAGTCGTTCATTTCGGCCACGACCCGGGGCGACCAGTGTTCCGAGAAGCCGCCCAGCTTGGCCTGCAGGTTGATGGCGGTATGCGGCATGGAGACTCCTGCGAAGAGGGGGACGGCCATGATGGCCGGCGGACGCGATGCCGCGCCCGTGCCGACGGTCATCGCCCTTTACGGCACGCGCCCGCCGCGCGCCGCGGAGAACAGCGCGTACCAGGCCTCGCGCGAGAGCTGCACCTCGTCCGCGGCGCAGCAGGCCGCCAGGCGCACCGGGTCGGTGGTGCCGACGATGGGTTGCAGGCCGGCGGGATGGCGCAGCAGCCAGGCCAGCTGGATCGCTTCGGGGGCCACGCCATGCGCTGCGGCCAGTTGCCGCAGCAAGGCCGAGGTCTGGCGGACCACCGGGTCGGCGAACTCGGACAGGGTGCCCAGCCTGCCGCCGGCCAATGGCGCCCAGGCCTGCAGGCGGATGTCGTGCAGGCGTGCATGGTCCAGCGTGCCGGCTGCGGAGGCGTAGGCATGGCCGGTGGTGTTGGCGACCACGCCGTCATCGATCAGCGGCAGGTGCAGCAGGCTTATTTCCACCTGGTTCGCCACCAGCGGCTGGCGCAGGTGGCGGCGCAGCAGGTCGATCTGGCCGGGCGTGTGGTTGCTGACGCCGAAGTGTCGCACCTTGCCGCTGGCATGCAGGGCGTCGAAGGCCCGTGCGACCTCTTCCGGTTCCACCAGCGCATCGGGACGATGCAGCAGCAGGACGTCCAGATGGTCCACGCCCAGGCGCGCCAGGCTGCCTTCGACCGAGGCCACGATATGCGCGTAACTGAAGTCGTAGCGCTGGGGGGCGCCGGGCGGATCGTCGGCGAAGCGGATGCCGCACTTCGACTGCAGGACCATCTTCGCGCGGAGCCCGGGCGAGGCGCGCAGCACCTGGCCGAACACCTGCTCGGATTTGCCGCGCGCATAGATGTCGGCGTGGTCGAACAGGGTGATGCCGTGGGCCAGCGCCGTTTCGATCAGCCGCTGCGCGTTGCGGCGTTCTTCCAGGGTGATCGGCGAGGCGTCCCAGGCCCGGCTCAGGTGCATGCAGCCATAGCCGATGCGGGACGTGCTGAGGCCATCGGCCAGGGGATACGTCTTCATCGGCGGCACGCGCAGGACGGAGCAGGCATCATGCCAGAGCGCTGCGGTGCATCAGGCCAGCGGCCGTTCGGCAGCGAGCATCTGCGCAAGGGCGTCGGCTTCCAACGGACGTGCGAGGTGGTAACCCTGCACGTCGTCCACCCCGAGCGCCTGCAACGCCGCCAGCTCGGAGGCCGTCTCCACGCCTTCGGCGACCACGCGCGACTGCGTCTGCCGTGCGAACTCGATCAGCGCCGCCGCCAGTGCGCGCCGCGGCGAATCCGTGTCGATATCGCGGGTCAGGCTGAGGTCGAGCTTGATGATGTCCGGGTGGATGGCCAGCACGTGGCGCATGCTGGCGTAGCCCGCGCCCGCATCGTCCACGGCCACGCGCACCCCGGCCTCGCGCAGCGGTACCAGGCGCTTGTTGAGCAGGCCGTAATCCTCCACCAGCGAGTGCTCGGTGATCTCCAGGACCACGCGGTGCGGGTCGAGGTCGTCGATATAGCCGTCGATACCGCCGCTGATGACCGTCTGCGGCGACACGTTGAGGGCCACGTAGAAGTCGCCCGGCATCCGGCGAAGGCCATCGAGCGCGGACAGGATGGCGTTGAGTTCCAGACGCACGCCCAGGCCGATCTCGCGCGCCTCCGCGAACCACACATCGGGCGTCCGCTGCGGTTCCAGCCCGAAGCGCGACAGGCATTCCACGCCGACGATGCGGCGTTGGCTGCTGCGGAGAATCGGCTGGTACACCATGTGTGGCTGGCCCAGCTCCAGCACCGAGGTGATACGGGCGACCTTCTTTTCGTGTTCGTGCACCGCATCGAGGTCGCCATCGATCTGGTAGGCCAGCAGATCGGCGAAGGCACGCATCATGTGCAGGTCGCGCTGGCCGAGCGACAGGTTGGAGGCCAGGCTGAAACAGCAGAAGGTGCCGTACACGCGGCCGTCGCGCAGTTGGATGGGCACGCTCAGGTGCGCGCCGATGGGCAGCGCCCGCGTCTCGGGAATGTCGTCCAGCACGGGGATCGCGCCGGTGTCGGGAATCAGCTGCGGGATCTGCCCCTCGACCACGCGCATGCAGTAACCCTCATCCAGCGGGCTCGAATCGCCGGGGCGGATGGGGGCGGGGTCCAGCCGGCTGGCGACGTGGCGGAACACCCGGTCGCGGCCGTTGAATTCGGAAACGAAGGCCACGTCCATGTCGAGGTGGCGGCGCACCGCATCCAGCATGCGGTCCACGTTGCGGCCGATGGCCGCGGCGCCGGGGCCGCCGTCCAGCCAGGCGTCGGACAGCAGCTCGTCGTGGATTCTTCGATCGATCACGGCTTCCTCCTGAAGGCATGCGTACGACGAAGTGCAACCGCCGTCGGGTCTGCCCCCGCCGCACCGGCGGACGGAGAGAATGGCGTGGGGCACAGGATGCAGGCCACGCCGCGGACCTCTTGGCAGGTCCGAGTGTACCGGCATGTCACATAAGTGGAAGTGCCGGTGGATCAGGCCACGAACGGCTTGAACGCCACGCCCAGCCCCTGCATGTCCTCCGGTTCGCCCACCAGGTCCGAGCGCAGCAGAGGGCGCGCGTCGATCCATTTCTTGCTGACCACCAGGTCCAGGCGGTCGCCGTTGGCGGTCAGGTCCAGGCGGGGAATGGCCTCGTTGTCGTGCGAGCGGTGCAGCAGCACGGCCAGGCGCAGCAGGGCGGCCTTGCGCCGGGCGCTGAGCAGCAGGCGGTCGGGCAGGGCGTCGAACGCGTTCTTGGGGACGCCGCGGCGATGCGTGCGCACCAGCGCCGACAGCACCTGCTGTTCCTGGCGGGAGAAGCCTTCGATGTCGGAGTGCTCCAGCAGATAGGCGCCGTGCACGTGGTACTGGCTGTGGGCGATGACCAGGCCGATCTCGTGCAGGCGCGCGGCCCAGCCGAGCATGCGCGCATCGTCGTCGTCCAGGCCCCAGTCCTGCTCCACCTGTTCGAACAGGCGCATCGCGGTGGCTTCCACCCGCGCGGCCTGGAACTCGTCGATGCCGTAGCGCTGCATCAGCGCCGCGGTGGACAGGTCGCGCGGATCGTTGTCGCTGCCGCGGCCCAGCATGTCGAACAGGATGCCTTCGCGCATCGCCGCCTTGCTGACCATCAGTCGCTGCAGCTCCAGCGCTTCGAACGCGGCCTCCAGCACCAGCACGCCGCCGGCGATGATCGGGCGGCGGTCGCTGGACAGGCCGGGCAGGTCGATGTCCTCGATGCGGTCGGCCTGCAGCAGCTTTTCGCGCACCTGCGGCAGGGCTTCGGCGGTGACCGCGCCCTTGGTGAGCTTCATGGCCGCGCAGATCTCGCCGATGGCCTTGTTGGTGCCCGACGAGCCGATGGCTTCCTGCCAGCCCAGGCTGCGGTACAGGCCGGCGAACTGCTGGAACTCGGCGCCGATCTCGGTGAGCGCTTCCTTCCAGCGCTTGCGCGAGAGCTTGCCGCCGGGGAAGAAGCGGCGCGTGCTGGCGATGCAGCCGGCCTGCAGGCTTTCGCGCTCCAGCGTCTCGAAGCCGCGGCCGATGATGAACTCGGTCGAGCCGCCGCCGATGTCGATGACCAGGCGGCGCTGGTTGGATTTCGGCGGCTGCGCGTGCGCCACGCCCAGGTAGATCAGGCGCGCCTCCTCGCGGCCGGATACCACTTCGATCGGCTTGCCCAGCGCGGCTTCGGCCGCGGCCAGGAAGTCCTGCGGCTCGCGCAGCTGGCGTACCGTATTGGTGGCCAGGGCGCGCACGCGGGCGGCGGGGATGTCGCGGATGCGCTGGCCGAAGCGGGACAGGCAGTCCAGCGCGCGTTGGCGGGCGGCGGCGGACAGGCCGCCCTTGCCGTCCAGGCCGTCGGCCATGCGCACGGTTTCGCGCAGGCGGTCGACCACGCGCAACTGTCCCAGCAGCGACCGCGCCACCACCATGTGGAAGCTGTTGGAGCCCAGATCGATCGCGGCCAGCAGGTCCCCGTCCTGGAGTGGAGGGGAGGTGGGGGAGGTCAGGGGCGCCATGCGCTCAGTTTAGCCAATGGCGTGGCGCAATGCTGCAGCGCGATGCGCGTCCGCGATGCATGCCTCGACAGGCCGCATCAGACTTTGGCCAGCAGCGTGCCCTGCGCCGAATGCGGCGGGTCGTCGCCGGGCACGAGCTTGACGTAGTGACCGTCGGCGTGCAGTTCCCAGGCGTTGCAGTTGTCGTCCAGGTAGTTCTGCAGGCCTTCCTTGAACACGCGCGCCGACAGGTCCTTGTCCAGGATGGGGAAGCAGGTCTCCACGCGGTGCAGCAGGTTGCGTTCCAGCCAGTCGGCGCTGGCGCAGTACAGTTCCGGCGCGCCGTCGTTGCCGAACCAGTAGAGCCGGCTGTGCTCGAGGAAGCGGCCCACGATGGAGCGCACCCGGATGTTGTCGGAGATGCCGGGCACGCCGGGGCGCAATGCACAGGCCCCGCGGACGATCAGGTCGATCTTCACCCCTGCCTGCGAGGCGGCGTACAGCGCGCGGATGATGCGCGGTTCGTTGATCGCGTTGATCTTGGCGATGATGCGCGCCGGCTTGCCCGCCTTCGCCAGTCTGGCCTCGCGTTCGATCTTCTTGATCAGGCCCGGATGCAGGGTGAAAGGCGACTGCAGCAGGCGCTTGAGCTTGGTGGTGGGCGCCAGTCCCGACAGCTGCTGGAACAGCAGGTGCACGTCGTTGCCGATGTCCGGGTCGGCGGTGATCAGGCCGATGTCGGTGTACGCGCGCGCGGTGCCGCTGTGGTAGTTGCCGGTGCCCAGGTGCACGTAGCGGCGCAGCTTGCGGCCTTCGCGGCGCACGATCAGCAGCATCTTGGCATGGGTCTTGTAGCCCACCACGCCGTAGACCACCTGCGCGCCGGCCTCCTGCAGGCGGTCGGCCACGCCCAGGTTGGCGTCCTCGTCGAAGCGCGCGCGCAGTTCCACCACCACGGTGACGTCCTTGCCGTTGCGCGCGGCCTGCACCAGCGCGTCGACGATGGCCGAATCCTTGCCGGTGCGGTAGAGGGTCTGCTTGATCGCCAGCACCTCCGGATCGACCGCGGCCTGCTTGATCAGCTCGTGCACCGGTGCGAACGAATCGAACGGGTGGTGCAGCAGCACGTCGCCGTCGGCGACCTTCTCGAAGATCGCGTCGCTGTCGCGCAGCGCGCGCGGGGTGAAGGCGGGGTACTTCAGTTCCGGGCGCTGCACCAGGTCGTACACCTGGATGACGCGGTTGAGGTTGACCGGTCCGTTGATCGGGTACACCGCGTTGTCGGGCAGGGCGAAGTTCTGCAGCAGCGTGCGCACGATGGGCTTGGGGCAGTCGTGCGCGATCTCCAGCCGCACGGCGGGCCGGTAGCCGCGCCCGACCAGCTCGTCGCGCAGCGCCAGCGCCAGGTTCTCCACCTCTTCCTCGTCGACCACGACCTCGGAGTTGCGGGTCACGCGGAACTGGTAGGAGCCCTTGACCTCCATGCCCGGGAACAGTTCGTCCACGAACACCGACAGCACCGAGGACAGCAGCACGAAATCGTTCTCGCCGCCGGACACGCGCTGGGGCAGGTGGATGATGCGCGGCAGCGAGCGCGGCGCGCGCACGATGGCCAGGTGGCCGGCGCGGCCGAACGCGTCCTTGCCCTTCAACACCACCACGATGTTGAGCGACTTGTTGAGGATCTTCGGGAACGGATGCGCCGGGTCCAGGCCCAGCGGCGAGAGCACCGGCATGATCTCGTTGCGGAAGTACGCGCGCAGCCAGCGGGTCTGGCGTGCGTTCCAGCTGTCGCGGCCGAACACCCGCACGCCGGCCTCGGCCAGCCCGGGGCGCAGCACCTCGTTCCAGCACTTGTACTGGGCGTCGACCAGCTCGGCGGCGCGGTCGTGGATCCTGTTGAGCACGGTGGCCGGGCTCATCCCGTCCGCGCCGGGCGGCAGGCCGAAATCCAGGGCGTGGCGCACCGTGGCCGCGCGGATCTCGAAGAACTCGTCCAGGTTGGTGCATGAGATGCACAGGAAGCGCAGCCGTTCCAGCAGCGGCACGGATGGATCCTGCGCCTGCGCCAGCACGCGGAAGTTGAAATCCAGCTGCGAGAGTTCGCGGTTGAGGTAGAGCGCCGGGTCCCGCAGCGCGTCGTCGGCGGCGGGGGCGGCGGGCGGCAGGTTGGGGGCGGCGTTCATGCGGTCTGATCCGTCAGGACGGGTAGGGAGGCATCCAGGCGCGGTTCCACGCGCTCGGGACCGAAATGCACGGAGAAGGTACTGCCCTGGCCCACTTCGCTTTCGATCTCCAGCCGGGCCTGGTGCAGGTTCAACACATGCTTGACGATGGACAGGCCCAGGCCAGTGCCACCGCTCTCGCGCGAGCGGCTGGTGGAGACGCGGTAGAAGCGCTCGGTGATGCGCGGCAGGTGCGAGGAAGGAATCCCGTAGCCGGTGTCGCGCACGCTGAGCACCGCGCCGTCGCCCTCGCGCGCGAAACGCACGGTGATGGTGCCGCCCACGGGCGTATAGCGCACGGCATTGCTCACCAGGTTGGAGAAGGCGCTGTGCAGCTCCTTGTTGGAGCCGGCCAGGTCCACGCCGGCCTCGTCCTGCACGACGATGGTGTGGCGGCGCTGGCTCAGCGCCTCGGCCTCGCGGCGCAGGGTGGCCAGCATCGGGGCCATGGCGACGTTCTCGTCGGGCAGGCTTTCCTGCGCCTCCAGGCGCGAGAGCGTCAGCAGGTCTTCGACCAGCTGGGTCATGCGCTGGGACTGCTTCTGCATTTCCGCCAGCATGGGCGCCCAGTCGGGATGCTCGCTGGGCTCCAGCATGTCCAGGTAACCGTGCACCACGGTCAGCGGTGTGCGCAGTTCGTGCGAGACGTTGGCGACGAAGTCGCGACGCATCTGTTCCAGCCGCAGCATCTTGCTGACGTCGCGGGCCACCAGCAGCCAGTACTGGTCCGAATAGGGGATCAGGCGCAGGTTCAGGCGCAGGTCGGGGTCCACCGGCGACGCCGCATCCAGCATCGGTTCGGCGTTGCGGCCCGCGGCCAGCCAGTGCGACATCGGCAGCGGCTGCAGGCGGTCGCCCACCGGTGCGCCGATGTCGGCGGGGTACTGCAGGCCCAGCAGGCTGCTGGCGGCCTTGTTGAACCACTGCACGCGCTGGCTGTTGCGTTCCACCACCACCACCGCGTCGGGCAGGGCGGCCGCCGCGGCGCGGTAGGCACGCAGCATGTCCAACAGGCGGCGCTTGCGCGTGCGCATTTCGGCCTGGCCGCGGAACAGCAGGCGGTCGAGTTCGTTCCAGACGCCCCGGCCCTGCGCCGGCTCCAGGCGCTGGCGTGCGGTCAGCCGCAGCAGCACCTTGCGCAGGCGCCAGTAGTGCCACGCCACCACGCCCAGCGCCGCCAGGGTCACGATGGGCCACACCTGGCCGACCAGCAAGCCCGCGACCACGGCCAGCGCCAGGATCAGCGCCAGCTGGCCGAGCGTCTTGAACCAGGCGGAACGGATGTCATGGGGCATGGGGGGATTGTAGGCAGATGTGTATGACAGCAGGGATGGGAACGCAGGCGCGCGCGACGGGCTTGGGGGTTCCAGATGGTCAGCCGGGCCGCCACGCCGCTGGCGCCGTCTTCCCCGTCGTCATCCCGGCGAAGGCCGGGGTCCCTGGGGCGCCTGGTTCGGCCTGCGGTCTTCCAGGGCAGGAGCAATGGCGCATGCAGAACGGGTCCCAGCCTTCGCCGGGACGATGGAAGCGAGGCGGCGGGTCTTCCTCACCTTCCCGCATCGATGTGAGAAGGTGCGCTCGCACCGGGTGCCCGGACGTGCCGGAACCTCACATCGAGGCCGAGAAGCGGTAGCCCGAGCCGCGCACGGTCTGCACCATGTTCTCCAGTCCGTGCGGTTCCAGCGTCTTGCGCAGGCGGCGGATGTGCACGTCCACGGTGCGCTCCTCCACGTACACGCTGCCGCCCCACACATGGTCCAGCAACTGGGTGCGCGAGTAGACGCGCTCGGGGTGGGTCATGAAGAAGTGCAGCAGGCGGTATTCGGTGGGGCCGATCGGCACCGGCGTGTCGCCGGCGAACACCCGGTGGGCGGCGCCGTCGATGCGCAGGCTGCCCACCGCCACGCTGCCGTCCTCGTCGTCGTCGCGCGAGCGGCGCATCACGGCACGGATGCGGGCCAGCAGTTCGCGGGCCGAGAAAGGCTTGACCACGTAGTCGTCTACGCCGGCCTCCAGCCCGCCGACCCGGTCGTTCTCTTCGCCGCGGGCGGTCAGCATGATGATGGGCACGTCCCGGGTCATGGCGTCCTTGCGCCAGCGCCGGGCCAGTTCCAGCCCACTGGTGCCGGGCAGCATCCAGTCCAGCAGGATCAGGTCCGGCACGCGGTCGGCGATGGCGTTCTGGGCCTCGCGGGCGTCGCCGGCATGGATCGGTTCGTATTCGCCCTTGCGCAGGGCGAACGCCACCATGTCGCGGATGGCGGGCTCGTCGTCGACGATCAGGATGTGCTTCTGCACGCAGGATCCGGGAGGCGAGGGGGACCGTGCCAGTAGACGACAATTTTATGACGTTTACATGACGGGCCGCCGGGCTGTCACACGGCAGGCCGGCAGGTGCTCAGCGCCGCTCCACGTCGGGGTCGCGGATGCCCTGGCGCCGCAACTCCAGCACCTCCGGCGTGATGGCGGCGATGCGGGCGTCGATCCGGGCGCGGGCGTAGAAGTCCAGGTCGTCCCGCTTCTTGAGGTTCTGCAGCTGGATCAGGGCCTGCTCGGGCCTTCCGTTCAGGTAGGCGGCCTCGGCGTAGGCCTCGCCGGCGCGGGCGATGTCGCCGGCCAGCTCGTTGGCGCGGGCGAACTGCTGCTGGAACACCGGATCGTCGCCTGCGCGCCCCATCAGCGGGCGCAGGACGGCCTGCGCCCGCTGGCCGGCCTGACGGCCGCCCTGCTCGTTCAGGACCCGGGCGTAGGTCAGGCTGACGGCCCGGTTTTCGGGGTGGCGCCGCATCAGTGCGTCGAAGCGGCGGTTGGCCGCCTGCGGGTCGCCCGTGCGCGACTCGGCTTCGCCCAGCGCCAGCCCTACCCACAGGTTGTCGGGGGTTTCATCGGCCAGGGCCCGCAGTTCCGCCAGTGCCGTGCGGGTGTCGCCTCCCTGGAGATGCGCGACGGCCACGCCGTAGCGCTGGGGGCCGGTCAATGGCCTGCCGGCCTGACGCCGCAGCGTTTCGTACTCGCGCACCGCGGCCGAGGGCGTGCTGGCGCTGAGTGCGCGCAGGCGCTCGCGGGCCCAGTCGAACTGTCCGGTCTCGCCGCGCTGGAAGACCTGCACGGGCAACGTCACCGGCACGGGCAGCAGCGGGTTGTCGCTGCGCGTCTCCGGCAGGGTGATGCCGGAGCGGTCGAAGCGCTCGACGCGCTCCCCGCCGGGCACGCTGGTGACGGTGGTGACCTGGGTGCCCCGCAGCTGGTCCGCGCGCTGGCGTGCCTCGCTGATGCGGGTGGTGGTCACCGGGTGGGTCTGCAGGTAATCGGGGACGGCCTCGCGCCCGCTGCCGCGCGCGACCCGGGTGGCCTGCTGCAGCTTGGCGAAGAAGCCGGCCATGGCGTCGATGTCGTAACCGGCGCGGGAAAGGGTACGGATGCCCACGCGGTCGGCCTCGGATTCGTTGGAGCGGGTGTAGTCGATCTGCCGCTGCTGCATCAGGCCCATCGCCGAGGCGATGGCCGCCTGCGAGGCATCGCCGCTGGAACTGCCGCCGGCGGCCTGGGCCAGGACGATGGCGCCCAGCATGCCCAGCAGGATCGGCACCTGGTCGCGCTGCGCGCGTTCCACGCCGCGCAGCACGTGTTGCTGGGTGACGTGCGCGATCTCGTGCGACAGGACGGCGGCCACTTCATCCTCGCGGTCGGCGGTCAGCACCAGGCCGGCATTCATGCCGATGTAGCCGCCCAGCGTGGCGAAGGCATTGATCTGCCGGTCGCGCATCATGAAGAAGGTGTACGCCTGCTGCGGGTTGTCGCTGTCGGCGCCCAGGCGGTTGCCCACGGTCTGCAGCCAATCGGTGACCAGCGGGTCTTCCAGCAGATAGCCGTAGTTGCGCAGCTCGCGCAGCATCATGCCGCCGTACTCGGCCTGGCGTGCCGGCGTGAGCAGCTCGCCGGCGGACGAGCCGATGTCGGGCAGCCGGCTGTCCTGCGACGCGGCCAGCGGGGCGGCAAGGGCCAGGGTCAGGGCGGTGGCGAGCAACAATGGGCGCAAATGGAGGCTCCGTGGCGGATAATGACGCCGTCATCAGGATGACCGGTCACCGATCCGGGCGAGTGAATACGTGGTTAACCGGGCCAGTACCGGTCCGCACTGTTTCATGTCGCCGGCTGGAAGCGGGCCCGGCCGGCCCGATATCGGTTGCGACCCCCCCACGTTCCTTTGGTTCCGGAGAACTCCCTTGAGCGACACCCCGCAAGGCGCCACCGCGCCGGAAGTCATCCTCTACAGCACGGCGATCTGTCCTTACTGCGTGGCCGCGAAGAACTTCCTGAAGAGCAAGGGCCGCGATTGGACCGAGGTGCGCATCGACCTGGACCCGGCCGAGCGCGAGAAGATGATCGCCAGGGCCAAGCGCACCAGCGTGCCGCAGATCTTCGTCGGCGATGTCCACGTGGGCGGCTACGACGACATGATCGCGCTGCACCGCGCCGGCAAGCTCGATGCGTTGCTGGCGGGAGAGGCCGCATGAGCGCCGGCGACGACAGCAACGACCGCGTCAAGGCGTTCACCGAGTTCCGCCAGCGCATGAACAAGCGCATCCTGGACGAACCCAACCAGGTCGTGCGCCGCTTCTTCGCCCTGGATACGCAGACCTACCAGGCAGGCGCGCTGGACGTGAAGACCAAGGAACTGCTGGGCCTGGTGGCATCGATGGTGCTTCGCTGCGACGACTGCATCAGCTACCACGTCGCCCAGTGCAAGGAGGCCGGCGTGACCCGCGAGGAGTTCTTCGAGACTTTCTCGGTGGGCCTGGTGGTGGGAGGTTCCATCGTCATCCCGCACCTTCGCAGGGCCGTGGATTTCCTCGACCAGCTGGAAGGCGGCGCCGCTGCCGCGCCCGTGGCCCACGACCACGGCTGAGCCGCTGGGCCCGGCGCCCGCGCCGGGCCCCCGACCATCGTCGATTTGGGGCGCCGACGGGCCCTCGGGCATAATGTCGGGTACAGACCTTCCCCTTCGCGCCCGCTCCGGCCCAGGCCCGCGCGCGCCCCTGTTCGGAAACCCCACTCAATGACCCAGACGATTACGGTCATCCGCGGCGACGGTATTGGCCCGGAGATCATGGATGCCACCCTGTACGTGCTCGACGCCCTCAAGGCCGGCCTGACCTATGAGGAGGCCGACGCCGGCATGGTCGCGCTGGAGAAGCACGGCGACCTGCTGCCGCAGGCCACGCTGGACTCCATCCGCAAGAACGGCGTGGCCCTGAAGAGTCCGCTGACCACGCCGGTGGGCGAGGGCTTCAGTTCGATCAACGTGGCCCTGCGCCGCCACTTCGACCTGTACGCCAACGTGCGTCCGGCCAAGTCGTTCCCGAACACCAAGTCGCGCTTCCCGACGGGCGTGGACCTGATCACCGTGCGCGAGAACACCGAGGGCGCCTACATCGGCGAAGGCCAGTCGGTTTCGGAAGACGGCGAGACCGCGCTGCTGACGCAGAAGATCACCCGCAAGGGTTCCGAGCGCATCGTGCGCTACGCCTTCGACCTGGCCCGCAAGACCGGCCGCAAGAAGGTCACCGTGGTGCACAAGGCCAACATCCTGAAGAGCACCTCCGGCCTGTTCCTGAAGGTGGCGCGCGAAGTGGCCGCACAGTACCCGGACATCCAGTGCAACGAGATGATCGTGGACAACACCTGCATGCAGCTGGTGATGCGTCCGGAGCAGTTCGACATCATCGTCACCACCAACCTGTTCGGCGACATCATCTCGGACCTGTGCGCGGGCCTGGTGGGCGGCCTGGGCCTGGCGCCGGGCGCCAACATCGGCACCGATGCGGCGATCTTCGAAGCCGTGCACGGTTCGGCTCCCGACATCGCGGGCAAGGGCGTCGCCAATCCGTGCGCGCTGCTGCTGGGCGCGGCCCAGATGCTGGACCACCTGGGCCAGCCCGAGAAGGCCGAGCGCCTGCGCGCGGCCATCATCGCCACGCTGGAAGCCAAGGATTCGCTGACCCCGGACCTGGGCGGCGAGGGCACCACCATGTCGTTCGCCAAGGCGATCGCCAGCCGCGTGTGATCGTGTTGCACGCGCACCTGCGCGCGTCGATGCGCGCAGGCGCGGTTTTGAGCCTCGGGCCGCCTGGGGTATCCTCGGTCGCATGTTCCTCATGACGCTTGCCGTCGCGCCCGATGGGATCGCTGGCGGTCATTGACTGGACCATCGTCGCCGCCTACCTGGCGGCGACACTGCTGGTAGGCGCCTGGGTGTCCCGCACGGCGGGACGTTCGCTGGACTCCTACTTCGTCGCCGACCGGTCGTTGCCCTGGTGGTGGCTGGGCACCTCGATGGCGGCCACCACGTTCGCCGCGGATACGCCGCTGGTCGTATCGGGCCTGGTGGCCAGGCATGGCGTCGCCGGCAACTGGTTGTGGTGGTCCTGGGCCATCTCCCACATCTCGGTCGCGGTCGTGTTCGCGGCGTTGTGGCGCCGTTCGCGCGTGCTGACGGATGCCGAACTGATCGAACTGCGCTACTGCGGACGCTCCGCGGCGTGGCTGCGCGGATTCAAGGCCGCATTCTTCGCCATCCTGATCAACGCCATCATCCTGGGATGGGTGGTCAGGGCGATGGTGAAGATCGCCGCGCCCTTCGTGGACTGGCGCGCTTGGCTGGGACCTGCGGCCATGGAGGCGTTCACCGCGTTCTGGCCCGACGCGCTGCTGGTCGGTTCGCCGGGCGATACGATCACGGTGCTGGTGCTTTTCTGCGTGATCGGTGCCTACTCCAGCCTGGGCGGCATCCGTGGCGTCATCCTGACCGACCTGTTGCAGTTCGCCATGGCCCTGGTCGGGGGCGTGGCCTTTGCGTTGATCGCTGTCGACCACGTGGGAGGGCTGCAGGGCCTGCAGGCGGGCCTTGCGCGGCACTACGACGTGGCAAGCCTGCTGGCCTTCGTGCCGGGACGCGATGCCGCCTGGCTGCCGGTGCAGGTGTTCCTCACCTACATCGCCGTGCAATGGTGGGCGCAGTACTACAGCGATGGCAGCGGCTATCTCGCCCAACGCGTGTTCACGGCACGCGACGAGCGCCACGCCACTGCGGGAACCTTGTGGTTCGCCGTCCTGAACTATGCGGTACGCACCTGGCCCTGGGTGCTGGTGGCGCTGGTCGCGCTGGTGGTGTTCCCCCTTGGCGTGAGTGGGGGTGGCGCGGATGCCGAGCTCGTGGCGGCAGACCGCGAGATGGCGTATCCGGTGCTGATGGCGCGTCTGCTTCCGGCCGGCCTGCTGGGCCTGCTGTTCGCATCGTTGCTGGCCGCGTTCATGAGCACCGTCGACACCCATCTCAACTGGGGAGCGAGCTATCTCACCCATGACCTCTATCGGCGCTTCGTCGCGCCCGATGCCAGCCAGTCGCGGCTGGTCTGGGTCAGCCGACTCTCGGTGATGCTGCTCACGGCGATGGGGGTCGTGGTGGCGTCGCGGATCGACAGCATCGAGCAGGCGTGGCGCCTTTTCATCGCACTGGGCGCAGGACTCGGTCTTCCCTCGATGCTGCGATGGTTCTGGTGGCGGGCGAATGCATGGACCGAGATCGCCGGCATCGTGGCGGCGGTGTCGTCCGCGCTGGTGCTGTACCCCTTGTTTCCCGATGCGCGCGACGAATACCTGTTGCTGGCCATCGTGGCGATCGCCACGGCCAGTGCCCTGCTGGCCACCTGGCTGACGCCGCCGGTCCCCGACGCGCATCTGGAAGCGTTCACGCGCCGCGTGCGTCCGCCGGGCTGGTGGCGCGACCTGCCGGGTGCGGCCCCCAGGCGAGCGATGGGCTGGCTGGGGATCGCCTGGTTGTCGGGCAATGCCGGGGTGTACGCGCTGTTGTTCGGCATCGGTGGTTTGCTGCTGGGGTCGCCTGTGCCGGGTGCGCTCCTGGTCCTCGGTGGTCTGGTCGGGCTGTGGGGCGCGTTCCGGGGCAGTGAAGCGTTCCGCATGGCGAGTGCGCCACGCTAGCCGGGCAGATCAGGGTTCCGGCGTCCCGTTTTTGTCGGCCTGTGTCCCACCCATGGGCTTTGACGCTAGGCTGGCGGCACGCACAATCCGCGGCCCCACGCAGAAGGCCCTGCCATGTCCGTACGTCCCAGTGCGCTTGCGCTGACTCCGCTGCTGCTGTTCCTGGCGCTGTTCTTCGGCGCCGGGCTGTACTACACGGCACAGGGCGAGGCGATGGGGTTCTACCAGTTGCGCGCGCCGGTGGCCATCCTGCCGGCCCTGGCGCTGGGGGTCTGGCTGGCGCGCAGGCGCGGCGTTCCCGCGCAGCAGACCCTGCTGCAGGGCATGGGCGACGGCAACGTCATGCTGATGTGCCTGATCTTCCTGCTGGCGGGGGCGTTCGCCACGGTGTCCAAGGCCATCGGTGCCGTCGATGCGGTGGTCGCGCTGGGCCTGGGCGCATTGCCGGCCGGCCTGATCCTGCCGGGCCTGTTCCTGGCGGCCGCGTTCGTGTCGCTGTCCATCGGTACGTCGATGGGGACGCTGGCGGCGGTGGTGCCGATCGCGCTGGGGGTGGCCGATGCCGCGGGCCTGGACCGCGTGCTGGTGACGTCGGCCGTGCTGGGCGGCGCGATGTTCGGCGATAACCTGTCCATCATTTCCGACACCACCATTGCGGCCACGCGCAGCCAGGGCGCGGAGATGCGCGACAAGTTCCGCGAGAACTTCCGGATCGCGCTGCCCGCCGCCATCGCCACGATCGTCCTGCTCGCCACCCTGGGCGACGCTGCGCCGGTGGAAGCCCCCGACGCCGCTTCGCCCTGGCTGGTGCTGCCCTACGTGGTGGTGCTGGGCCTGGCGCTGGCCGGCCTGGACGTGGTGCTGGTGCTGGGCATCGGCCTGGTCGTGTCCGGCGTGTTCGGCTTCGTGCTGGCGCAGGAGTACGACGTGGTCGCGTTCGCCGGCGACATCTACCTGGGGTTCGAAAGCATGGTGGAGATCACCCTGCTGTCCATCCTCATCGGCGGCCTGGCGGCGCTGATCAAGGCAACCGGCGGCCTGGCCTGGCTGGCGCAGGTCATCGCGGCGTTCGCGCGCGGCCATACCGGGCGCAGGTCGGGCGAGATCAGTATCGCGGCGCTGGCCGCGGGTTCGGATGCGCTCACCGCCAACAATACGGTCGCCATCCTGGTGACCGGCAGCCTGGCGAAGGACATCGCGCAGCGCCATGGCATCAGTCCGCGCCGTGCGGCCAGCGTGCTCGACATCTTCGCGTGCGTGGTGCAGGGCGTCCTGCCGTACGGCGCCCAGATCCTGCTGGCGGCGTCCCTGGCGGCCGTGTCGCCGCTCGCGTTGGCGGGCAGCGTGTACTACTGCTGGTTGCTGGCGCTGTCCGCGCTGGTCTTCATGGTGTGGCCCCGTCGCGCAGCCGCACCGCACTAGTGCCTGCCGATGGCCAGAAATGGAACGGGGCGCCATGGGCGCCCCGTCCTGTTGCGGCAATCCGCGCGCGCTCAGTCGCGCGATTGCAGCTTGGCCAGCAGGCGCAGGAACTCGATGTACAGCCACACCAGCGTGACCATCAGGCCGAACGCGCCGTACCACTCCATGTACTTCGGTGCGCCGGCTTCCACGCCAGACTCGATGAAATCGAAATCCAGCACCAGGTTCAGCGCCGCGATCACCACCACGAACAGGCTGAAGCCGATGCCGACCAGGCCGGATTCGTGGATCAGCGGGATGTCCTTGCCGAACAGGCGCAGGCCCATCGACACCAAGTAGACCAGGGCGATGCCGCCGGTCGCCGCCACCACGCCCAGCTTGAAGTTCTCGGTGGCGCGGATCAGGCCGCTGCGGTAGGCCGCCAGCAGGGCGCCCAGCGTGCCGAAGGTCAGCAGCACGGCCTGGAACACGATGCCGGGGTACTTCAGCTCGAACACGGCCGAGATCGCGCCCAGGAAGAAGCCTTCCACCAGTGCGTACAGCGGCGCGGTGATGGGCGACCAGGTTTTCTTGAACACCGTGACCAGGGCGAGGATGAAGCCGCCGATGGCGCCGCCCAGGGCGTAGACCGTGACCCCCGGCGCCACCATGGCGGTGCCGTCCGGGCCGGTGACCACCGACTGCGTCCAGGCGAAGGCGGCCGTCAGCACCGACAGCAGCAACAGGATGCCGGTCTTGTTCACGGTGCCGTTCAGCGTCATCGCCCCGGCGTCGCGCGAGACCACCGTCCCGCTGCCCAGATCGAGGAAGGTCGATTCCTTCAGTGCCGGATTGCCGCTGCGTATCATGGTGCCCTCATGTGGTTGCCGGACGTCTGTCCCCAGTGGATGAGCATAGCGTACGCCGTGGCCGGTCACGTTTCGTTTGACAGCCGGGCCGCAGGTTCCGACAATGTGCGGCCTCGTTGGCGTCCAGACGCCACGCCGGGACCCTCGTCGGGGTATAGCGCAGTCTGGTAGCGCATCTGCTTTGGGAGCAGAGGGTCGGGGGTTCGAATCCCTCTACCCCGACCAGTCTGATGTACTGCCCGGGTGTGTGTCGGCAGGGCGGGGATGCGACAATCCGGTCCGGGCGCCCGTAGCTCAACCGGATAGAGCACCGGCCTTCTAAGCCGGCGGTTACAGGTTCGAGTCCTGTCGGGCGCGCCACTTCCGGCGCAACCGGGAGGAAGCAGGTTTCAGTGGTGGCTGTAGCTCAGTTGGTTAGAGTACTGGATTGTGATTCCAGTTGTCGGGGGTTCGAGTCCCCTCAGCCACCCCACTGATGAACGGATCTCCGCGTCGCGGGGGTTCACAGAAAAAAGCGATGCGGTTACACTACGCGTCTGATGTTTCGGGGCCGTTAGCTCAGTTGGTAGAGCAGTTGACTCTTAATCAATAGGTCCAAGGTTCGAATCCTTGACGGCCCACCAATCCCGAAAACGCCTGGCTCGCGCCGGGCGTTTTTCTTTTCCGCCGGAACTCAGGCATGCGGGCGCGCTGCGGCGCGTTCGCGGGTCATGCCGGCTGTGGGGTATACGGTGGCGCGGTTCGAATCCTTGACGGCCCACCCATCCCGAAAACGCCCGGCTCGCGCCGGGCGTTTTTCTTTTCCGCCGGAACTCAGGGGTGCAGGCGCGCTGCGGCGCGTTCGCGGGTCATGCCGGCTGTGGGGTATACGGTGGCGCGGTTCGAATCCTTGACGGCCCACCCATCCCGAAAACGCCTGGCTCGCGCCGGGCGTTTTCTTTTCCGCCGGAACCCAGGGGTGCAGCCGCGCTGCGGCGCGTTCCGGGTCCTGGTGTCCGGGGGTAGGTCGGGGCGCGGTACAATCGCCGGGCCCTGCGAAAGTGGCGGAATTGGTAGACGCACTGGATTTAGGTTCCAGCGGGTAACCCCCGTGAGGGTTCGAGTCCCTCCTTTCGCACCACGCCCCCCTCCCGAACGCCGGATGGCATGGCCACGGCGCGCCTTGGCCGGCCGCCCCAGATCGCGGAGCGCCCGGATGTCCGCAAAGGGGCAGGGAGTGCCTGCATCGCGGTCCCAGCCGCCCTTGGGGGTGGTGGATACGGCCTGTGGCGAGGTCGGCAGCCGGTGCCCAGGCCCCTGAGGCCGCCCCATGCCCGTCCTGCTGGCAGCCCGCCGCGGAATCGGCGAAACTAGCAAGTTCCGTCGGGAGGGGCGCTGCGCCCTGGTCCCGGACGTCCCGGATTATCAACAGTGCCCCGGCCATGCCGTGGCCGCAGGAGTCAGTGAGTATGCAAGTTTCGGTCGAATCGGTCGGCAACCTCGAGCGCCGCATGAGCTTCAGCCTGCCGGCTGAGCGCCTGGACACCCATATCGGCGGCCGCCTGCGCGAACTGTCGCGCACCGCGCGCATCAAGGGGTTCCGCCCCGGCAAGGTGCCGGCCAAGGTCATCGAGCAGCGCTACGGCGACCAGGTGCGCGCCGAGGCCCTGGACGGCCTGCTGCGCGAGACCTTCAACAACGCCGTGCGCGAACAGGACCTGCAGCTGGCCGGCAACCCGCGCATCGAGAAGCAGGGCGAAGGCGAGCTGGATTTCGTGGCCACGTTCGAGGTGGTGCCGGACTTCGGCGATATCGATGTCGCCAAGCTCAATGTCGTCCGCCACACCGCGGAAGTGACCGACGCGGACATCGACCAGATGGTCGACAACCTGCGCATGCAGCGCCGCACCTTCCAGGTGGTCGAGCGCGGCGCCCAGGCGGGCGATCGGGTGGCGCTGGAGACCTGGTCGCAGGCGGGCGAAGAACGCATGCCGGCCGAGGGCATCGAGAAGGGCGCCACCCTGATCGGGTCGGGCGTGATGTTCGGCGAGATCGAGCAGGCGCTGGTGGGCCTGGCCAAGGGCGACGAGAAGACCGTGTCGGTGACGTTCCCGGCCGACTGGCGCGTGCCGCAGCTGGCGGGCAGGCAGGTCGAGGTGCACGTGAAGGTCACCGAGGTGGCCGAGTCGGTGGTGCCCGAGGTCGACCGCGACTTCATCCGCAGCTTCGGCGTGAAGAGCGGCGATGCCGAGCAGTTCCGTGCGGATATCCGCAGCAACCTGGAGCGCGAGCTCAAGGGCGCACTGATGACCCGCCTGCGCCGCGAAGTGGGCGAACAGCTGATCGCCGCCTACGCCCATGTCGAGATGCCGCCGCGCCTGGTCGAGAACGAGGCCCGCGTGATGGTCCAGCAGGCGGCCGAGCAGGCCCGCCGCCAGGGCCAGCAGGTGCAGATCCCCGACAACGCCCACGAAGGCTTCATGGACGCGGCCCGCAAGCGCGTCCTGGTGGGGCTGCTGGTGGGCGAGGTGGCCCGCCGCAACCAGCTGCGCCTGGACCCCAAGCGCCTGAACGAGACCCTGCGCCTGATCGCCTCGACCTACGAAGAGCCCGAGCAGGTCATTGAGTTGTACCGCAACGACCCCCAGTTGATGAACAGTCTGCAGGGCCGCGTGATGGAAGAGCAGGTGATCGACTGGATCGCCGAGCGCGCCCAGCACACCGAGCAGACGCTTTCCTTCCAGGAAGCCATCCGCAACTGAGCCGGGCGCCCGCCCGGGCAGGAGGTCCGGCTATCCTAGGCCGGACCTTTCCACGAACGACAGGCGCGAAAACCCATGAGTATTGAAACCAAAGCCCTCAACCTGGTGCCGATGGTGGTCGAGCAGACCAGCCGCGGCGAGCGCGCCTACGACATCTATTCCCGCCTGCTGAAGGAGCGCGTGATCTTCCTGGTCGGCGGCGTGGACGACCATGTGGCCAACGTCATCGTGGCGCAGATGCTGTTCCTCGAGGCGGAGAACCCGGAGAAGGACATCAGCCTGTACATCAACTCGCCCGGTGGCGTGGTGACGGCGGGCATGGCCATCTACGACACCATGCAGTACATCAAGCCGGACGTGAGCACCATCTGCGTCGGCCAGGCGGCCAGCATGGGCGCGCTGCTGCTGGCGGCAGGCGCCAAGGGCAAGCGTTATGCGCTGCCGAACTCGCGCGTGATGATCCATCAGCCGCTGGGTGGCTTCCAGGGCCAGGCCACGGACATCGACATCCATGCCCGCGAGATCCTGACGCTGCGCGCCAAGCTGAACGCCATCCTGTCCCACCACACCGGCCAGTCGCTGGAAACCATCGAGCGTGATACCGAGCGCGACAACTTCAAGAGCGCGGCCGATTCGCAGGCCTACGGCCTGGTCGACCAGGTGCTGGAGCGGCGCCCGGACGAGTCGATCCAGCCGGCCTGATCGCCCCGCATTGCCCGGTTTTCCGGCCCCAATCCCCCTGTTCACGGACCCGGCTGACAGGCCGGGGCCGTGTGCTATTCTCCGACCGAAAGCCCTCCAGGGCAGGTTGAGCGACCGAGTAATACCAGCATGAGCGAAGATCGTCAGGGCCGTTCCGGCGACAGCACCAAAATCCTGTACTGCTCGTTCTGCGGGAAGAGCCAGCACGAAGTCCGCAAGCTGATCGCGGGCCCCAGCGTGTTCATCTGCGATGAATGCGTGGAACTGTGCAACGACATCATCCGCGAAGAGCTGGAGGAGAAGGCGCAGTCGGCCCGCAGCCACCTGCCCAAGCCGCGCGAGATCCTCGAGGTCCTGGACCAGTACGTGATCGGCCAGAACCGCGCCAAGCGCACGCTGGCGGTCGCGGTGTACAACCACTACAAGCGCATCGAGAGCCGCAGCAAGAACGACGAGGTCGAACTGGCCAAGTCCAACATCCTGCTGGCCGGCCCTACCGGCTCGGGCAAGACGCTGCTGGCGGAGACGCTGGCGCGCCTGCTCAACGTGCCGTTCACCATCGCCGACGCCACCACGCTGACCGAAGCCGGCTACGTGGGCGAGGACGTGGAGAACATCATCCAGAAGCTGCTGCAGAAGTGCGACTACGACGTCGACAAGGCGCAGCAGGGCATCGTGTACATCGACGAGATCGACAAGATCTCGCGCAAGAGCGAGAACCCCTCGATCACCCGCGACGTATCCGGCGAAGGCGTCCAGCAGGCCCTGCTGAAGCTGATCGAAGGCACGGTGGCCAGCGTGCCCCCGCAGGGCGGCCGCAAGCACCCGCAGCAGGAATTCCTGCAGGTGGACACGAAGAACATCCTGTTCATCTGCGGTGGCGCGTTCGCCGGCCTGGACAAGATCATCCAGCAGCGCAGCACCGAGGCCAGTGGCATCGGCTTCGGCGCCAAGGTGAAGAGCGCCGAGCGCAAGACCGAAACCGGCAAGCTGCTGACCGACGTCGAGCCCGAAGACCTCATCAAGTTCGGCCTGATCCCCGAGTTCGTCGGCCGCCTGCCGGTGGTCGCCACGCTGGAGGAACTGGACGAGGCGGCCCTGGTGAAGATCCTCACCGAGCCCAAGAATGCCATCACCAAGCAGTTCAAGAAGCTGTTCGAGATGGAAGGCGTGGAGCTGGAGTTCCGTCCGGATGCGCTGTCGGCGATCGCCCGCAAGGCGCTGAAGCGCAAGACCGGCGCGCGCGGACTGCGCACCATCGTCGAGTCCGTCCTGCTGGATACCATGTACGAACTGCCGTCGCTGGAAAACGTCAGCAAGGTGGTGGTGGACGAGTCGGTGATCGAACACAAGTCCGAGCCCTACCTGATCTACCAGAACCCGCCCGCCCCGAAGGTGGCCGCGGCCGAGTGACCGGCCCCGCAGGCGGTTCTCCGACAGGCGCCCTCGTGGCGCCTGTTCATTTTCCGGGGCACGCCTGTAACAGGCTGGTTTTGCTGGGGTTTCCGTCGCGCTATTGCATCCCCGCGCCGATGGCCCCATAACGGCCCCATCGGCGCCCCGGCGCCCCTTGATTCCGCACTCTGCTGGAGCCCCCCATGCCCCGCCGTCCCCAGACTGAAATCCTCGACCTGCCGGTCCTGCCGCTACGCGATGTGGTGGTGTTCCCGCACATGGTCATCCCGCTGTTCGTCGGCCGGGACAAATCCATGCGCGCGCTGGAGCAGGCCATGGAAGCCGACAAGCGCATCATCCTGCTGGCGCAGAAATCCGCCGAGACCGACGACCCGGCTGCCGCCGACCTGTACACGGTCGGCACGTTGGCGCAGGTGCTGCAACTGCTCAAACTGCCCGACGGCACCATCAAGGTGCTGGTGGAGGGCACGGCGCGCATCGGCGTGTCCAACGTGGTCGAGCGCGATGGTTCGCTGTATGGACAGGGCGAGGAGATCGACTCCACCGACGCCCGCGAGCCGCGCGAGATCGAAGCCGTGGCGCGCTCGCTGATGGGCCTGTTCGAACAGTACGTCAAGACCAACCGCAAGCTGCCGCCGGAACTGCTGCAGACGCTGGCCGGCATCGACGAACCCAGCCGGCTGGCCGACACCATCGCCGCGCACCTCGGCGTGCGCCTGAGCGACAAGCAGCGCCTGCTGGAGACCGTCGAGGTCGGCGAGCGGCTGGAACTGCTGGTCGGCTTCGTAGACGGCGAGATCGACGTGCAGCAGCTGGAGAAGCGCATCCGCGGCCGGGTGAAGTCGCAGATGGAGAAGAGCCAGCGCGAGTACTACCTCAACGAACAGATGAAGGCCATCCAGAAGGAACTGGGCGAGCTGGACGAGGCGCCCAACGAACTGGAGGAACTCGCGCGCAAGATCGCCGCCGCCGGCATGCCCAAGCCCGTGGAAACGAAGGCGCGCAACGAACTGAACAAGCTCAAGCAGATGTCGCCGATGTCGGCCGAGGCGGCCGTGGTGCGCAACTACCTGGACTGGCTGCTGGGCGTGCCGTGGAACAAGCGCACCAAGGTGCGCAAGGACCTGAAGGTCGCGCAGGACACCCTGGACGCCGACCATTACGGGCTGGACAAGGTGAAGGAGCGCATCCTCGAATACCTGGCGGTGCAGTCGCGGGTGAAAAAGCTGCGCGGCCCCATCCTGTGCCTGGTCGGTCCGCCGGGCGTGGGCAAGACCTCGCTGGGACAGAGCATCGCCAAGGCCACCAACCGCAAGTTCGTGCGCATGTCGTTGGGCGGCGTGCGCGACGAGGCCGAAATCCGCGGCCACCGCCGCACCTACGTCGGCTCCATGCCGGGCCGCATCGTGCAGAACCTCAACAAGACCGGCAGCAGGAACCCGCTGTTCGTGCTGGACGAGATCGACAAGATGTCGATGGACTTCCGCGGCGATCCTTCCTCGGCATTGCTGGAAGTGCTGGATCCCGAGCAGAACAGCGCCTTCAACGACCACTACCTGGAAGTGGACCTGGACCTGTCCGAGGTGATGTTCGTGGCCACCTCGAACTCGCTGAACATCCCCGGTCCGCTGCTGGATCGCATGGAGGTCATCCGCATTCCGGGTTACACCGAGGACGAGAAGGTCAACATCGCGCAACGCTATCTGGTGCCCAAGCAGCTGAAGGCCAACGGCCTGAAATCCGACGAGCTGAAGATCGCCGAAGGCGCGATCCGCGATCTGGTCCGGTACTACACGCGCGAATCCGGCGTGCGCAACCTGGAGCGCGAGGTCGCCAAGATCTGCCGCAAGGTGGTGAAGGAAATCGCACTGGGCGGGGCCAAGGCGCTGGCCAGGAAGAAGGCGGCCAAAGCCGCCGCCATGCAGGTCACGTCCAAGAACCTGGAGAAGTACGCCGGCGTGCGCCGCTACGACTTCGGTCGTGCGGAGGAACAGAACGAGGTCGGCCTGGTCACCGGCCTGGCATGGACCGAGGTCGGCGGCGACCTGTTGCAGATCGAGGTGGCGCTGGTCCCCGGCAAGGGCGGCATGCTGCTGACCGGCCAGCTGGGCGATGTGATGAAGGAATCGGGTTCGGCCGCGCTGTCGGTGGTGCGCGCCCGCGCCACCAGCCTGGGCGTGGACGCCGAGTTCCTGCAGAAGCACGACGTGCACCTGCACGTGCCTGACGGCGCCACGCCCAAGGACGGCCCCAGCGCCGGCATCGCCATGGCGACCGCGCTGGTGTCCGCACTGACGAAGAACCCGGTGCGTGCCGATGTCGCCATGACCGGCGAGATCACCTTGCGCGGCCGCGTCACCGCGATCGGCGGCCTGAAGGAGAAGCTGCTGGCCGCGCTGCGCGGCGGCATCACCACCGTGATCATTCCGGACGAGAACAAGAAGGACCTGGCCGACATTCCCGCCAACGTCACCGAAGGAATGAAGATCGTGCCGGTGAAGTGGATCGACGAGGTGTTGGACCTCGCGCTCGAGCGGCCCCTGGCCCCCGTGCCGGCCGATGGCGGCGGTGGTGGACAGCGTGCCGTGCCGACCGCCGAAAAGGAAGGCGACAAGACCACGCAACCGCTTGGCGTGAAGCACTGACACGGGAACGGATGGATGCCGCAATCGCCCGGAAACCCGCGCCATTACTGGGTTTTCGGGTTGCGTGGCTTTTTTCGCACTGGTATAACGAACCACCTGCGCGCGCGGGGCGAGTCCACGTCGCGCGCGGAGACAAACGGTCGGACCCGCGAGGCAAGCCTTGCCCGAGGTGCCGGCCACTCATTCCGCGGGTGTACCGCAAAGGGAGTTACTCAATGAACAAAACCGAATTGATCGATGCCGTCGCCGACGAAGCCGAAGTGTCCAAGGCCGAAGCCGGCCGTGCCGTCGACGCCGTCATCTCCAGCATCACCAAGGCCCTCAAGAAGGGCGACAGCGTGACGCTGGTCGGCTTCGGCACCTTCCAGGTCCGCAAGCGCGCTGCGCGTACCGGCCGCAACCCGAAGACCGGCGACACCATCAAGATCAAGGCGTCCAAGAACCCCGCGTTCAAGGCTGGCAAAGCCCTGAAGGATGCCGTAAACTAATCGACTCGCTGCCGATGGCAGGGTGCTTGCACCCGGGTGCTTAGCTCAGCGGTAGAGCGTCTCCCTTACACGGAGAGGGTCGGGGGTTCGAAACCCTCAGCACCCACCACATCGGGGCGATGCAAGATCAAAAAAATTGTCGGATGGGCTGGCGCAAAGCGCTCGAATCGTCTTACAATGTTCGTCTCAACGCGGAGTGGTAGTTCAGTCGGTTAGAATGCTGGCCTGTCACGCCGGAGGTCGCGGGTTCGAGTCCCGTCCACTCCGCCACTTGGTCCCAAAAAGCCCGCGAAAGCGGGCTTTTTGCTGTCTGCCTGCGGGTTGGCAGGCAGCCCTGCGCGCCGGCCCCGTGCACGGAAAGCGCCCGCCGGGCGGCGAGACGCCGCCGCCCCGGCACGCTAAACTGCGCGGCTGAACGAATCCGGGTCCCGTGCTCACATGCTGCAGAAACTCCGCGACAAAACTTCCGGCTGGATCGCCAGCCTGATCCTGGGTCTGCTGATCATTCCGTTCGCCTTCGTCGGCGTGAACGAATACATGACCGGCGGCACGGCAAGCGACGTGGCCCTGGTCGAGGCGCCGCCCACCTGGTGGGAGTCCGCTCCGCAGTGGTGGCCGGTGTCCACGCTGTGGCAGCGCGAGGAAGTCACGCTGGACGAGTTCCGCACGGCATTCGAGCAGGCGCGGCAGCAGCAACGCCAGGCGCTGGGCGAGGCGTTCGATCCGCGCGAGTTCGAAAGCGTCGACAACAAGCGCAAGGTGCTGGAACAGCTGATCGACCAGAAGGTGCTGGCGCTGGGCGCCCAGCGCGCAGGCGTCGTGGTGGGCGATGCGGCCGTGCAGAAGATGATCATGAGCGAACCCGCCTTCCAGGTGGACGGCAAGTTCAGCCCCGAGCAGTACCACATGCTGCTGTCCTCGCAGGTGCCGGCGATCTCGCCGCTGCAGTTCCAGGAACAGCAGCGCGACCGCCTGCGCATGATGCTGGTGCCGCAGGCCATCGGCGAATCTGACTTCGTCACCGAAGGCGAGCAGGCGCGCATGTGGAAGGTGCTGGGCGAAACCCGCGATATCGGCATCGCCCTGCTGCCGCCGGTCGCCGAAGACGCCGCGCCGGTCACCGATGCCGAGATCAAGGCCTGGTACGACGGCCACAAGGACGACTTCAAGCAGGCCGAGCAGGTGTCGCTGGAATACCTGGAGATCAACGGCGCCACCTTGCCCGTTGCCGCGACCGCCGACGATGCCGCGCTGCGCAAGCGCTACGAGGCCGAGAAGTCGCGCTTCGTCTCGCCGGAACAGCGCGTGGTGGCCCACATCCTGATCGCCGCGGATGCGGGCGCCGATGCGGCCACGCTGAAGAAGGCGGAGGACAAGGCGGCGGCGCTGGCCAAGCAGGCGCGTGAAGGCGCCGACTTCGCCGCGCTGGCGCGCGCCAATTCCGAGGATCCGGGCTCCAAGGACCAGGGCGGCGAGCTGCCTCCGTTCGCGAAGGACGGGTCGATGGTCAAGCCGTTCGAGGACGCCGCCTTCGCCATGCAGGTGGGCGAGATCCGCGGGCCGGTGAAGAGCGATTTCGGCTACCACGTCCTGCAGCTGAAGCAGGTCACCGGTGGCACCGGCCGCAGTTTCGAGGAAGTGCGCGACGAACTGGCGGCCGAGGAGGCCAACGCCGAGCGTGAGCGCGCGTTCAACGACCTCGCTGGCCGCGTGGTCAACGAGACGCTGAAGAATCCGACCGCACTGGCGCCGGCCGCGCAGGCCACCGGCCTGCCGCTGCAGAAGGTCGGCCCGTTCTCGCGCAACGATCCGCAGGGCATCGCCACCGTGCCGGCGGTGCTGCGTGCCGCGTTCTCCGACACCCTGGTGCAGGACGGCACCGTCAGCGATCCGATCGAGATCGCGCCCAACCACAGCGTGGTCATCCGCGTGGCCCAGCACACGCCGGAACAGGCCCTGCCATTGGACAAGGCGCGCGACGCGGTGGTGCTGGCCATCCGCGCGGACCGGCGCGAGAAGGCGGCCCAGGCCGCGGCGGACGCCCTGGTCGCGCGCCTGCAGAAGGGCGAGTCGCTGGCGACCATCGCCGCCGCCGAAGGCCTGCGCTACAACGCATTGCCGGGGCTGCGCCGTGGCATGCCCATGCCGACCGCCGAAGCCAACGAGGCGATCTTCGCCGCCGGGCGCCCGGCGCAGGGCAAGATCGTCGCCGGCAAGGTCGCGCTGGGCAACGGTGCCTATGCCGTGTTCACCGTCGACAAGGTGGCCGAGGGCGACATCGCGCAGATGCCGGCCGAAGAACGCGAGAACATGCGGCAGCAGATGACCCAGCTCAACGGTGGCATTGCGACGCAGGCCTACGTCGATGCGTTGCGCAAGCGTTTCAAGGTGAAGGTGTTCGAAGAGCGCCTCTGAGTCGCCCCCTTCGTCACCGACCGGAATCCCGCCGCACGGCGGGATTTCCGTATCTGCGGGGAACTGCCGGTGGGCGGCGCTCAGCCCGCCCCGTCGTCCAGCTTGAGCACCATGCCCGGGCGGAGCACGGCGTCGGCCTTCAGGCCATTGAGGCGCAGCAGCTGCGCCGGAGGGATGCCGTAGCGGCGGCCGATGCTCCAGGCCGATTCGCCACGCTGGACCTCGTGCGTGCGCGCCGCCGCGGCAGGGGCCGGGGCGGGCGGCGAGGACGGCGCGGCGGCGGCATCGGGTGCGGCGACGCCTCCGGCCAGGGCCGGCTCCGTGCCGGCGCCTGTCGGCGCCAGCAGGCGTACCGGCTTGCCGCCGCGGCTGAAGCGGCCGGTCAGCGCCGGATTGAGTCGTGCGAGCAGCGCGGGGGACTGCTGCCGTTCGCGCGCCCAGGACGCGAGGGTGGCATCACCGGGCAGGTCGTGCGGTGCCAGTCGCGGCACGGGACGATCGAGCTGTCTGAGCCAGGCGTCGCGGTCGTCGGCCTGCTGGAAGATGCAGGCGAGCGCGTGCAGCTTCTCCACGTACGCATAGGTGACGCCGGACAGCCCCGGCAGTTCCGCCGGCCGGGCGTTGCGCGCATTCATGCCGGCGCGGCGCATCGACTGCAGCACGCGGTATTCGCCTGCGTTGTAGGCCATCACCGCCAGCCGCCAGTCGCCGCCGAACATGCCGTGCAGCGTTTTCAGGTAGCGCACCGCGGCCTGGGTGGAATCGACCGGCGACAGCCGCCCGTCGTACCCCTCGCGCATCGGCACCCCGTGGTTGCGTGCGGTGATGGCGATGAACTGCCACAGGCCCGCCGGTCCATTGGGATTGCGTGCGCCCGGCTTGTAGCCGCTCTCCACGAACGGGATCAACGCGAACTCCGTGGGCAGCTGCGCATCGCGCAGGGCATCGACCACGTAACCGAACAGGGGCAGCAGGTCGTCCTCGGCCCGTGCCAGCTGCCCGGGGGCATGGCCGAAGTGCTGCTTCCAGCGGCCGTTCGTCGCCTGGCTGTCGCATTCGGGATCGGCCAGGCCATCGCGGAAGCGCTGGTAGATGTCCAGCCCGCTGCGCTGGTGACCGACGGGAATGCCGGCGGCATCGGGCGCGGCAGCCGGTCCCGCCGGTGGCGCCTCCACCGTCTCCGGGGGTTCCGCCAGGGCCGCGGGCACCGACATGCCCCAGATCGATGCCAGCAGGGCCAGGCGCAGCACGTTGCGGCCGTTCATGCGCGGAAATCGTTCTTCCACTGCCGCAGCGTGGCGAACGTCTCCACCCGGTCGACCGGGGCCCGTCCCAGGCGATGGCCGACCGCGGTGACCAGGGCGTCCTCGTCCACCCGCAGGAAGGGGTTGGTCGCCGTTTCGCTGGCCAGCGTCACCGGCAGGGTGGGGCGCCCGGCGTGGCGCATGGTGCGGGCGTCCTCGATGCGCCGGCGCAGGGCCGGGTTGTGCGGATCCACGGTCGCGGCAAAGGCGGCGTTGGACAGGGTGTATTCGTGGCCGCAACAGACCAGCGACGTGGCCGGCAGGGCCGCCAGCCGGTCGAGCGAAGCGAGCATCTGTGCCGGCGTGCCTTCGAACAGGCGGCCACAGCCGAGGCTGAACAGGGTGTCCCCACAGAACAGATGGGGCGCGGCGTCCGGGCTGCCCCCGTGGAAGGCGATATGGCTGCGCGTATGCCCCGGCACCTCAAGCACGGACAGGCGCCAGTGCTTCACCTGCACCACATCGCCTTCGCCAACGCGGTCGGAGGCCTCGGGAATGCGGTCGTCGCGCGGGGCGAATACCGGCAGCGCGGGCCAGCGCGCACGCAGGGCGGCGATGCCGCCAGCGTGGTCGGCATGGTGGTGCGTCACCAAGACGGCGGCGGGCCACAGGCCGTTGCCGGTGGCGGCGAGCACGGGCGCGGCGTCGCCGGGATCGATCACCAGCGCGTCGCCTTCGTCGTCGACCAGCGCCCAGATGTAATTGTCCTCGAAGGCGGGCAGGGCGAGCAGGCGCATCGGCGGGCGGACTCCGGTCGGACGGACGCCCGGGGGCGGCGTCCTCTACAATCCGAACATGCCTGCCTTCGCGTTTGCCCGTCAACCCGATGCCCTGGCGTGGTTCGGGACGGGCCGCGGCGGACCGGTCCTGGCCTCCGAGCGGGCCCGGGTCAGCCAGGCGCTCACCAGCAGGACGCCGGGGCCGTGGCTGTGGGTCTGCCCGGACGGTGGGCAGCACGTGCCCGCCGAGGACATCCCCACCATGCGCGGCCTGTGGCTGCGCGCGAAGGCGGGGACACCGCGCCTGGCCGGGCAGGTACGTTGCGGCCTGCCGTTGCCGCTGCCGACCGAGGCGGTGGCCGTGATCGTGCTGCAGCACGTGCTGGATGCGGGCGACCCGCAGCCGCTGCTGCAGGAATGCGCCCGCGTGCTCGAGCCCGGTGGACGGCTGTGGCTGTTCGTACTGAACCCGTGGAGCCCGTATCGACTGCGCTGGCGGGGGACCGGCCTGACAGCCCGCGCGTTGAGCCAGTGGCACCTGCAACTGGCCGCAGCCGGCCTCACGGCGGCCGAACACGTCCTCCACTATGGCCCCGTCTGGCGTGGCGTCCCGCAGGCCCCGGGCCACGGCCCCGCGCCCCTGCGTGCGGCCCGCCTGCTCGGCGCGGAAAAGCGTGTGGCAGGTGTGATTCCCCCGGCCCCGGTGGCGCGCGCCTGGCGCGCCGCCCCGGCGGCCTGACCTTCTTCCACGAGGACACATGAAACACGTCAGCATCCATACCGATGGCTCCTGCCTGGGCAATCCCGGCCCCGGCGGCTGGGCCGCGCTGCTGCGCTACGGCGACAAGGAGCGTGAACTGGTCGGCGGCGAGGCGCAGACCACCAACAACCGCATGGAGCTGATGGCGGCCATCGCCGCACTGGAAGTGCTGACGGAGGGTTGCCGGGTGACGCTGCACATCGATTCGCAGTATGTGCGCCAGGGCATCACCGAATGGATGCCGGGCTGGGTGCGGCGCGGCTGGAGGACGGCGGGCGGCGATCCGGTGAAGAACCGCGACCTGTGGGAGCGCCTGCATGCCGCCACCGGCCGGCACAGGATCGAATGGAAGTGGGTCAAGGGCCATAACGGCGACCCGGACAACGAACGCGTCGATGTGCTGGCGCGCAACGCGGCCGTGCGTTTCCGCAACGGGGCGGTGGCATGACGGTCGCGGTGATGCCCGGCCAGATCGTCGCCGAGACGCCGCGCCTGAGCCTGCATGCCATGTCCGATCGCAACGACGAGGACGCGGCACTGATGCTTGCGCTGCTCAACGATCCGGCCTTCATCCGCCATATCGCCGACCGCGGCGTGCGCACGCTCGGGCAGGCGCGTGCCTATCTGCGCGAGGGCGCGCTGCGGAGCTATGCGGACCATGGCTTCGGCATGTACGCGGTACGTCGCAAGGACACCGGCGCACTGATAGGCAATTGCGGGCTGGTCCGGCGCGAGGGGCTGGACGGCCCCGACCTGGGCTACGCACTGTTGCCCATGCACACGGGCGAGGGCTTCGCCCACGAGGCCGCGCAGGCGGTCATCGCCGACGCCGCCACGCGGCTGCGGCTCACCTGCCTGCGCGCCATCGTCAATCCCGACAACGCCGCATCGATCGGGCTGTTGCAGAAGCTGGGATTCGAATTCGACAGAATGATCGTGTTGCCGCACGTCGAGCACGCGCTCGACCTGTTCCACCTGCCCCTGCCCAAGGAAGCCTCAGCCTGATGCGCCAGATCGTCCTCGACACCGAAACCACCGGCCTGGAATGGAAGAAGGGCAACCGCGTGGTCGAAATCGGCTGCGTGGAGCTGGTCGAGCGGCGGCCGACCGGTCGGACCTATCACCAGTACATCAATCCCCAGCGGGAATTCGAGCAGGGGGCGGCCGAAGTCACCGGCCTCAGCCTGGAGTTCCTGTCGGACAAGCCCGTGTTCGCGGCGATCGCCGACGAGTTCCTGGCCTTCATCGACGGCGCCGAGCTGGTGATCCACAACGCCGCCTTCGACGTGGGGTTCCTGGACTACGAACTTTCGCTGCTGGGCGAGGCCTACGGTCGCCTGGGCGACCGCGTGACGGTCGAGGATTCGCTGCTGCTGGCCAGGCAACGGTTCCCGGGGCAGCGCAACTCGCTGGACGCGCTGTGCAAGCGGTTGGGCGTGGACAACACCCACCGGCAACTGCACGGCGCGCTGCTCGACGCCCAACTGCTGTGCGATGTCTACCTGAACCTGACGGCCGGGCAGCGCGAGATCGGGTTCGGTGGCGCGGAGGAGGCGGCGCCGGGCGTCGCGGCGACGGTGGTTCGCCATTTCGACCCCGCGGTCGCGGGCGCCCGTCCGCGCGTGACCGTGTCGGCGGATGAGCTGGCCGCGCACGAGGCGCGTCTGGCGACCCTGCGCAAGAAGGCGGGGGGCCGCTGCCTGTGGGATGCGCCGGCGTTCGAGGCCGGCTGAACGGGGTCAGTGGCAGCGCACCAGGATGGCGGTGACGTTGTCCGAGCCGCCGCCGTCCAGCGCGGCGGCGATCAGGGTATCGACGCATTCCTGCGCGCTGCAGTCGTCGTGCTTCAGGGTGGCGGCGATGCTGGGGTCGTCGACTTCCTCGGTCAGGCCGTCGCTGCACAGCAGCAACTGCATGCCGGGGCGGAGTTCCCCGGTCATCGTCTCCACGTTGAGGTGGTTGGGATCGGTGACGCCCAGGGCCTGGGTGACGACGTTGCGGTGTGGGTGGGTGCGCGCCTGCTCGCTGGTCAGGGCGCCCTGGGCGATCAGTTCCTGCACATAGCTGTGGTCCTGGCTCAACTGCGCCAGTTGGCCCTCGCGCCACAGGTAGGCGCGGCTGTCGCCCACCCAGGCCACTTCGAAGCGGTTGCCCTGGATGCGCGCGGCCACCACGGTGGTGCCCATGGGCAGGGTGTCGTTGCGGCGGCGTGAGGTGCGGATGATCTCCTCGTCGGCTATCCGGATGGCCTGCGCCAGCGGCGTGCCGTCGCGGATCTCGCGCACGATGGTCTCGCGCGCCAGCGCGCTGGCCACTTCGCCGCAGGCGTGCCCGCCCATGCCGTCGGCCACCAGCCACAGGCCCAGCTCGCTGTCGCCGTAGTAGGTGTCCTCGTTCAGCTCGCGCCGGAGCCCCACGTGGGAGATGTGGCCGAATTCGATCATGGTGCCCTGTCTGTGCGGACGGCATTCGCCTATCCCGTGATACGCAATGATCCGGGCGGACAGGACATCGGGCAAGGCGCGCATGCCTATCGGCGCAGGCGGGAGTTCATCCATGTGCAGGGGAGGTGAGGCACGCGGGCGCGACAGGAGGCGCGGCTTGTCCGGACGCGGCCCGCCACGTATCATTCACGCCCCGGCAAGCGCCGGGCCACCGGAGAGGTGGCAGAGTGGTTGAATGTACCTGACTCGAAATCAGGCATACGTTAATAGCGTATCGAGGGTTCGAATCCCTCCCTCTCCGCCAGTTCAAGAAAGCCCCCGCAAGGGGGCTTTTGCGTTCCCGGCGCGCGGCGGCGCCTAGAATGTCCTCCCCAGCCGCGGAAGTCCCCCATGTCCGAGATCCTCGTCCCCGTCTCCTTCGGCGAACTGCTGGACAAGATCGCCATCCTGCAGATCAAGTCCGAGCGCATGAGCGACCCGGCCAAGCTGGCCCACGTCCGCGACGAGCTGGCCGCGCTGGAAAAGACCTGGCTGGCGCACCCGGTCGCCGGACACGACATCGCCGAGCTTCGCGCCAGGCTGAAGGCGGTCAACGAGCGGCTGTGGGCGATCGAGGACGAGGTGCGGCTGAAGGAGAAGGCGCAGGCCTTCGACGACGACTTCGTCCGCCTGGCACGCAGCGTCTACATCGAGAACGATGAGCGCGCACGCATCAAGAAGGCCATCAACCTGGCCCTGGGGTCTACCTACGTGGAAGAGAAGTCCTACCAGGACTACCAGGGCGCCGGCGCGTCCTGATCGCGGTGCCGCTCACCCCGCCAGATCCGCGCGGCGGCGCTCGAACGCGGCGATGGCGTCGTCCACGGTGATCAGCGCCATCACGCCGTCGTGCTCGATCTTGGTGCCCCACTTCAGCGCCGACGCCGGCCTGCCCTTGTAGCGGCGCGCGGCGTCGTCGTAGCGGTCCACGCAGTAGCGCACGGAAGAGTAGGGGCCGCTGCGGAGCGGGTTGCTGGCGGCATGCAGGCCCAGCACGGCGCTGCCCATGGCATTGGCGATGTGCATGGGCCCCGAGTCGGGCGTCATCACCAGGTCCGCGCGCGCCAGCAGGGCCGGCAGTTGCTTCAAGGTGTCCTTGCCCACCAGGTCAAGCACCGGCGCCTGCATGGCGCCGATGATCGCATCGGCGGTCTGGCGCTCCAGCTCGCTGCGTCCACCGCACAGCACGATGCGCCACCCGTGGGCGGCGGCATGGTCGGCCACCGCCGCATAGCGGTCGGCGTACCAGTTGCGGCGTTCGTGGCTGGAGCAGGGCGAGATGACCAGCGTGCGCATCGCGTCCGCCGGCCACTGCGCGCGGGCCCACGCATGCGCGTCGGCGGGAACGGGCAGGTCCCAGGTGACGCTGGTCTGCTTCAGGCCCAGTGGTTCGCAGAAGCTGCCGATCGCATCCAGTACGTGGATGCCGGGGCGGTCGGGGATGCGTTCGTTGATGACCAGGCCGTGCAGGTCCTTGGAGCGGCCGCGGTCGTAGCCGATGCGCCTGCGCGCACGGATGAAGGCCGACAGCAGGTTGGCGCGCAGGGCCACCTGCATCTGCAGCAGCGCATCGAAGCCGGCAGCGGGCAGCTCCGCCCGCAACGCCCGCATGCCCGCCAGGCCGGTCTTCTTGTCGTAGGTGTGGAAGGTGACGCCCTGCAGGCCCTCCAGCAGCTTGGAGCCGCCATTGTCGATCACCCAGTGCAGGCGCGCCTGGGGCCAGTGGCGCTGCAGCGTGCGCACCAGCGGTACCACGTGGGTGACGTCGCCCAGGGCGGACAGGCGGAGCAGGCAGAGCGATTGGGGAATCGTGGACAAGTGTTGTTAGACTCGCTGGATGGTCGGTTTTGACGCCTCGGAATCCCTGACGCCGTTCCGCGAAGGCAGCGGATACGGTGCGATTCTGTTCGACCGCAAACACCTGCGGCAAGCCGACCCCGACTGGTTCTCGCCGGAAAAGTGGGGCGAGCGCGCCCGGCCGGTCGACAGCGGGGGGCGCGGCGGCGCCTGGTTCATCGACGCGCCATCCAGCCAGTGCGTGCTGCGGCACTACCGGCGGGGCGGGCTGGCGGCCCGCTTCAGCCGCGACCGCTACCTGTGGCACGGCCCGGACAAGACCCGCAGTTTCGCCGAATTCCGGCTCACCCGCGCCCTGTTGGCGCGGGGATTGCCCGTGCCGCGCCCGGTCGCCGCGAGCTACGTGCGCGATGGCATGTTCTACCGTGCATCCATCCTGCTGGAACGGCTGATGGGGGTGCGCACGCTCGCCGACCTCGCCGTGAAAGCGCAGGCGCCGTGGGAAACCACCGGCCGCCTGGTGGCGCGCTTCCACCGCGCCGGCCTGGACCACGCGGACCTCAATGCCCACAACATCCTCTTCGACGGGAACGGCCAGGGCTGGCTGATCGACTTCGACCGGGGGCGCCTGCGCATTCCCGCCACGGCCTGGCGCGAACAGAACCTCGCCCGCCTGCGACGCTCGTTGCTCAAGCTGCGGGGCGATCGCAGCGCGGACGAGGTGGGTACGGATTTCGCCCACCTGCGCCGCGCCTACGACCATGCCTGGTCGCGGGGGTATTGAGGTGGGGTGGACGCTGCACTTCCATGGCGTGGGCAACGCCAGCGCGGTCGAGTTGGGCTCGGCGATGGCCACGCTCGAGCGCGGGGGCGCGCCCTGGTTGACGATCGACTGTGGTGGCGAAGGCCTGACCGCCTTCCAGGCCCGCTATGGCGACATGCCCATGGCGGTCTTCATCACCCATGTCCACCTTGACCATGTGGCGGGCATGGAGCGCCTGTTCGTGGCCAGCTATTTCGACCCCGCGCGCCGCGGCCAGGTGCGCCTGTACGTGCCGGCGCCGCTGGTGCCGCTGCTGCACCAGCGCATCGCCAGCTATCCCAACGTATTGGCCGAGGGCGGCGCGAACTTCTGGGATGCGTTCCAGCTGGTGCCGGTCGGCGAGGCCTTCTGGCACGACGGCCAGCGGGTGGAGGTCTTCCCGGTGCGGCATCACTGGCCCGACACGGCGTTCGGCCTGCGCCTGCACGGCAGCGTGGTATGGACGGGCGATACGCGGCCCATTCCGGAAATGCTGGCGCGCCATGCCGACGCCGGCGAGCTGATCGCGCACGACTGCGGCCTGCACGGCAATCCTTCGCACAGCGGCATCGACGACCTGGAACGTGAGTACCCGCCTGCGCTGCTGGCTCGCTGCGTGCTTTACCACTACGCCAGCGTCGAAGACGGCGAAGCCCTGCGGGCGCGCGGGCATCGGGTCGCGACACCCGGCGAGGGCATTGCGCTGCCGCCGCCGCGGCGGGTCGAGCTGCCGTGAACGGCACGCCTGCGCCGCACGACCTGCTGGGGCGTCCGCTGCACGACCTGCGCCTGTCGGTCATCGACGCCTGCAATTTCCGCTGCGGCTACTGCATGCCGGCGGACCGCGTGCCCGAAGACTACGGCACGGACGCCTCGCAACGTCTGTCCTTCGACGAGATCGAGACCCTGGTGCGCGCGTTCGTGCGACTGGGCGTGCGCAAACTCAGGCTTACGGGCGGTGAGCCCCTGCTGCGCAAGCGCCTGCCCGAACTGGTGCGCCGGCTGGCCGTCATTCCGGGCCTGGAGGACATCGCGCTGACCACCAACGGCGTGCTGCTCGCCCAGCAGGCGCAGGCCCTGCACGAGGCCGGCCTGCGGCGCATCACCGTCAGCCTGGATGCGCTGGATCCGGAGGTGTTCGCCGAGATGTCCGGAAGACGCGGCCGGGTCGGCGAGGTGCTGGCCGGCATCGACGCCGCGGTGGCGGCCGGCTTCAAGCGGTTGAAGATCAATGCCGTCGTCCAGCGCGGCGTCAACGAGAGCCAGGTGGTCCCGCTGGTGGAGCGCTTCCGTGGCACCGGGCATGTCGTGCGTTTCATCGAGTTCATGGACGTGGGCGACAGCAACGACTGGCGGCGGGAGCGCATGGTCCCTTCGGCCGTGCTGCGCGACCGCATCGCCGCGCGCTGGCCGCTGCATCCGGTGCAGGCGGACTACCGGGGCGAGGTGGCCGAACGCTACGGATTCGACGATGGCGGTGGCGAAGTCGGTTTCGTCAGTTCGGTCAGCACGCCGTTCTGCGGCGACTGCCATCGGGCGCGGGTGTCGGCGGATGGCCGCTTGTTCACCTGCCTGTTCGCCTCCGGCGGCACCGACCTGCGCGCGGTCCTGGCGCAGGGCGAAGAGGCCCTGGCCGCGCACGTGGCCGGCCTGTGGTCGGCGCGCGGCGACCGTTACAGCGAACTGCGCGGCCGACCGGAAGTGCGGGACCGGCGCCGTGTCGAGATGTATCTTATCGGCGGCTGATTCCCCCAAGGACCTGCATGCCCCGCACTGCACTGACCCATCTGGATGCCGCCGGCCGACCGGCGATGGTCGACGTTTCCGGCAAGGACGCCACTGCGCGCGAGGCGCGGGCGAGCTGCCGGGTACGCTTTCCCGACGAGGTGGCGCGGCAGTTGAAGCGCAGCGGCCTGCGCAGCGCCAAGGGCGGCATCGTCGACACGGCGATCATCGCCGGCACGATGGCGGTGAAGCGGACGCACGAACTGATCCCGTTCTGCCATCCGCTTCCCATCGACGGTTGCCGGCTGTCCATCGATTGGGACGGAGAGCGCGCGCTGCTGATCCAATGCCAGGTCCGCACCGTGCACCGCACCGGTGTGGAGATGGAAGCACTGACCGGCGCCACCGTGGCCGCGTTGACGGTGTACGACATGTGCAAGGCGCTGTCGCACGCCATCGTGCTGGGGCCGGCGAAGCTGGTGGGCAAGCGCGGCGGCAAGCGCGACGTGGGGGCGCCATGAGCGTCACCCTGACCCTGCTGTATTTCGCCAGCCTGCGCGAGCGCGCGGGGGTGCCCAGCGAATCGGTCAGCACCGAGGCGGTTGATCTGGCGGGACTCTATGACCAGATCCAGGCCCGTCACGGCATTGCCTGGCCGCGCGAACACCTGCGCGTGGCCGTCGATGGCGAGTTCGCGCGCTGGCAGGATCCGCTGCGGGCGGGCAGCGAAGTCGCCTTCATTCCCCCGGTGAGCGGAGGCTGAGCCGTGCAGCGCTTCTTCCTGTCGGCGGAACCGCTGGACGTCGCAAGGCTCGGCGCCGACCTGCGCGACCCGCGCGCGGGCGGCCATGCGACGTTCGAGGGCTGGGTCCGCGACCACCACGCCGGTCGCGCGGTCGATGGCCTGGACTATGAAGCCTATGGCGCGCTCGCCGCACGCGAAGGCGAACGGATCGTGACCGAGGCGATGGAGCGTTTCGATGTGCTGGCGGCCTGCTGTGCACACCGTGTCGGCGCCCTCGCGATCGGCGATCTGGCCGTGTGGGTGGGGGTGAGCGCAGCGCATCGTGGCGCCGCCTTCGATGCCTGCCGCTACATCATCGATGAAGTGAAGCAGCGCGTGCCTATCTGGAAGCGCGAGCACTACCGCGAAGGCGATGCGGACTGGCTGCATCCCGTGGCGGAAGGATCGTGAGCGTGGTGCGGGCGGTCGCGCCTGGCGTCGGCATCGTCCTTGCGTGCCTCGGCGCGTCCGCGACGCAGGCGGCCGAACTGATGGTGGGCAACAAGTCCGCGGACACAGTGTGGCGGCTGTCGCTGCGCGACGGACGCAAGACAGGCGAATACAGGACAGGCGAGGCGCCGCACGAAATTGCGGTGGCGCCCGACGGTCGCACGGCCGTGGTGACGAACTACGGAGGCTCGCAGTCTGGCAACACGGTATCGGTCCTGGACCTGGTAGGAGGCAAGCCGACACGCACTATCGACTTGGGGCAGCACAGCGCCCCGCATGGCATCCGCTTTCTCCCCGATGGTCGCCGGGTGCTGGTCACCACGGAAGCCACCGCCAGCCTTGTGGTGGTGGATGTCGCGTCGGGCGAAGTCGAGCGGACGCTCGATGTGGGCGCCGGCACCGGCCACATGGTGGCATTGTCGCCGGACGGACAGGTGGCCTACCTGACCAAGATCCAGACCGGCACGGTCAGCCGGATCGATCTGGCGACCGGTGCGCGCGTGGAGCGTCCCGCAGGCAAGGGCGCCGAAGGCGTCGCGGTGCGGCCGGACGGGGCCGAAGTCTGGGTAACCAACCGTGAGGACGGCACCCTGACTGTGCACGATCCACGCACGCTGGCCATCAAGCGCCGCATGAGCAGCAAGGGCTTTCCGATCCGCGTGACCTTCGCTGCCGACGGCGCGCTCGCCTTCGTCACCAATGCGCGGGCCGCGACGCTGGCCGTCTTCAATGCCCGCACCAAGGTGCCGATCGCCACCGTGCCGCTTTCGCGCGAGGACATGCGTTATCAGCCCACGATGCTCGGCAATGCGGCGCTTCCTATCGGGGTGGTGGTGGCGTCGGATCGCCCGCGCGCCTATGTGGCGATCAGTGGGGGCGATCGCATCGCCGTGGTCGACACACAGCGCTGGCAGGTCGTCGACTACTGGGTAACCGGCCGTGAACCCGACGCCTTGGCTATCATCCCCGACTGATCGTGTGCGCAGACGCGATGACAAGGCCGTGCTGGCGACAGGTACATCGCGCGGTGAAAGGCGCCGTCGCAACGGCAGGCATCAATGAACGGCCTGCGCCTGAAAAGGCGGTGGCCCCGCCGGCTGGCCTCGGCGCCCGCGTCGATCGATACCGTTGCTGCCTTCCGGCCCTGGCGGGGTTTTCGACCTAGCGTCGCGAGGGGCCGACGGGGCCACCATAGAAACGAAACCGCGCCGTAGCGCGGTTCGCCGTCATCCCGGCAGGCCGGGATGCTTCGAATCTGGCGGAGAGAGGGGGATCGAGTCAACCCGACCCTAAGTCCTTGATTCTCCTACAGGACGCAAACAAGGAATGTGTCCTGTTTTGTGTCCTGTAAGATTAACGGATCAAGCACGCGAGCGCTAGCTTGACTAGCGTGTATGTGGACTCATTGAGTCTCGCCGTGGGGAACGGCGACGAAAGCTCACTTCTTTGTCGAGACAAAGCTCGAAAGAGGCCTTGTTGGCTTTGCGGTGGAGGTAAAACCAGAGACTCTGGCTTTGCGTGCCGTGTCGAGCGCTTTCGTAGTAGCCAAACGCTGCGAAAAAGTTTCGTCTTTGGGCGTCAGGTTGAGCTTAAGTTTCTTCGGCAGCGTCTTGGTGATGACCTCGTTCACTTCAGAGCCGTCGCCGCTCACAAAGGTAATAGTAAAGCTTTCAATTTTCACGTCGGTTCCCATTGATCAGCTTCCCCTACGAGGTTGAGTTCTGGGATACTTCCTTTGCGATTCAGCGGCCTGGCTACTCTGTTCATCTTCAGAACGGTAAAGACACGTCGATTCGCGTAGCGGGGACTGCGAAATTCGCGGGCGCATGGTTGCGAAGAGTGTTTCAAGTTCGGAAGTTCACTGAGGGGACCGGGGATTCTGATAGAGACTACATCCGCGGGGAAAGCTCCCGATACGTCGATAACGTTCTTGAGCGAATGGCGGATAGTGGCACGCGATGGCTCAACGGAAAGCCCGCGGCTATTCGTGGTGAATACAAGCTGGAGCAGCTCGAAGCTTGCAAAAGGCTGGGAATCAGGTTTCCAGAAACGCTTGTCAGCAACGACCCCAATGAGGTGCGTGAGTTTGTCAAGAAGCAAGGTTGCGTCGTCGTCAAACCGTTGGATGTTTACACATGGAGGCATGAGGACGGCTCCCAACTGATGACATATGCCAACACCTTGTCTTCGGATCAATTTGAAGAAATGAGTGATGCTCAGATCCTTGCATGTCCGGCCATCTATCAACAGGCCATTGACAAGGTTGCGGATGTTCGCGCGGTGATTGTAGGAAAGCAAGTCTTCGCGTGTAAGATTGAGAGTCCTCATGAAGAGTGCATTGACTTTCGGCCCTTCCAAACCGACGGCACGCTCAAGTTCGAGTCGTTTTTTGATCCGCAGATGAATCGTGAATTGGAAAGGCTAGCGGAGCACTTCGAAATAACGATGGCGAGCAGCGACTTCTGCATTGATGCCAAAGGGGATCGGTATTTTCTTGATCTCAATCCTGGCGGTGCGTTTCTGTTTGTGGAGTTTCATGGGGGCGGCCCTATAGTTTCGCATGTAGCAGCCGCCCTAGCTGGAGAGGAAGATGCTGGAAGGTTCCCGGGTTTGGCCGAATACAATGCGTGGGCAACGCAAGAAAACAGGATATCGGGTGTATGAGTATGTTCGGTAGATCGGTGCAGATCTTCTTTTCTATAGGTCTTTTGTTGTTCTGTTCAGCGGCTTTCGGTGCTTCGGAGGATTACCGGGTTTCCAAGGCAAAGAGTCATGATGAAGCTGAGGCTTCCGCGTATGCTGAGCTTCTGAAAGAAGATCGACCGCTGTCATCTGAGAGTATTGAAAAATTCAAGCTTGCGTTGAGGACATACGGTTGGCCGACGGTGGCCAGTGTTGGTTTGGATACCGTGGATGCTATAGGTCGACTATTGCTAGATGCGGGCCTGGATCCTCTGTTTCAGGAAGACGTTCTGCGCGCGATGGATCCGCAAGTTAGCGTTGATATAGATCCCTACGCTTATGCGCGATTAGTTGACGAAATCCAGATTAAGAACCGAGAGAGTCAACGGTATGGGACGGTGATTCATCAAGATGTCGACGGCAAGGCGATTGTTCCTAGCATGCCCAAGAGCCTAAGCGGATTGAGGTTCTATCGAGACTTTTACGGGCTGGAGGACGCCAGTTCGCAGCTGCAGCGAGTTCAGCGCAGATTGGATGAGGGTCTATCTCTCGACGAGGCCAATCCTTTCCCGCGACTGTCAGTTGAGTTCGCAGGGTATCAGCTGGCAGAGCTTCGGCAGGAACTGGGGAGAATGATTGAGTCGGATCAGCGCACGCGGCACGCACTGATCGGTGCAAAAACCGATGCCGAGAAGGAGCAGCTCCGAGCTGCAGTAGAAAGGGCTGACGCCGACAACCTTTCCCGTCTCCACGAGATACTTGAGCAACACGGGTTCCCTGGCGTGGCTCAAGTCGGACGTGACGGTGTGTCAACCTTTTTCTTGCTGGTGCAGCACGCGAGTGACGTTGAGCTTCAGAGAAGGGCTCTGGATCTGGCCAAGCCGCTCATGGAAACTCGGCAACTCTCGCGCCAGCAGTTTGCGTTGCTGACCGATCGCGTGCTGCTCGCCGAGGGAAAGAAGCAACTGTATGGCACTCAGACAGACCGAGTGGATGGGAAGATCGTCTTGAAGCCGGTCGAGGACATTGCCCATCTGGATGCCAGACGCATGCAGATGGCGATGGGTCCGTCCGAGGAGTATCTCGATCTGATCCGTGCACGTTATCAGGACAAATAGCAGTAGCAAGACTTAGTTTGAATCGAAACGAGAGCGAAGTATCTGAGAAAGGGCGGCAGCGTGGGCACGCTTCTCGAGCTCGGCGCGAGCTGCCGTAACACGCTCCTCGACATTGAATATGGCCGGGCTTGACGCGGTGTCGGCCCGGATTTTATTGGCGTAGCTCAGAAGCGCGTCATAGCAATGTGCATACGCAGCCGAGGCAATGTCGGCGGGTGCGGCATTCGTCGCGCTATAGCGTTTGGCATATTCCTCGTAACACTTGAGGACCGGGCTTTCTAGGGAACCGTCATAAGACCCCTTCTCGGCCTGGCTAGCAAGGCACGGAGCGGTGCTCAGAAGCAGGCTCACGAGTCCCGCCACTCGAACGACTGAGAAATAGCGCTTCTTCATCAATGGAACTCCTGTGCTCATTGCCCACGAGCCTAAGCTAAAGGACGACTACATGCAGATAGTTATTTCTGAGCTAAGGCGCTGTTAGTTGCTGGCGGTTGGTCAGCCGAACATGCCAAGAATCACGAAGGGAACCGTAGGCAGCATGACGAGCGCTCCGACCAGCCCCATGAGGCCGCACGCCGTGATAGCCCAGATCTGGCAGATGTTGAAGTGGCCGGCACTCCGTTGTTGGGCTTGAGCCGCAGCGAAGGGATGGAGGCGCTCCGCGCGCTTCCGGAGGAGCCGTGAGAGCACGGGGCCGATGACGAGGCCGAACGGCCCCGTCAGAAGAACCGCAACGCAGAAGCACAGTGTGAAACGTGCCTGTGGGGTCATCACCGAAACGATGGGTGTAGGGGCGTAGTAGGTCATGGGCGGATCAGGGCCTGTGTGCCGTCCAGGTGCCCGACGCCTTCGAGAACCGGACGGGCTCGGTGAACGGCCGAACCTGGGACGTTCCGGCGATGTCCAGCACGATGGATCCGCCCACGTCGCAGACGACGCCGTCCGCCGTCTCTGATTGGCGGCAGCCGCTCAAGGCGAAGTCACGGTATTCCTGCACACGGACGGCGCTGCCCATCGCCCCTTCGAACTTTGCATTAATGGCTTGCTGGGCGTCGCTTTCAGAGGGCTGGTTGCTACCGCAGGCGGTCAAGCCGCAGGTCCTCGTCCGTGTCGATCTGCCAGCGCTCGCTGACCGTCCCGTCAGGAGCCCGTGTCCGATGTAGCGTGAGGTCCTTGAGGCCCTCGGTCTGCGTCAGTCTGGCGATCAGCTCATCGGCCTCTTTCTTCCCCAGTTTGTCCATCCGCCGATCCCTCAGCGTTGAGAAGGCTTGAGCATAGCGGGACGCCAACACCAGCGCGCGCAGCCGGGCCTCGGACAGGTCATTCGTGCGCAGGGTGCGCTTGAGCAGGCGACGGCCAATGAGGTGCTGGAGGTCGGCGGGAACCCGCTGACGAAACGACCAGAGCCCTGAAGAGGAACGAACCAGATGATGTGGAATGCGCATCGGGAGATGTGTCCCGATTTGTGTCCTGCACCCGGTCGGGACCAGAAACGAAAAACCCCTGACGAGTCAGGGGTTTGCGTAAACTGGCGGAGAGAGGGGGATTCGAACCCCCGAAGCGCGGTTTAGACGCTTACACACTTTCCAGGCGTGCTCCTTCAACCACTCGGACACCTCTCCGGGACCTGAACGCGGCTTGCGGCCGCTTTCAGGGGCGTGAATTCTAGCGCCCGCAGGGGGGCGCCACAAGCGAGACCGGCAAGCGGTCCCGGCGGGAGGACGGGCTTGCGCAGCGTGGCACAATGGCGGCATGTCCTATCTCGTCCTCGCCCGCAAGTGGCGTCCCAAGCGATTCGCCGAGCTGGTCGGCCAGGAACACGTGGTCCGCGCGCTCACCAATGCGCTGGACAGCGGCCGCGTCCACCATGCCTTCCTGTTCACGGGTACGCGTGGCGTGGGCAAGACCACCATCGCGCGCATCTTCGCCAAGTCGCTGAACTGCGAGAAGGGCACCAGCGCCGATCCCTGCGGCCAGTGCGCCGCCTGCCTGGACATCGATGCCGGCCGCTACATCGACCTGCTGGAGATCGACGCCGCCTCGAACACCGGCGTGGACGACGTGCGCGAGGTCATCGAGAACGCGCAGTACATGCCCTCGCGCGGCAAGTACAAGGTCTACCTGATCGACGAAGTGCACATGCTGTCGAAGGCGGCGTTCAACGCGCTGCTGAAGACCCTGGAAGAACCGCCGGAACACGTCAAGTTCCTGCTCGCCACCACCGACCCGCAGAAGCTGCCGGTCACCGTGCTGTCGCGCTGCCTGCAGTTCAACCTCAAGCGCCTGGACGAGGAGCAGATCCGCGGCCAGATGACGAAGATCCTGGGCGCGGAAGCCATCGAGGCCGATGCGACCGCCATCGCCCAGCTCGCCCGCGCCGCCGACGGCTCGCTGCGCGACGGCCTGTCGCTGCTCGACCAGGCCATCGCCTACGCCGGCGGTGCGCTGCGCGAGGAGGGCGTGCGCACCATGCTGGGCACGGTGGACCGTACCCAGGTCAGCGCCATGCTGGCGGCCCTGGTGCAGGGCGATGGCGAGGCCCTGCTGCAGGTGGTGGCGCGGCTGGCGGAGTTCTCGCCCGACTGGGCCGGCGTACTCGATGCGGTGGCCGAAGCGCTGCACCGCATCCAGGTGCGCCAGCTGGTGCCGTCGGCCAGCGTGGAGGCCGAAGGCGTCGACGTGGATGCCTTCGCCGGCCAACTGCGGCCCGAGGTGGTCCAGCTCTGGTACCAGATGGCGATCAACGGGCGTCGCGACCTGCACCTGGCGCCGAGTGGACGCGCCGGTTTCGAGATGAGCGTGCTGCGGATGCTCGCGTTCCGTCCGGCCCAGGCCGGCGAGATGCGTGGCGAAGCGCGCACGGCTTCCGCCAGCCCCGTGCCGGCATCCGCGCCAGTGGCGCCGGCGCCCAGCGCTTCGGCGCCCGTGCAGGCCAGGGTGGCCGTCGCGGCAGAGCCGGTCATGCCGCCGCAGCAGATGGCGCGCGAAGAGAGTCCCGTGCCTGCGCACGTCGCCGTCGATGACATGCCACCGTGGCCGCCCGCCGAGCCGGCGAGGGTTGGGCCCCCCACACCTGCGCCCGCACCCGCACCCGCAGCGTCGACCACGATGCCGGCCGGCATCGGCATCACCGACGCCGAAACCTGGCTGCATTTCGCCGGGACCTGCGGCCTGAAGGGCGTGGGCAAGCAACTGGTCGACAATGTGGCCTTCGCCGGTTACGCGGACGGGACGCTGACCCTGGCGCTGGACAGCGGCTTCGACTATCTCCGCTCCGAGCGCACCCTGGGCGAACTGCGCGATGCGATCGCCAGCCGCTATGGCGTGGCGCCGCGGCTGGCCTTCGCCGCCGCGGCCGAAGGCGAGACGCTCAAGCAGCGCAGCCACCGCCAGCGCGACGAGCAGCAGAACGTCGCCGAGGAAACCTTCATGAACCATCCGGACGTGCGGCAGCTGATGCAGCAGCATGGCGCCCGGCTCGTCCCGGATTCCATCCGACCTTACGAAGAGTGATCACGACATGCGTGGAAACATCGCCCAACTGATGCAGCAGGCGCAGAAGATGCAGGAGAACCTGCAGCGCGCCCAGGAAGAACTGGCCAAGCTGGAGGTCACCGGCAACGCCGGCGGCGGCATGGTCAGCGTGACGCTGACCGGCGCCAAGGAATGCCGCAAGGTCCGCCTCGACCCCTCGCTGCTGTCCGACGCCGAGATGCTGGAAGACCTGATTGCGGCGGCCTTCAACGATGCGTCCAACAAGGTCGACGCCGAATCCAAGGCGCGCATGGGCGCGGCCACGGCCGGCATGCCGATGCCGCCGGGCATGAAGCTGCCGTTCTGAGTGCGGTGACGGGCGGGCGAATGGCAGACCGCTGTGGCGGTTGCCCCGTTCGCCCCCTCGCATGGCCGCCCAGAATCACGCCCGTGTCCACACTCCTCGAACAATTGATCGAGTCGCTGCGCGTCCTGCCCGGTGTCGGGCAGAAGACCGCACAGCGCATGGCCTACCACCTGCTCGACCGCGAGCGGGAGGGCGGCAAGCGCCTGGCCGGCGTGCTGGCGGAGGCGCTGGACCATATCGGCCATTGCGCGCATTGCCGCGACTTCACCGAGAGCGAGGTCTGCGCGCTGTGCGCCAGCGGCAGCCGGGACCGCCATCAGCTGTGCGTGGTGGAGTCGCCATCGGACCGGCTGGCGATCGAACAGGCGACCGGTTACCGCGGCCTCTACTTCGTCCTGCACGGGCGGCTGTCGCCGCTGGACGGCATAGGTCCGCGCGAACTGGGGCTGGACGCACTGTCCGCACGCCTGGCCCAGGGCGAGGTGACCGAACTGATCATCGCCACCAATCCGACCGTCGAAGGCGAAGCGACCGCGCACTATCTGGCGCAACTCGCGCGCCAGCAGGGTGTGCGGCCGAGCAGGCTCGCCCACGGCGTGCCGTTGGGAGGCGAGCTGGAATACGTGGACCGCGGCACGCTGGCGCATGCGTTCGGCGGCCGCAGCGAAATGAACTGACCGCACCCGCACGAGGAAGCACCCCATGACCGACGACACCCTCTTCGCCCGGATCATCCGCCGCGAGATCCCCGCCACCATCGTCTACGAGGACGAGGAGGTGCTGGGCTTCAAGGACATCGCGCCGCAGGCGCCGGTGCACGTGCTCTTCATCCCCAAGAACGAGGCCATCCCCACCCTGGACGACCTGCGCCAGGACCAGGCGCACCTGATCGGCAAGCTGGCGCTGGCGGCGGCCGAGTACGCGCGCCGCGAAGGCTTCGCGCAGGACGGTTACCGCATCGTCATGAACTGCCGCGAGCATGCGGGCCAGACCGTGTTCCACATCCACCTGCACCTGCTGGCCGGCGCACCGCTGGGGCGCTTCGGGACGTCCGCCTGAGCGATGCGGGCCCATGAAAAAAGCCGCTCATCGAGCGGCTTTTCTCCATCTGCGCGGCTGCCCCGTCACCACCAGCCCCAGTAACCCCAGCGCGGTCCCCAGAACGGGTCGTAATACGGGTAGGGGCGCACTTCCACTTCACGCACTTCCGGCCACAGGTACACCACGTCGGCGGCGACGCGCGGCAACTGGTAGTCGTATTCGCCGATGCGTGCCGTTTCGTAGCCCTCGATCTTGCCGATGAAGGTCACCTCGCGGCCTTCGGCGAACACGGCCGGGTCGTAGAAGCCGGCCCGGCATGCGATGAAACGGCCGTCGGTGGCATCCGGTGCGGACGAAAGCGGCCGGCCCGTGGCGCCCAGCGGACGCGACACCAGTTGGAAGCAGGTCGCGTTCGGCCCCGGCGTGGTGCTGATGATCCGGCCGCCCCAGCGGACCGGCGCGCCCACCTGGGGCGTGGCCACCGCGTCGCGCGGATTGACCTGGGTGAAGCTGCCCTGCAGCGGCTTGGGGGCCGTTGCGCAGGCGGAAAGCAGCGCGGCGGCTGCGGCAAGGACAGCGAAGCGAAGGTTCATGGCCAGTCTCCAGCGGTTATGGGCGGTGCCGGCGCAGGTCTTCGATAAGAGCCCGCTGGTCCCCCTTGCTCGGAGCGTAGCGCGCAGCGGCGAAACGGCGGCTGAGCGAAAACAGCAGATTGGCGCCTTGTGGACGGCGCGCCGCCACGCGTCGCGCCCAGTCGCCGGCGGTTTCATGCGGTTCGCGGCCCAGACCCAGGCGGGCATAGCGGGCATCCAGGCGATGCCAGGCCCGCAGCAGCGGATCGCGCTCGCGTTCGCCCCGTGCCAGGAACCACGCCATCCAGGCCAGGGTCGCCACTGCGAACAGGCCGAACAGCAGCGCCAGTCCGCGGGACCCCAGCCCGTTGCCGCCCAACCGCTCCAGCAGGCGCGCCTGCCGCTGCGCATCGAAGCCCAGCACCAGGTCGTTCCAGCCGCGGCGCAGCCAGTCGCTGACGCTGCCGAAACCTTCCAGCGTCAGGCGGCCCGCGTCCACTCCCTCGCCGATGCGGTCGTCCAGCGTGTCGTAGATGCGCTCGGGTGCGACCGCCGCGGTCGGGTCCACGCGCACCCAGCCGCGTCCGGACAACCACACCTCGGCCCAGGCATGGGCGTCCATCTGCCGGACCACCCAGTAGCCGCCCAGGCGGTTGTACACCCCGCCCGTGTAGCCGGTGACCACGCGTGCCGGCACGCCCGCCCCGCGCATCAGCACGACGAAGGCGGAACTGAAATGTTCGCAATAGCCCTGCTTGCGGTCGAACAGGAACTCGTCGACCGCGTTGCGGCCGGGCAGCGGGGATTCCAGGGTGTAGGCGAACTCGGCGCGGATCCAGTCCAGGGCGCGCCGGACCAGCGCCGCATCGTCCGCGCCGGCTTCGCGCCGCCACTGGGCGGCCATGGCGCGCGTGCGCGGGTCGAATCCGTTGGGCAACTGCAGGGCCTGCTGGCGCAGCAGGTGCGGCAACGTGGCTTCGAAGCTTGCCGGCGTGGACGCGCGCATGCGCCACCGGGTCAGCGCGCTGAGCGGCGTGCGCACCGTCATGCCGTAGTCGTTGGCCAGGTGCGCGCCCTCCGGCGCTTCGACCGCCAGGTCGAGCGCGACCAACTGGCGGCGGTCGGTGGGCTCGACTTCGAGCTGGTAGTCCCATTGCCGCTGGCCGTGCTGCACGCGCGCAGGCGGCAGGCCGCGCAGCCACGGGGCCTGGGTCCAGGTGCGGCCGTCGTAGTTCCACATGACCGGGCCGCGCCAGTACATCTGCTCGGGTGGCGGTGTGGCGCCGAAGAACTGCGCGCGCAGGGCCGGATCTTCGTCCGCCATCAGGTCCAGCCAACCGCCGGGCGACATGTCCTCGCCCAGGCCCGGTTTGGACAGCGCCCGTTCGGGCACGCCCCACAGCGGGGTGGCGAAACGCGGGAACAACCAGAACGCCGCCAGCACCAGCGGCAAGCCGATCAGCACCAGCCGCCCCACCAGCGCCATGCGGGGCACCACGTCCGGTCCCGTGGCCACGCTGTGCGCCTCCACGTCGGCCAGCCGGTGCAGGGCGACCAGGGCGCTGCCGATGCCCAGTGCCCCCAGCGCCATGGTCAGGGGCCCCTGGTCGAGCAGGAATGCCGCGAAGGGCGCGAACAGGGCAAAGCCCACCAGGCTGCGGTGGTCGCGCAGGCTGCGGGTCTCGCCGGGCTTGATGGCCAGCATCGCGGCCAGCAGCGCACAGCCGGTGTCGCGACCGAAGCGGAACCCGGTGACCGACAGCACCGCCGCCAGCATCGCCAGCGCCAGCAGGATGCGCACGAATGCCGGAAGCGGCCGCCGCCAGGATGCAGCGGTCAGCACCAGTCCCGTCGCACCCAGGCCGAGGGCGAGCGTGGTCGGCAGTTGCACCAGCAGCGCCAGCAGGCACAGCGCGGCACTGGCCAGCGTCCACAGGCGGCTGTCGCGATCAGGAAGGATGGCGGCGTCAGCGTGCGGCATCGGCATGCGGCATCAGCGCGAGCGCGCGCAGGCAGAGATGACGGTGGGCAGGGCCCTGGGAGGGCCCCAGGGCCGGCTGGCCGGGCAGGGCGAGGCGGTAGCGGCGATCTGCCCGCTCGGCCTGTTCCACCCAGTGCGCGAGGCGCCGGATGCGCTGTTCGTAGGGCAGCGCGCCCAGCGCATCCCATGCGAGCAGCACCTCGATGCCTACCGGCTGCTCGTATTCGCGCACCAGCAGGGTGTCCCGGCGGGCCGATGGTTTCCACGCGATCGTGCGCGGCGCATCGCCGGGTCGATAGCCGCGCAGGTGGTGGACATCGTCGCCGGCCGGATCCAGGCGGGCATGCTGGCCGGTGCGCCCGCCTTCGGGCAGCGGCGGTCCCTGGACTTCGGGCGCCGGATACACCAGCAACGGCGACGGCCAGACCCAGGACCACGCGCGCGCCAGTCCCAGCGGCTGTGTGGTCGATACCCGCATCCGGCCGATGTCGTGCCAGCCGCGCTGGTGCGTATCCAGATACAACTCGGCCACCGCACTCCCTTCGGGCGGCAGCGGCGGCACGAACGTGCCGGCGCCCAGCGCATCCAGCCGCAGACCGTTCCGTCGGCGCGCATCGCGCGCGGACAGCGCCACGTGCACCCGCAGCCGCTCACCCGCGAACACCGGATCGGCCGACACGGCGTCCACGCGCAGACCGGACAGCTGCAGGTGGGCGAAGATCAGGCTGGCCATCGCCGTGGCGCCCAGCAGCAGGGCCAGCAGCAGGGCCGGATTGTTGTTGTAGTTCAGCGCGCCCAGCGCCATGGTGAAAACGAGGGCAGCGTAGAACAGCCCGAACCGCGTGGGCAGCACGTAGACCCGGCGACGGTCCAGGCGGACCGGCAGCACCTCCACCGCGCGTGGCCGCGCCCACTGGGCCAGCCACCGGGCCGCCGATGCCTGCATCGCCACCCTCAGTCCACCGGTACCGCGTGCAGGATGGCCTTGGCCAGCGTGGCGGCCGACGCCGCTTCCGCTTCCGGCACCAGGCGATGCGCGGCCACGGCCGCGAACAGGGCCTGCACATCGTCGGGCAGCACATGGCTGCGTCCCAGCAACAACGCATAGGCGCGCGCCGCGCGCAGCAGGGCGATGCCGGCGCGCGGCGACAGGCCGACCCGCACGCCCGGGTGCTGCCGGCTGCGCGACAGCAGGGCCTGCACGTAGTCGATCAGCGCATCGCTGGCGTGGACATCGTTCACCGCAGCGCGCAGCGCAAGCACGTCGTCGGCGGACAACAGCGGCAGGGCCTGTGCGATCAGCACGCGCCGATCGCTGCCCGCCAGCAGTTCGCGTTCGGATGCCGGGCTGGGGTAGCCCAGCGCCAGCCGCAGCAGGAAACGGTCCAGCTGCGAGTCGGGCAGGGGGTAGGTGCCCGACAGGTCCACCGGATTCTGCGTGGCGATCACGAAGAACGGCGCCGGCAGCGCATGGGTGGCGCCATCCAGGGTGACCTGGTGCTCGGCCATCGCTTCCAGCAGGGCGCTCTGGGTGCGGGGCGGGGCACGATTGATCTCATCCGCCAGCAGCACGTTGGTGAAGACCGGCCCGGGATGGAAAGTGAAGGCGCGCGCCTGCGCGTCGTACACCGACACGCCCAGCACGTCGGCCGGCAGCAGGTCCGAGGTGAACTGCACGCGCTGGAAGCCCAGGCCCAACGTGGCCGCCAGCGCGTGCGCCAGCGTGGTCTTGCCCAGTCCGGGCAGATCCTCGATCAGCAGATGGCCATCGGACAGCAGCGCGACGAACGCCAGACGCACTTCATGCGTCTTGCCCAGCACCAGCGCATTGACCTGGGCCTGCGCCCGCTTGAGGGCCTCGGCGAGACCTTCGGATAGCATAGGGCGGGTACTGGGAATGGCGGACATCGCGCTCTCGGTTCCGATCGTGGTCGGGAGAAGTGTAGCGAGATGGACGAAGAACAACGCGCGCGCCGAGGGTTCCTTGCCGTGTGGACAATCGTGACGGTGGTCAAGGTCGCGATCGCCGCGCGCCTGCCGTTGTTCGTCGACGAGGCGTTCTACTGGCAGGAGGGCCAGCACCTGGCGGCGGCGTATTCCGACCTGCCGGGGATGACCGCGTGGTTGACGCGGCTGGGCGTGGAGCTGGGCGGACATCATGTGCTCGCGGTGCGCGCGCCGTTCCTGCTGATCGCGGCGGTACTGCCCTGGCTGGTGGCGCGCAGCGCCGCGCACTGGTTCGGCGCCACCGTGGGCTGGCAGGCGGCGCTGCTGACCGTGTTGATGCCGTTGTCGGGCACGCTGGGCCTGCTGGCGCTGCCCGACGTGCCGATGGCGCTGGCGACCGTGCTGTGCGCCGATGCCGGTGCACGCATGTTGCGCGGCGTCGATGCGATGTCGGCCACCGAACTGGCGCTGGGCCTGGTGCTGGGTGCGCTGAGCCACTACCGTTTCGTCGGCGTGATCGGCGTGGGCCTGATCGCACTGCTGTGCCTGCCGCAGGGGCGCGGTGCGTTGCGCGATGCGCGGGTCTGGGTGGCCTTGGCGGCGGGCCTGCTGGCTTGGGCGCCCCTGCTGGCCTGGAACCTGGAATACGCCGATGCGGGCCTGCGCTTCCAGTTGCTCGACCGGCATCCGTGGCGCTTCCATGGCGATGGCGCGCGCTTCCTGCTGGTGCAGGCGGCGCTGGCCACGCCCCTGCTGTTCTGGGCGATGCTGGTGGTCAGCGTGCGCGGTATCCGCGGGGCGGGCGGCGGCGGGGGCGCCGGGCCGGAATGGCGCTATTTCGCGCTGCTGGGCGCGGTGTCCACCTTGGGTTTCTTCCTGCTGGGCTTTTTCGCCGACAACGAGCGCGTCAGTTTCCACTGGACGCTGCCGGGCTACCTGGCGTTGCTGCTCGTCGTGCCGCTGCAGTTGCGCGAATGGCCCCGCAAGTGGCGGCTGGCGACCTGGGGCCTGGCTGCCGCCGGCACGGTGCTGATGCTGGGCTATTACGTGGTGGTGTCGGTGCCGGGCCTGCGCCTGCAGGCGGCCGGCAGCAAGTACTACCCCGAGAATTTCGCCGGCTGGGACCGGCTGGCGGTGGAAGTGGAACGGGCGCGGGCGCGCATGCCGGAAGGAACCGCGCTGCTTGCCGACAGTTTCAAGACCGGCGCCGAGCTCGGTTTCGCGCTTGCGGATGCGCGCATCCCCGTGCTCGACCACCCGCTCAACCGCAAGCACGGCCGTGCCCCGCAACTGCAGCTGTGGGGCCTGCAGCACGAGGGCCGGGTGAATGCCCCCACCCTGCTGGTGGTAGGCGCGACGGACGTGAAGTTCAGCGCGCTGCTCGCCCGGTACCAGCAACTGTGTTCCGTGGTCGGCCCCTTGCCGCCGCCGCAGGCAGTGAACATCGACCATGGCGCGCGCCGCTTCCTGTTGTTCGCGCTGCCCGCTGCTCCCCAGGGCGATGCCTGCATTTCGCCGGTGGTGGCCCACATCGATGTGCCACAGGCCGGCGCCGGCGTGGCGCGCCGCTTCAGGGTGGGCGGCTGGGCGGTGAAGGACGGCGTGGGCGTGACCCGGGTGGAGGTACTGCTGGATGGCCGGGTGGTCGCCACTGCGACGGACTTCACCGACAACGCCTGGTTGCAGCGGTTCCTCAAGGACCGATCGCGCGACCCGCGCATGCCGCGCGTGCAGTTCGATGCGCAGGTGGACGCCAGCGGCCTGCCGGCCGGCCGCCACTGGCTGGGCCTGCGGGTGACCGGCGGCGACGGCAGCGTGGAGACGTGGGCCGAGCAGCCGGTGGTGCTGCGCTAGCGGATCAGGGCAGGTCGAAGCCTGCTTCGCGCAGCATCTTCGCCACCGCGATCAGGGGCAGGCCCACCAGGGCCGTCGGGTCGGAGGACTCGATGGCATCGAACAGCGCGATCCCCAGCCCCTCGGACTTGAAGCTGCCGGCGCAGTCGAACGGCTGCTCGGCATCCACGTAGCGTTCGATCTCGGCCGGGGCCAGCGTGCGGAAGCGCACGGTGGTGACGTCGGCCGCTTCCAGGGCGCGTCCGTCCCGAAGCATGCACACGGCGGTGTGGAAGCGGACCTGGCGACCGGACATGGCGCCCAACTGGGTGAGTGCGGCCTCGCGGTGGCCGGGTTTGCCCAGCGGCACGCCGTCCAGTTCGGCGGCCTGGTCCGAGCCGATGATCCACGTGCCGGGGTGCTGCGCGGCGATCGCCTCCGCCTTGGCGCGGGCCAGGCGTGCCGCCATGGCCGGGACGGCCTCACCGGGCAGGGGCGACTCGTCCACCTCGGGCCGCGCGATATGGAACGGCAGGCGCAGCCGTTCCAGCAGTTCGCGCCGGTAGCGGGAGGTGGAGGCGAGCATCAACGGCATGGGGGGGCACCGGCAGGACGGGCGGGGGAGTCTGCCCGCGGGCGCGGCGGGCGGCAAGCCAATCCTCCGCTGCCGGGGTGGTTTGACAGTTCCGGGTTTGATCCTTAACATTCAGCGGCTTATGTCCGCGAATACGCCCGAGCTGCTGGATGCGTGGCGCATGGTCGCGAACCGGCGCAGCTTCGAAGGCCGCCTGCCGTTGTCTGCCATGACGCGCCTGCAGGGCCTTCTGGCCGATACCGAAGGCGACGTGCGCTACACGGTGGAATTCGACCACGATGGGTTGCGGGTCCCGTACCTGGAACTGCACATCGAGGCCGGCCTGCCGTTGGTGTGCCAGCGCAGCCTGCAGCGTTTCGTGCTGCCGGTGGTGTTGACGCAGCGGTTGGGTCTGGTGCGCAGCGAGGACGAAGAGGCCGCGCTGCCGCCCGACTACGAGGCATTGCTGGTGCCGGAAGACGGCATGCTGCGCCCCGCCGACCTGGTGGAGGACGAACTGGTCCTCGCCGTGCCGGTGGTGGCGGTGGACCCGGCGTCCGACGCGGTGGAACGCGAGTGGGCGGCGGACGAAGAAGAGGTGGCGAAGACCAGCCCGTTCGCGGCGCTGGCTTCGCTGAAGAAGAACTAGCCGCTACGGCGGTCTGGCAACACGAACCGCAAGGTTCACCAACAGATACGAGAGCTGGAGCAATCCCATGGCTGTGCAGAAATCCCGCGTCACCCCGTCCCGTCGTGGCCAGCGTCGTTCGCACGACGCGCTGACCGCCAAGCAGCTGTCCACCGACCCGACCACGGGCGAGACGCACCTGCGTCACCACGTGACCGCCGACGGCTACTACCGTGGCAAGAAGGTCATCGCCACCAAGACCTCGGTGGTCGAGGAAGATTGATCCATGCGGCGCGTCCTCCCGTGGGCTGGGCGCGCTTTCCGCATGATCGATGACAACCTGGGCCCGCAGTCGGGCCGGCAATGGGAGCGTGCATGAGCGAGCCGGGCAACAAGGGGCGCATTTACGCGCGCATCGCCGGAACGGGCAGCTATCTGCCTGAAAAGGTGTTGACCAACGAGGACCTGTCCAAGCTGGTCGACACCAGCGACGAGTGGATACAGTCCCGTACCGGCATCCGCGAACGCCACATCGCCGCCGAAGGCGAAACCGCCGGCGATCTGGGCTACCAGGCCGCGCTGCGCGCGCTCGAAGCCGCGGGCGTGGACGCCTCCGAGATCGACCTGATCGTCGTCGGCACCACCACGCCCGACCTGATCTTCCCGTCCACCGCCTGCCTCATCCAGGCGCGCCTGGGTGCGGCCGGCTGTGCCGCCATGGACGTCAACGCCGCCTGCTCCGGCTTCATCTACGCGCTGAGCGTGGCGGAGAAGTTCATCCGTTGCGGCGATGCGAAGACCGCGCTGGTGATCGGCACCGAGACCCTCAGCCGCATCGTCGACTGGACCGAGCGCACCACCTGCGTGCTGTTCGGCGACGGCGCCGGCGCCGCGGTGCTCAAGGCCGACACGGAAACGGGCGTGCTCAGCACGCACCTGCACGCCGACGGCAGCAAGAAGGAACTGCTGTGGAACCCGGTGGGCGTGTCGGCCGGCTTCAACAAGGACGAGCCGAACAACGGCATCCGCATCCACATGAAGGGCAACGACGTCTTCAAGTACGCGGTGAAGGCGCTGGATGGCGTCGTCGACGAGACGCTCGAAGCCAACGGCCTGGACAAGCACGACCTGGACTGGCTGATCCCGCACCAGGCCAACCTGCGCATCATCGAAGCCACGGCCAGGCGCCTGGACATGTCGATGGACCAGGTGATCGTGACCGTCGACAAGCACGGCAACACGTCGTCCGGTTCGGTGCCGCTGGCGCTGGACACGGCCATCCGCTCCGGTCGCGTCGAACGCGGCCAGTTGCTGCTGCTGGAGGCCTTCGGCGGCGGCTTCACCTGGGGCTCGGTGCTGTTGCGCTACTGAGCCGCACGCACGCAGCCACGCCCGTTGGAAGGCGACGCTTCGCAGCGTCGCCTTTCGCGTTTCCAGCACCCGCATCGCGCGTCCGCATGGCGCCCGTCATGGCGTGCGACAGCGTGTCGCAGGCATGAACGCATACGCCCCGGTACAGACAATCCGGCAGGTTCGCCCGTATCATCGCGGCCTGTTTTCACGCAGGGTGTCCGAGTGACTTCCACGCATCTCGCTTTCGTGTTCCCGGGCCAGGGCTCGCAGTCCGTCGGCATGCTGGCCGAACTGTCCGAGCTGCATCCGATCGTGCGCGAGACGTTCGCCGAAGCCTCCGACGGTGCCGGCGTGGACCTGTGGGCGCTCTCGCAGGGCGGCCCCGAGGAAATGCTCAACCGCACCGAATACACCCAGCCTGCGCTGCTGGCCGCGGGCATCGCCGTGTGGCGTGCATGGCAGCAGCAGGGCGGCCCCGCGCCGGCGCTGCTGGCCGGGCACAGCCTGGGCGAGTACACCGCGCTGGTCGCCGCGGGTGCGCTGTCGCTGAAAGAGGGTGCGCATCTGGTGCGCCTGCGCGGCCAGTTGATGCAGGATGCCGCACCAACCGGCGTGGGCGCCATGGCGGCCGTGCTGGGTGCCGACGATGCGCTGGTGGCCGAGGTCTGTGCGCTGGCATCGGACAGCAAGGTGGTGGTGCCGGCCAACTACAACTCGCCCGGCCAGATCGTGATCGGTGGCGACAGCGAAGCGGTCGAGCGCGCCATCGCACTGCTCACCGAGCGCGGCATCCGCAAGGTGGTGAAACTGGCCGTCAGCGTGCCGTCGCATACGCCCCTGATGCGGGAAGCGGCGAACCGGCTGGCCGAAGTGATGGCGGGCCTGTCCTGGCAGGCGCCGTCGCTGCCGGTGGTGCAGAACGTCGATGCGAAGACGCATGCGGGCGTGGATGCGATCCGTGAGGCGCTGGTGCGCCAGCTGTACCTGCCGGTACGCTGGACCGAATGCGTGCAGGTGCTGGCGTCCCACGGTGCCACGCGTATCGCCGAATGCGGTCCCGGCAAGGTGCTCGCGGGGCTGGTCAAGCGCATCGACAAGGGCCTGGATGCGCGTGCCATCGGCGCCGTGGGCGACTTCGAGGGCGCGCTGGCCGAGTGGCGCGCCTGACCTTCGCCGTACCCGATCCCTTATCCTGATACGTCGCGTCCGCGCGGACCGTTCCGAGGACATCACATGAGCAAGCCCCTGCAGGGTGAAATCGCGCTGGTCACCGGCGCCAGCCGCGGCATCGGCGCCGCCATCGCCGACGAACTGGCGGCACAGGGCGCAACCGTCATCGGTACCGCGACCACGGCGTCGGGCGCGCAGGCCATCGGCGAACGCATGGCGGGCGTGGGCGGCCATGGCCGCCAGCTCGACGTGACCGACGCCGCCGCGGTGGATGCGCTGATCGACGCCATCGCCAAGGAGTTCGGCGCCATCTCCATCCTGGTCAACAACGCCGGCATCACCCGCGACAACCTGCTGATGCGCATGAAGGACGAGGACTGGCAGGCCATCCTCGACACCAACCTCACCAGCGTCTACCGCACGTCCAAGGCGGTGATGCGCGGCATGATGAAGGCGCGCAAGGGCCGCATCATCAACATCGCCTCGGTGATCGGCGTGACCGGCAACGCGGGCCAGGCGAACTACGCCGCGGCCAAGGCCGGCATCATCGCCTTCTCCAAGTCGCTGGCCAAGGAAATCGGCAGCCGCGGCGTGACCGTCAACGTGGTCGCCCCGGGCTTCATCGCCACCGACATGACCAAGGACCTGCCGGAAGAGACCAAGAAGGCGCTCGGCGAGCAGATCGCACTGGGCCGCCTGGGCGAACCTGCCGACATCGCCCACGCGGTGGCCTTCCTCGCGGGTCCGGCGGCCGGCTACATCACCGGCGAGACCCTGCACGTCAACGGCGGCATGTACATGCCGTAAGAATTAGCTGTAAGTGGTTGATTCGGGGGCGTTTGGCGATACCTGCCCGGCGTCCCCGGTTTCCACTACACTATCCCCGGTTTGCCTTCGCCCGGCGTCGGCAGAATCCAACAAGTCACCCATCTCCGTCTGGAGCGAATCCATGAGCAGCATCGAAGAACGCGTCAAGAAAATCGTCGTCGAACAACTCGGCGTGAAGGAAGAGGAAGTCACCACCAGCGCATCGTTCGTCGATGACCTCGGCGCCGACTCGCTGGACACCGTTGAACTGGTGATGGCGCTGGAAGAAGAGTTCGAGTGCGAGATTCCGGACGAGGAAGCCGAGAAGATCACTTCGGTGCAGCAGGCCATCGACTACGTCAAGGCGCACGTCAAGGCGTAAGTCCCGCGTCTGCAGCAAACCGTGTCGGGGCCGCGCATGCGGCCCCGCGCGTATCCGGCCCCCATGCGCCCGCGTAGGGCGCGGCCCAAGATCTACGAGGAATCCGATATGAGCCAGCGTCGTCGCGTCGTCATCACCGGCATGGGCCTGGTGTCCCCCCTGGGCAATGACATGGCCACCAGCTGGGACGGCATCGTCAACGGGCGATCCGGCCTGGGCCCCATCACCACCTTCGACACCGAGGGCTACAGCACGAAGATCGCGGGCGAGATCCGCGGTTTCGACCCGACCGCCTTCGTGCCGCCGAAGGACGTGAAGAAGATGGACTCCTTCATCCACTACGGCCTGGCCGCGTCGCTGATGGCGATGGAAGACGCCGGGCTGGAAGTGACCGAAGCCAATGCCGAGCGCGTCGGCGCCATCATCGGTGCCGGCATCGGCGGCATCCTCGGCATCGAGGAGACGGCGGTGAAGCTGCATGAGGGCGGCCCCCGCAAGATCTCCCCGTTCTACATTCCCAGCACCATCATCAACATGCTGCCCGGCCACCTGAGCATCATGAAGGGGCTGAAAGGCCCGGGTTATTCGGCGGTCTCGGCCTGCGCCACCTCCAATCACTCCATCGGCATCGCCATGCGCACCATCCAGTACGGCGACGCCGACGTGATGATCGCCGGCGGCGCCGAACGCGGCTCGTCGCCGACCTCGGTGGGCGGCTTCTGCGCGATGAAGGCCATGTCCACCCGCAACGACGATCCGGCCCGGGCCTCGCGCCCGTGGGACAAGGATCGCGACGGCTTCGTGCTGGGCGACGGCGCCGGCATTCTGGTGCTGGAGGAATACGAGTATGCGAAGGCGCGCGGCGCCCGCATCTACTGCGAGCTGGCGGGCTTCGGCGCCTCGCAGGACGCCTTCCACATGACCGCGCCCAGCGAGAACGGCGAAGGGCCGTCGCGCTGCATGCTGTCGGCGCTGAAGGACGCCGGCCTGAACGTCGACCAGGTGGAATATCTCAACGCGCACGGCACCTCCACGCCGCTGGGCGACCTGGCCGAAACGCTGGCCATGAAGCGCGCGCTGGGCGACCACGCGTACAGGATCATGGTCAGTTCCACCAAGTCGATGACCGGCCACCTGCTGGGCGCGGCGGGCGGCGCGGAAGCCATCTTCTCCGTGCTGGCCATCCACCACGGCATCATCCCGCCGACCATCAACCTGGACGAGCCGGGCGAAGGCTGCGACCTGGACTACGTGCCGCATACGGCGCGCGAGAAGAAGATCGATGTGGCGATGTCGAACGGCTTCGGCTTCGGCGGCACCAACGGCACGCTGGTGTTCAAGCGGATCTGATTCCACGGCGGACAAGAGATCGTCATCCCGGCGCAGGCCGGGATCCATCCTGATTTCGCTTCCTGTTCCCTGGACAAGCAAAGCAACCTGGGTTCCGGCTTTGGCCGGAACGACGATGGCATGATCGAAACCCGCGCACTTCCCGCCACCACCGACCTGCTGGCCCTGCATCGGCAGGACCCGCGGCGCTATCCCGTGCTGCTGGAATCGGTGGCGTCGGGCACCGCGCAGGGGCGCTGGGATTTCCTGCTGGTGGCCGATGGCACGGGGCTGCGGCTGGATGCCGACGGCATCACCCGCGATCTGGCGGGCGGGGTGGAGGCCGGTGATTTCCTCGCCGCGCTCGACCGTCACTGGCAGGCCCAGCGCACGCCGCGCGAGGAGCCGCGCTGGCCGTTCCGGGGCGGCTGGGCGTTGCTGCTGGCCTACGAACTGGCGCAGCAGGTCGAACCGGTCCTGCACCTGCCGCAGACCCCCGCCACCCAGCCGGTCGCGCTCGCCCTGCGCTGTCCCGCCGCCGTCCTGCGCGACCGGAGCACCGGCGATTGCGTGGTGGTGGCCGAGGCCGGGCAGGGCGACCTGATCGCACGCACGCTCGCCGACGTGGCGGCGTCGACGCAACAGCCGGACCTGCCCGCTTGGCAGCCGCCGGCCCGCATCGACGAAGACGCCCCCGACGCCTTCACCGGGGGCGTGCGGCGCATTCTCGATTACCTGTGCGCGGGCGACATCTTCCAGGTCAACCTGTCGCGCGCCTGGCAGGCGCGCTTCGACGCGCCGCTGGATCCGGCGGCGTTGTACGCGCGCCTGCGCACCGCCAATCCGGCGCCGTTCGCCGGCCTGTTCGCCACGCCGGACTGGACGGTGGTGAGCTCATCGCCCGAAAGGCTGGTCTCCGTGCGCGGCGAGGTGGTCGAAACCCGGCCCATCGCCGGCACGCGACCGCGTTTCGAAGGCGACGACGATGCCGCACGCATCCGCGAACTGGTCGGGCACCCCAAGGAACGCGCCGAACACGTCATGTTGATCGATCTGGAACGCAACGACCTGGGACGCGTGTGCGTGCCCGGCAGCGTGCAGGTGGACGAGTTGATGACGGTGGAGAGCTATGCGCACGTGCACCACATCGTCAGCAACGTGCGTGGCCACCTGCGTGCGGATGCCACGCCCGGCGAGGTGATCCGCGCCACCTTCCCCGGGGGGACCATCACCGGCTGCCCCAAGGTGCGCTGCATGCAGATCATCGCGGAACTGGAGCAGGTCCCGCGCGGCGCGTACACCGGCGCCTTCGGCTGGCTCAACCGCGACGGCGACCTGGACCTGAACATCCTGATCCGCAGCGCCGAGGTCGTGGCCGATGGTGCCGGCAGTGTGGCCCGTTTCCGTACCGGCGCCGGCATCGTCGCCGATTCGGTCCCGGACCGGGAACTGGACGAGACCCGTGCCAAGGCCCGCGGCTTGCTGAAGGCCCTGGACGCCTGATCGCTGATGCCTTCTCCCTGCGGGAGCGGGGAGAAAGTGCCGAAGGGCGGATGAGGGGCGACGGCGACGACGTGAGGCCCGTCCTCCGTGTCTTGCCGGGTGCACCTCTCGCCAAGATGCCTGCGGAGCTTTCCCGCACCGCGGCATCGCCCGACGTCGTCCCGTCCCCGCATCGATCTTCGGCTGCTGCAGGGGCGGGGGAGCGAACCGCTTTGGCGACCGCGCCTACAGCCTGAGACGGCGACCGGGTATCCTGCACGGCCTGCTTCAAGCACCGAGGACTACGTGGCGTCAGCTCTCAAGCGCGGTTGCCGCTTCATCGTCATCCTGTTCGCCCTGCTGCTGGCCGTGGCGGTGGGGGCCGGCCTGTGGTTGTGGCAGGGGCACCGCGGTTTCGCGGATGCGCCCATCGGCGGCGCGACGGCCGGTGCGACGGTGGAAGTGGCCTCCGGCGACGCCTTCCCCACCGTCCTGCGCAAGCTGCGCGAGAACGGGGTGTCGCATGGCACCGACCTGCAGTGGCGCCTGCTGGCGCGCCAGACCCATACCGCCAGCCAGCTGAAGGTCGGCGAGTACGCCCTGGAACCCACGCTGACCCCGCGCGAACTGCTGCAGCGCATGCGGGAAGGCCGCACGCTGCAGTACCGCTTCACCCTGGTGGAAGGCTGGAACATCCGCCAGGTCCGCGCAGCGCTGCGCAATGCCTCGCCGCTGCAGCAGAAGACCGCCGACCTGAGCGATGCCGAGCTGATGGCGGCGCTCGGCCATCCCGGCCAGCATCCGGAGGGGCGCTTTCTGCCGGAGACCTACGTCTATACACGCAGCGAGTCCGACCTGGACGTGCTCAAGCGCGCTTACGCCGCCATGGAAAAGGCCCTGGCCGCCGCCTGGGAAGCGCGTGCGCCCGGCATTCCGCTGCAGTCGGCCGAGGAGGCGCTGATCCTGGCCTCCATCATCGAAAAGGAAACCGGCATCGCCGAGGAACGTCCGGCCATCGCCGGGGTGTTCGCGCGCCGGCTGAAGATCGGCATGCCGCTGCAGACCGATCCCACCGTCATCTACGGCATCGGCAGCGGCTACGACGGCAATATCCGCCGCCGCGACCTGACCACCGACACGCCCTACAACACGTATACCCGCAAGGGCCTGACACCCACGCCCATCGCCATGCCGGGCGCGGACGCGCTGCGGGCGGCCGTGGATCCGGCCGACGGCGACGCGCTGTACTTCGTCGCGGTCGGCGATGGCAGTGGCCGGCACGTCTTTTCGGCCACGCTCGCCGAGCACAACGCCGCGGTCGCGCGCTACCTGGTCACCCGCCGCGAGACCCTGCGCAAGGCGGAAGCGCCATGAGCGAGGCCGTGCTGACCCAGCCGCGCCTGATCACGCTGGAAGGCGGCGAGGGGGCCGGCAAGACCAGCGCCATCGCGGCCATCCGCGACCGCCTGCAGGCGGCCGGCCACGAGGTGGTGCTGACGCGCGAACCCGGCGGCACGCCGCTGGCCGAGCGCATCCGCGAGCTGCTGCTCAATCCGCAGGACGAAGCGCTGGCGCCGGAGACCGAACTGCTGCTGATGTTCGCCTCGCGTGCGCAGCATGTGCGCGAAGTGGTGCGCCCTGCGCTGCGCCGCGGCGCGTTCGTCGTCAGCGACCGCTTCACCGACTCCAGCTATGCCTACCAGGGCGCCGGCCGCGGCCTGGACCCGGAGTGGATCGCCGCACTCGAGCGCCGCGCAGTGGGCGTGAAGCCGGGGCTGACCCTGCTGCTCGACCTGGACGTGCGTGAAGGCCGCGCGCGCACCGCCGGCCGCGACCTGTGGCCGGACCGCATCGAAAGCGAGCAGGACGATTTCTTCGAGCGGGTGCGCGCCGGGTTCCGCGCGCGCGCCGCTGCCGAGCCGCAACGGTTCCGCGTGATCGATGCCGCGCAACCGCCGGCCGGCGTTGCGGCCGCGGTGGAGGCGGCCATCGGCGCCTACCTGCGCACCCTCACCGACAGCGACCTGGCATGAGCGCCCGCGCCGCCACCTTCTCGCCCTGGCAGCAGCGTGCCTACGACCATGCGGTCGCGGCGCTGGAGGCCGGCCGCCTCGGCCACGGCCTGCTGGTCTGCGGCCCTGCGGGCCTGGGCAAGCGCGCGGTGGTGGACCGGCTGGCGCGCCGCGTGCTGGCGCAGCAGCGCGATGCGCGGGGCGAACCCGCGCCGAACGACCGCAGCGCGCACCTGATCGACGCCGGCACCCATCCCGACCTGCAGGTGGTGTCGTTCGCGCCCACCAAGGACGGCAGCAAGCTGCGCACCGAGATCGTCATCGACCAGGTGCGCGAGGTCGCCCAGAAACTGGCGTTGACGCCGCAGTACGGCCAGGCGCAGGTGGCGATCCTCGACCCCGCCGACGCCATCAACCGCGCGGCCTGCAACGCGTTGCTGAAGACCCTGGAAGAGCCGGCCCCGGGCCGCTACCTGTGGCTGATCAGCGCACAGCCCGCGCGCCTGCCGGCGACGATCCGCAGCCGCTGCCAGCGCATCGAGTTCCGGCTGCCGCCACAGGACGAGGCGCTGGCCTGGCTGCAGGCGCAGGGACATGCCGAGCGCGACGCGGCCCGGGCACTGGACGCCGCGCGCGGCCACCCCGGCCTGGCGGACGACTGGCTGCGCCACGACGGCCTGGCCCTGCGCGAAGCCGTCGCGCGCGACCTCAAGCGGCTGGAGCAGGGCGAGATCGGCGTGGTGGAGACCGCGCAGCGCTGGGCCAACGACGAACTGGCCGATGCGCGCCTGCGCCATGCCGCCGATCTTGCGCTGGAGCAGGCCGGCCGCGTCGGCTTGACCGATCCGGCGCGATTGAACAAGCTGGCCACCTGGTTCGACGCCGCCAATCGCACCCGCGACCTGTTGCGGACCACGGTGCGCGCCGACCTGGCCATGGTGGAACTGCTGCTGGCATGGGCCGGCAGCGACCGCGAACGCGCTGTCGGCGCGCGGCGCGGCTGACCGACACGCACGGAGACGGGGAATGAACGCAGCAGGTGGACGGCAGGGCATCCTGTCACTGGCAGTGAAGGACAAGGCCGCGCTGTACAACGCCTACATGCCGTTCGTGAAGGGCGGCGGCATCTTCGTGCCCACGCCCAAGCGCTACTTCCTCGGCGACGAAGTCTTCCTGCTGCTCACGCTGCCCGAGTCCAGCGACCGGCTGCCGGTGGCCGGCAAGGTGGTGTGGGTGACGCCTGCCGGCGCCCAGGGCAACCGCGCGGCCGGCATCGGCGTGCAGTTCGCCGAGACCAGCGAAGGCGAAGCCATCAAGAACCGCATCGAGACCATGCTGGCGGGCAGCCTCAGCGGCGAGAAGCCCACGCACACCATGTAAGGCGCGGCCGCGTCGCGCGCGGCCACTGGCTTTCACGCGGGCTTTCGTCCCGGCTGGCCAGCATGCAGGCCTCCTTCCCCGTGGCAGGCACTCCATGGCGCGCCCCATCTGGACCGGTACCCTCTCCTTCGGTCTGCTGAACATTCCCGTGTCGCTGATGTCCGGCGAGCGCAAGGTCGATATCAGCTTCCGCATGCTGGACTCGCGCGACAGGAAGCCCATCCGCTTCGAACGCGTGAACGCCGAGACCGGCGAGGAAGTCCCGTGGAAGGACATCGTCAAGGCGTTCGAGTACGACAAGGGCAGTTACGTGGTGGTGGAGAAGGAGGACATCGCTTCGGCCGCGCCGCAGACGCACGAATCGGTGGACGTGGAGGCCTTCGTCGACCGCGACGAAATAGGCATCCGTTTCTACGAGAAACCCTACATCCTGGTACCCGGCAAGAAGGCCGAGAAGGGCTATGTGCTGCTGCGCGACACCCTGGCCGGCACCGGCAAGGTGGGCGTGGCGCGGGTAGTGATCCGCACCCGCGAATACCTGTGCGCCGTGGTCCCGGAGGGCGATGCGCTGGTCCTGATGATGCTGCGCTATCCGCAGGAACTGGTGGAACCGGACGAGTACAAGCTGCCCACCGGCAAGGCATCGGATTACCGCATCACCGCCAAGGAGCGCGAGATGGCCGAGAGCCTGATCGGTTCCATGTCCGCCGCCTGGACCCCCGGGGACTACCACGACGAGTTCCGCAAGCGGCTGGAAGCCATCATCAAGAAGCGGATCAAGGCGCGCGGCGCCACCACGAAGATCGTCCCGGACGAGGCGGCCGAGCACGAGGACGCGGCCACCAACGTGGTCGACTTCATGGCGCTGCTGCAGAAAAGCCTGGACACCAAGAAACGCACGCCGGCCAGGAAGACCGCCGCGAAGAAGGCACCGGCGAAGAAGGCGGCACGCAAGGCGACGAAGGCGGCGAAGAAGGCCCCGGCCACGCGCGCGCGCAAGGCGGCGTCGCGCTGAGCGCATGGCGGGCGGGCGGCGCATCGTGCCGGTGGACGGCATCGGCACCGGCGCCGACGGCGCCGCGTGGCTCTACGTGCTGCCCTGCGCCTACGAGGACCACGCCAAGCTCGGCATTGCCGCCGACCCCATGGTGCGCATGCGCGCGTTCTCGCCGCGCTACTACGCCTTCTTCGACCTGGAGCGCGGCTGGCTGGCCCGATCCGGCAGCACGCGCGAGGCGCGCAGTTGGGAGACGCGGCTCAAGCGTGCCCTGCGCGCGCATGCCGCGCCCCCGCCGCTGACCGTGCCCGCGCGCGCTGCGGGGCGCACGGAATGGTTCCGTGGTGCGCAGGCACGACTGCAGGAGGCGCGCATGGCGTTGCACGACGAGGGCATCGCCGTCCATCCGTTGCGCGAATGGGTGGCGCAGCGCCTGCATGCCCAGCGCGACCTGCTGCAGTCGGGCGAATCGGCCGCCGTGGCGCAGTTCGGCCCGGTGGATGCCTGGCCGCCCGCGCATGCCGGTGCGCCGTGGCGCACGCTGCGCGATGCCCTGGATGCCTACGCGGCCCTGGAACTGCCGCTCGACGGTGCGGTATCGCCGGCATTGCAGGCCTGGCACGCGCGCAACAGCCTGTCGCCCCGCTGAAACGGCTCGCATGCGAACCTGGCCCTGCACGTCGTGTTGACGCCGCGCGCGCCATAACACCGGTGAGGAGCATGCATGAGCCTGCAGGAATACCGCCGCAAGCGCCGCTTCGACCGCACGCCCGAGCCGTCGGCCGAGGGGCACCGTGCGCGCAGCCAACGCCCCATTTTCGTGGTCCAGCTGCACCATGCCAGCCATCGCCACTACGACTTCCGCCTGCAGGTGGGCGACACGTTGAAGAGCTGGGCGGTGCCGAAGGGGCCCAGCTTCGATCCCGAGGTGAAACGGCTGGCCGCCGAAGTGGAGGACCACCCCCTGGACTACGCCGGCTTCGAGGGCGAGATACCGAAGGGCCAGTACGGCGGCGGCCATGTCGCCACGTTCGATCGCGGCCTGTGGACCACCGACGGCGACGCCGAGGCGCAGCTGGCCAAGGGACACCTGCGCTTCCGCATGTTCGGCCAGAAGCTCAAGGGGGGCTGGCACCTGGTGCGCACGCCCACGCCGGCGCGACAGCCGCAGTGGCTGTTGTTCAAGGAGCGCGATGCGTTCGCCGGTCCGCGCGAAGCCGACGACCTGCTGGACGACGTCACTCCGCCCCCCGGTGCGTCGGCTCCGCGCAGGCCCGGGCGGCCCGCGCGCAAGGCGGCGCGACCTGCGGCTGCGTCCGTCAGCTGGGCGCGTCGCGCGGCGCGGCTGGATCGTGCGCGCGCCACCTCGCACCGCCCGGCGTTCCGTGCGCCCCAGTTGGCGAAGCTGCAGCAGCAGGTCCCCACCGGTGACGACTGGCTGCACGAGGCCAAGTGGGACGGCTACCGCCTGATCGCCGAGATCCGGCGCGGGCGCGTCCGCCTGTGGTCGCGCAACGAGCGCGAGTGGACCGACAAGGCACCGGAGATCGTCGCCGCACTCGAAGCGCTCGGTCTGGGCGAGGCGGTGCTCGACGGCGAACTGGTCGCCGGCGCCGGCCGGCAGGAGGACTTCGGCCTGCTGCAGGCCACGCTGTCGGGCGAGAAGAACGCCACCCTGTCCTACGTCCTGTTCGACATCCTGCAGGTGGACGGCGTGGACCTGGCCGCCAGTCCGCAGTACCAGCGCAAGGCGCTGCTGGCCGAGATCATGAAGTCGCCGCCGGACCGCCTGGTGTACAGCTCGCACATCGTCGGGCGTGGCGAAGAGGCCCTGCAGATGGCGCTGGAGCGCGGGCTGGAGGGCATCATCTCCAAGCGCGCCGACGCGCCCTACCATGGGGGGCGCGGCGATGCCTGGCGCAAGATCAAGCAACGCGATGCCGAAGAGTTCGCCGTGGTCGGCTTCACCGCGCCGAAGGGTCGGCGCGCCGGGCTGGGCGCACTGCTGCTGGCCGCACCCGACGGCGCCCGCGGCTGGCGCTATGCCGGGCGCGTCGGCACCGGCATGAGCGATGCGCTGCTCGATTCCTTGTCCACGCAGCTGGCCAAGGGCGCGCGCGCGACGCCCACCGCCCGGGTGGACGTGGACGATCCCGAACTGCGCCGCGCGCGCTGGGTCGTGCCGCGCCTGGTCGCCGAGGTGTTCCATCATGGCCGCGGCAATCAGGGCCTGCTGCGCCAGCCCGCGCTGAAGACCATCCGCCGCGACAAGCGGCCGGCGGACCTGCGTGAAGCACGTCCCGCCGCCGGAGATGCCACCATGCCCGCCAAACGCACCCGCGCCGCCGACGCCAGGATCGAACTGACGCATCCCGAGCGCGTGGTCTTTCCGGACAGCGGCATCACCAAGCGGCAGGTGTTCGACTACTACCGTGCGATGGCGCGCTGGCTGCTGCCGGAGCTGGAAGGGCGCCCGCTGTCGGTGGTGCGATGCCCGCAGGGCGCAGGGCGGCCGTGCTTCTTCCAGAAGCACCACACGCCCGGCATGGATCGCGTGGAGGCGGTGCCGCTGGAAGAGGAGGGCGGCACGCGCGCGGATTACCTGGTGGTGCGCGATGAAGCCGGCCTGCTCGAACTGGTGCAGTTCAATGCGCTGGAATTCCATCCCTGGGGTGCGCGGGCCGACGCTCCGGACCTGGCCGACCGCATCGTGTTCGATCTCGACCCGGGCCCCGACGTGGCGTGGCAGCGCGTGGTGGAGGCCGCGCGCCTGGTGCGCAAGCGCCTGCGTGGCCTGGGGATGACCTCGTTCGTGCGCACGTCCGGCGGCAAGGGCCTGCATGTGGTGGTGCCGCTGAAGCCGGCCTGCCCCTGGCTGCAGGTGAAGGCGTTCGCGCACGCCTTCGCCGACGCGATGGCCGGCTCCGATCCGCTCGCCTACGTGGCCACCGCCACCAAGAAGTTCCGCAAGGGCAGGATCTTCATCGACTACCTGCGCAATGGACGCGGTGCCACCAGCGTGGCGTCGTTCTCGCTGCGGGCGCGCGAAGGCGCGCCGGTCGCCATGCCGCTGCGCTGGGAGGAACTGGGCCGCATCAAGGGCGGCGATGCCTATACGCTGACCAGCGCGCCGCGCCGCATGGGCCGGTTGCGCGCGCATCCGTGGGGCGACTATGGCCGGCGCAAGCAGGACCTGGCCTCGGTCAGCAAGGCGCTTTCCGCACTGGAGGAATCACCCGTGCCGGAAAAGCGGCGCCGCAAACCATCATGACCCGCGGCGCGCGCGCCTGAGGAAGCGGCTCGCCGCCTGTTCCCATTGCCGGGGGCCGCGCGCGTTCGCCGCCACGCGCTGCAGGCGGCCGTCTTCCCAGCCTTCGAACACGCGCGGGTCCACGTAGCAGCGCTCGCAGATGCGCGGGGTGTTGCCGAGGATGGCGGCGGTGGCGCGCAGGACCTCCATGCAGGCCTGCCGGCGGGCGCCTTCCGCCTCCGGCACGTCCATCGTCGCCAGTGTGCGGAAGGCGAACAGCGTGGCGCCCCAGGTACGGAAATCCTTCGCGGTGAACGGGCCGCCCAGCACGTCCTGCAGGTAGGCGTTGACGTCGCCGGAACCGATGCGCTGCACGGTGTCGCCATCGCGGTACTGGAACAGCGCCTGCCCGGGCAGTTGCCGGCAGCGGCGCACGAGCCGTACCAGGCGGGCATCGTCGACGCGCGCTTCCATCACCTTGCCACCCTTGCCGCGGAAGGCGAAGCGCACTTCGCTGTCCGCGATGAAGCGCGCATGCACGTTGCGCAGCGTGGTGATGCCATAGGAGCCGTTGGTCTTCTGGTAGCTGGCGTTGCCCACGCGCAACAGGGTCTGGCCCAGCAGGGCCACCACCAGCGCCACGACTTTCCCGCGCGGAAACCCCGGCAGCGCCAGGTCGGCGCGGACCCGGCGGCGCAGGCGGGGCAGGGCATCGGCGAAGGCGAGCAGGCGGTCGTACTTGCGTGCGCCGCGCTCGGCATGCCAGTGGCGATGGTAGCGGTACTGCTTGCGGCCGCGCGCATCGCGGCCGGTGGCCTGCAGATGGCCGTTGGCCTGCGCGCAGATCCACACATCGGTATAGGCCGGCGGGATGGCCAGGCGACGGATGCGCGCCAGCGTGGCCGGTGCGCGCACGCGGCGCCCGCGCGCATCCAGGTACACGAAGCCGCGCCCGCGCCGTTGCCGTCGCAGGCCCGGCATCGCGTCCGTGGTGTGCAGCAGGCCCGCCATCGCGCCTCAGAATTCGTCCACGTATTCCAGCACCAGGCCGTACTGGCCTGCGATGTCGGCGGCGGCCTCGCGTACTCGGTCGGCGTGCGGCGACAGCACTTCGATCTCCAGGGCGCGCACATCGCCGCCGCGGTCGTCCATCAGGCCGGCGGAACTGGAATCCTCATCGTCCATGTGCGGCATCAGGTCGGCCAGTTCCTCCGCCCGTTCCACGCCCTCCATGCCGTGCAGGTCGGCCAGAAGGGCATCGAATCCGGTGCGCGGCCCGGTGGCCCGCAGTCTGATCATGGTCATGGCGTTCCTCTGCGCGCGGCGCGTCTGTGTCCGCTGCGAACTTAGGCGTGGCGGGGTCACGCTTCCGTGAAACCGCCGCCGACGCGCCGGACGGTGTTCAGGCTGTGCGTACCGCCCGCCACCGCCACGTGGCCGCCGCGCATCGCGCTACCATCGGCGCCGGATTTCCATTCCTGCGGGGAACCAGGATGAAGAGGAGGCAAGGAATCGCAGCCGGCTGCAGCGGCGCCCTGCTGTGGCTGGCGTTGCTGTGCGTGCCGCTGTGGGCACAGGCGCAGGCGCTGCACAGCCTGCGCGTGTTGCCGCATGCGGGGGGCGACAGCTCGTTTTCGGGATGGCGGCACGAAGGGCCGGTGCCGCCCCAGCTGACCATCCCGCTGGAGCTAGGCGATGAGGTGTACGGCACGACCCTGCAATTGCAGCCCGCCAAGCCGGGTGCAACCTGGCGCGTACGCGTGCAGTACGAAACCAGTCTGGGCCTGAGCGCGGAAGGGCCGCACCTGGACCTGACCGGCTGGAAGCATTGCGTCTCCGACTGGGTAGCGGCGGAGGCGCGGGATGAGGTGTCGTTCGTGTTGCCCACGCCCCCGGCCGAGCAGCACGCGTGCTTCCCGCCCTACACGCAGGGTGAATTGGCGCAGGCGGTGCGCGCGCACACCGCGGCGCAGGGCGACCCGTCGCAGGCGGACGACTGGATTGCGCGCATCGGCCAGGGCGACGCGCTGGGCACGGTGGTGCCGTTCGTGGCGATCAGCACGGTGCGGGTGCGGGTGGAAGTGCTGCGGAAGGGTGGATGGGTGGTGGTATCGACGCTGGCGTTCCTGCCGCCGATGGGGTGTTGAGGCGTCATCCGGCGCGTTTTCCTTCGACCCCTGCTTCCGCACGAGGCGTCCGGCGGGGCGTGCAGCGCGGCCCGGGAACGCAGTTGGACATCGCGGACGCACGCAAGGACTGTGCGGCTATCCCGGGCGCGACTGCGAACGGGGTCAACAAACCGGTGGATTTTCCGTATTCCAGGCCATCAGGCCCGCGGATTCCATCTTCACGACTTGTCCACGTACTCCAACATAAGCTGAAGTGGACTTGCGGCTACCGCTGAAAAGGTCGCTATATTCCGGGGCCCCAAGACGAAGGAGGATTGGAAATGTTTACGACCACCAAGAAGAAACACCTGGCCATGGCGCGTGTGCTCGGCGTGGCGATCGTCGCTGGCGTGGGCCTTGCCGGCTGCGCCACTTACGACGACGAGTTCGCCACCATCAACTCGCGCCTGGACCAGCTCGACACCCGGGTGCAGGGCGCGGCGCAGAGTGCCGAGTCCGCCAACCAGTCCGCGCAGCAGGCCAACCAGCGCCTGGATCAGATGGAAAGCCGCGTCCGGCAGCTCGAAGAGGCGCCGCGCCGCGTGCCGCGCGGTTAATCGTTCCCGCACGCGTTGTGACGAACGGTTTGAACCCGGAACCCGGTGGCCCTTGCTGGCCACCGGATTCTTCTCTTTTTCCGCTTTTCGTTTCAAGGAACCGTCCCATCCGCACGTTCATGCATTCCTCGATCCGCAGCGCCTGTGGCGCACTGGTATTGGCGTTGGCGTTCACCAGCCCCGATGCGGCACGTGCCGAAGAAACCGGCGCAGGAACCGTAGCGTCCGTCGACCTGCTTCCGCCTGACCAGGAAGTGTCCGAGACGGTGATCGAGCTCGCCGGTTGGGTGGTCGCCAGCAAGGACAGCGAAGGTTATCCGTTCGCGGTCATGGACAAGGCGTCTGCGCAGATCCTGGTGTTCGGCGGCGATGGACGCCTTCGCGGAGCAGCACCCGGCCTCTTCGGCTCGGCCATCGGCGATCACACGGCCCCCGGCATCAGCGGCCTTGCGCTTCGCGAGATTCCGGGCCGCGACCGCACCACCCCTGCCGGCCGCTTCGTGGGCGGCTATGGCCCGTCCATCGACGCCGGTCGCGTGCTGTGGGTGGATTACGATTCCGCGGTCTCGATCCATCCGACGGCGACCGGCGTCCCGGCCGAGAGGCGCGTCGAGCGCCTTGCCTCGCCTTCGCCGGACGACAACCGCGTCACGCACGGCTGCATCAACGTCGCACCCGAGTTCTACGAGCAGGTCATCCGCCCGACGTTCGAGCGGGGCGGGGTGTTCTACATCCTGCCGGACAAGGACTCATTGGCGGAGACCTTCCCCGAGTTCGTGCGCAGTCGCGCCACTGCGCAAAGCAGCAAGGGACGACGCGCACGCTCCGCGCGCCGGTGAACGGCGCGTCGCCGCATCGCGTCTGGCCAGCGACGCGCCCGGGCGGCTGACACGCTCGCGGCTCAAGCCACCCGCCCCGGGTCGTCCGTGCGTCCGCCCACCTGATCCTGCCGTCGGGGCGCACAATGCGCTCCCTTCATTCGATCTGGATCACCCATGAACACCCAAGCCATCCTCAGCGCCGCCCTGCGGGAAGCGGGTTACGGGCCTGACGCCATCGGCTCGGCCTTGCCCAGGATCCTGCGCATTCTGGAAGCCGAGGACGTGCGCATCGAAATGGGGCGCCCGCTGTCGCGCAAGGAGCGCGAGTACGTGCGCCTGCAGCTCGAACTCGGACTGGGGGTATCCGAGATCGTCGCTGCCATGAAGAAATGAACCGCGGCGCGGCCTCGCGACCGCATCGCACTGAAGTGCCCGCAGGCTCGCTGGATGTCATCGACGCCGCACTCGGCGTGCGCGATACCGGGTTCGCCAACCCGGTCGGCCTGTCCCTGACGAACGCCGCCCACTGAGCAAGATGGGCGACAGGTCCGCGGCCTGCTGCCGCCAGGCCGTGGTCGTCTTCACGGGGCACCGCGACTGCAGTGGCTCCTGTGGACGGGCCGGGTCACGCAATCTGCGCGATGCCCGGCCAGTCCGGGTGGCGGTTCGAGGCATACCATTGCTGCGCGCGCGACAGCGCCTCGGGTTTGCTCAGGTCGGCCTGGGCGAAGACGAACCAGCGCACGTTCCCCGCGCGGCTCTGCTGCTCGTGCACCAGACGGTAGGCGTTCAGGCGCGAATCCATGTCGGGGTCCAGGCGGCCCCCGACGTATTCCACGCCTTGCGGTGAAATGACCAGCGAAATGCTGCTCATGGCCGCGCGGCCTGCACGCCCCCCTGCCACTGCATCACTACCACGCGCCGCGCCGGTGGCGCCGCACGCTTGTGCTGGACGGGGTGCCCGGACCAGAAATGGACCTCGTTGCGGACGTGCAGGCTCACCCGTGCGGTGACACGCTGCACGAAGGTGGCCTGGGCCACCACCCGCGACGGCTCCGTGGGCTCGCCGGGAATGGGCCAGCCTTCGTTCTCGGCGCATTGCACAGCGTGGTCCTGCAGCGCGTGGGTGGCGCCCGGGAACGGGGATTCGTTCGAGACGACGCGATGTCGCTTGATGTTCATGAGGCGGCTCCGGCAAATGTGCGGGCCGGCACAGGGCGGGCGCGGGAGGTAACCGGCATCGGAATCCCGCGTGCAGCCACGCTAGCACGTCGGCGCGCAGCGCTGGACACATTCGGACGGACGGGCCTCACACCGTGATAACACCGGAAGGCGCAGGTTGGTGGCGTTACGGTGCAATACCGTATCGGCTGCTCAGCCGCGCAACACCTCCTCCTACTCTCCGCATTGAGTTTGTGCCTGGCATCTTGCCCGGCCACGGCCTTGGCCGTCCGCTCGACCCGTAACGGGTCCACTCCGCAGGAAATTCCCATGCAAATGCAACAGAAAGAAGGCCTCGCCCAACAGAACCTGGTGGGCACGCTGAAGAACAACAAGTCCTTCTCCACTTTCGTCAACGCCATCGACAAGGCGGGCCTGACGGCCTCGCTGGACGGCACCGAGCAGTACACCCTGTTCGCGCCGACGGATGAAGCGTTCTCGGCCCTGCCGGCCGGCGCGCTGGATCGCCTGCTGCAACCCGCCAACAAGGACGAACTGGCGTCACTGGTCAACTATCACCTGGTCAGCGGCCGCAAGACCACGGCCGATGTCGGCAAATGGCAGTCGGCGCGTACGGTGCAAGGACAGGCCGCACCCGTGCAGGTGGCCGAAGGCAGGCTGAGCATCGGCGGCGCGCACGTCACCCGTCCGGACATCATGGCCCGCAATGGCGTGATCCACGGCATCGACAAGGTGAACATTCCGGAAGCCAAACCTCACTGAGGGGTGGTTGCAACGGAATGCCGGCGGCGGGGAGAAATCCCCGCCTTTTTGTTTTGCGCGCTGCGCCGTCGGCGGAGGAACAGGATCCTGGCCCGGCCTGCGCGGCCTGTCAGTGCGCCGCGCCGTCGGCATGCCGGCGCTGCAGGTAGGGCAGGGCGAACAGATGCAGCCCGGTGAACAACTGCAGGAACAACGGTGGCAGCGGCGCGTACGTCACCCAGGGCGGCGGCTCGCCCTGGGCGGCCGCGCGCCAGGCGAAGTTCAGCGCCACCGTCAGCGTGAACACGATGGAGAGCCCGCGGTGGCTCTGCCGGGACACGCGCGCCAGGCTCATGCCGTCTCCTTGCGCTGGCGTTCGATCATCTTCCAGCCGTTGCCGGACGGATCGCGGAAGCCGGCATCGACCTGGCCGTAGCGGCTGATGGGTTCCTGGATGAATTCCACGCCCTTCGCGCTCAGCGCCTGGTAAGCGGCACGACAGTCCTGCACCTGCAGCACCAGCGGCGGCATGGCGCCCTTGGCCACCAGCCCGTGCAGGGCCTCGGCGGTGGCGGCGTCGTGCACCGGTGGGCCGGGCCGGAACAGGCCCAGCTGCAGCGTCGGTTGTTGCGGGTGCTGCACCGTCAGCCAGCGATAGTCGCCGTTGCGCACATCCGCCTGGACGCGGAAGCCCAGCCGGTCCACGTAGAACGCCAGCGCCTCGTCCTGGTCGCGCACATAGATGCCTACTACTTCGATGCCTTCGCTCATGGAGCCTCCTCGGTCGGGGCAGCCACCTTAGTCGCGCCCGCCCGCCGGCGCTTCTCCAGAACTGCGCTCTTCAGGTCCGGACGCTCCACGGCGCGCACCACGCACTCGGGCATGCCGCCGCGAGCGTGCACGGCCTTGCGCGCGCGCAGGCGGCACTGGCCCGGGCTTTCGCCGGTGATGTCGCGGAAGATCCGGCCGAAGGTGCCGATGCTGCGCCAGCCGGTCTGCAGCGCGATGTCGATGACGGGCGCATCGGTGTCGCGCAGCAGCGCCGCGGCGCGTTCGATGCGCCGCGTCAGCAGGTAGCGGTGCGGCGGCAATCCGAAGGCCTGTCTGAAGGCGCGGGCGAAGTATGCCGGCGAAACCGCGCTGAGCTCGGCCAGCCGCGGGATGGGCCAGTCCTGGTCGGGAGCGGCATCCATGCGGTCCTTCGCGCGCAGCAGCCGGCGCAGCAGCTCGGGACGTGGGTTCACCGGGGAGGATGCTTTGCTTGTACGGGGCGGCCATTGTGCCGCGTCCGCGCCGCCGGCCGACGGGGCGATAATGGCGGAGCCCGCCGGCCGGGCATCGAGGGAGGTACTGCGCATGATCCGCCGCATGAGGTTTCTGCTGCTGTGGCTGCTGGCCGCCGCGATGCCGGCGGCCTGGGCGGCGCCGCCCGTGCCTGCCGCCCCGGACGGTGCGGGCGTGCGGGGGCCGCTGGCGCACCTGCCGGCGCTGAAGGGCGACTATTTCCCGCTGACGGACCGCGGCTCGGGGCGCGCGCACCACATCTTCGTGCGTTACCCCGAGGGCTATGACGCCGCCGCGCCGACGCGCTACCCGGTGGTGTACGTCCTGGACGGCGACAGCCTGTTTCCGCTGCTGGCGCCGACCCACCTGTTCCTCCACTACGACGAGCAATTGCCCGAGGCGATCATCGTGGGCATCGCCTATGGCGGCTTCGACCCGGCCATCAACCGGCGCAATACCGACTTCACCGCGCCGGGGCCGGACGCCACCCCGGAGCAGGGCGGGGCGCCGGGTTTCCTGGCCTTCCTGCGCGAGCAGCTGGTGCCCGAGGTGGAGCGCCGCTACGCCGCCGACCCTGCACGGCGCATCCTGCTGGGACAGTCGCGTGGCGGCTACTTCGTTTTGTGGTCGGCGCGCGAGGCGCCGGACCTGTTCTGGGGACGCATCGCCAGCAATCCGGCGCAGGGCCCGGCGCGGGGGCAGCTTTTCGCGCCGGCCCTGGCGCATGCGCGGCGGGACCTGCGGGTGGCGGTGGTCAGCGGCACCCGCGACACCGATGCGCGCCGGCAGGTCGCGCGCGAGTGGGCCAGTGCCTGGTCCGCGCGGCCCCAGGCGCCCTGGCAGGTGGCACTGATCGAGCTGGAAGGCGGCACGCACGCGGCCACCATCGGCGAGGCCTACCGGCGTGCGATGCGGTGGCTGTTCGAACCGGCCGGCCCGACACCGCACTGAAATCGGGGACCGTAACCGCGTTCACGCTTTGGCGCCGATCGTCGGACGGCCGGGTCTGGTGTAACACAACCGGCATGCACGGCCCTTACCCTGCGGTCATGGACACGTTGGCCGACATCCGGGCCGTACTGGCCGCCGCCGGGGAACGCATCGAACGCGGTGCGCTGCGCGAGGAGCCGCGCGTGTTCATGGACCGGCTGTGGCGACAGGTGTACGACACCGCCCCCGACGACCTGCAGCCCTACGTGTGGGCGCGGCTGGCGGATTTCTCCGCGCAACTGGGGCTGGTGGGCGAGCTGCCCGCGCATCGCAGCCCGGTACGCGCGCCGCCGGACGTGTTCGCGCGGCGCTGACCCGCGCCTAGCGTGCCGGCGGATCCCACAGGCGCTCGTCCACCGGGGTTTCGGAAAGGCCGCGCAGCAGCGTCATCACCATCTCGTTCTCGCTGACCCCGTTCTGCCGCGCCAGCTGCTTGAACACGTCTTCGCTCATGGTGGTCAACGGGATTAGATTGAAGCGCCAGCCGCCCGGCTCGCGCTCGAACTCGAAATCGATGGGCAGCTCGGTGGCGCCGATCTTCAGCCGCGCCGCCGCATGGTCGCCGCCCACCTGCACGGTGCCCAGTTCGCTGCGCTCCACGCCCTCGCGACCGATCCAGCCGCGGTCCACCGCGTGGGTGAACACCCGCCGTCCGTCCATCGCGCGCAGATCGGCGGCGGGCACGCGGGCGCGGATGATCAGCACCTGCAGGCGCTCGGTCATGGGCAGCGCTTCCAGCGCGGTGCGTGGCGCGGCCAGCGCCAGTTCGCGGTAGCGCGCGTACTCGCGCAGCGTGCCGGCGGTGACGTGGTCGGCGGCGCGCTCGCCCTGCCGGGCCAGCACGGCCGCCTTGTACGCCGCGAACGTGGCGCGCACGGCGGCTTCGTCGTCGGCCGCGCGCGCGAAAAGCGGGATGAGCAGCAGGCTCAGGATCAGCCAGCGGAGCATGGGAACATCCGGAACAGGGGGCGCCATGGTAGGCGATGTGCGACCGCAGGGCTCACCTTGGCCTCATCCGCACGGTCTCCGCGTTTTTTCGTGGCATGGAAGCACGTACCATGCACGGTGCATGAAAACCGAAATCCGACCCGCGCGGCTGTCCGAAGCCGCTGAACTGTCCGCGATGATGCGGCGCACCTTCCTGGCCGCCAACGGCCATTGCAGCACACCCGAGAACGTCGCGGCCTTCGTCGCGCAGGCCTATACGCCCGAACGGCAGGCGCAGGAGATCCGCGACCCGGACACGCTTACGCTGCTCGTCGAGCAGGACGGCGTATGGGCGGGCTTCGCGCAACTGCGCTGGGGCACGCTGCCGCCCACCGACGTGGGCCTGCAACCCACGGTGGAGCTGGCGCGCATCTACCTGGACGATGCCTTCCACGGACGCGGCATCGCAGCGGTGCTGGTCTCGCACCTGCTGGCCGCCGCGCGCCTGCGGGGCTCGCGCTCGGTGTGGCTGACGGTGTGGCAGGAATCGCCGCAGGCGATCCGTTTCTGGCGCAAGCACGGCTTCCAGATCGTCGGCCGGTCGATCTTCCACGTGGGCGACGACCCGAAGGAAGACTGGGTGATGGCGCAGGTGCTGCCGGAGGGCTGATCCGCGGCGCGGGGGTCGTCAGGACTCCGCGCGCCTGAGCTGCAGGGTGTAGTCGCCGGGCGGCAGGCCTTCGATGTGCAGGCGCAGGCTGACCGGACGAATGCAGGCGGGAACGGGGCGGCCGGGTTCGGTTTCCGCGACGTGTACGTTCACCGTCGCACTGAGCGTGGTGCCCTCGCGCGCGACCTGGAGGACGTCGATCGGGTCGAGGGACTCGCGCGAGGACAGCCAGATGTCCTGCTCAAAGGTCGTGCGCGAGCCTTCCACATGCGTGCGCAGGGCGGTGTCGGCCTCGCCGCCGCAGCCGCCCGTACGCTCATGGACTTCCAGCACGCCGGACAGCACGGCGGCATCCGGCGCGGTCGCGGCGGGCGCCGCCCCGAGTGCCAGGGCCAGCAGCAGGTCGGCGAAGGCCATGGTGCTCGCTTCCGGTCAGATCGTGGGCGTGCGCAACACGGGGTTGTCCCAGCCCGGGCGCGGCGCGAAGCGGTCGCCGTGGCGCGCCTGCAGCGCCTTGAGCTTTTCCAGCAGCGCGTCGGGACCGACCGCCTTGACGTGTTCGATCGGGCCGCCGCGGAACGGGGCGAAGCCGGTGCCGAAGATCACCCCGGCATCGAGCAGGTCGGCATCGGCGACCACGCCGTCGTGCAGGCAGGCGACCGCTTCGTTGAGCAGCGGCAGGATCAGCCGGTCTTCCAGGTCGTCCGGCGCCTTGTAGTCCGACGGCACCTGCGGTTTCACGGGCCTGCTGCCCTTGTCGGTTTGTTCCCACTTGTACAGGCCCTGGCCGTCCTTCTTGCCGCGCTTGCCGGGTTCCACCGTCGCCAGCGCCGCCGGCACCGTCAGGCCGAGGAAGGGCGACAGCTCCGCACCCACGCCCTGGGCCACGTCCAGGCCGACGGTATCGATCAGCTCGATCGGGCCCATCGGCATGCCGAACTTCACCGCGGCCTTGTCGATGACCGGGCCGGGGATGCCTTCGGCGTAGGCGGTGGCGGCTTCCAGCATGTACGGGAACAGCACGCGGTTGACCAGGAAGCCGGGCGTACCGGCGACCGGCACCGGGAACCTGTCCAGCGCCTTGCAGAACGCGGCCAGGCGCCTGACGTTGGCCTCGTCCAGTGCGTCGTGCTGCACGATCTCCACCAGCGGCATCAGGGCGACGGGATTGAAGTAGTGCAGGCCGGCGAACTGCGCCGGGCGCTGGATGTGCTCGCGCAGTTCGGTCAGCGGGATCGACGAGGTGTTGGTGGTCAGCAGCGCGTCGGCCTTCAGGCGCGGCTCGACGGTCTGGTAGAGCGCGCGCTTGGCTTCGGGGTTCTCGATGATCGCCTCGATCACCAGGTCGGCCTGCGGCACGCCATCGCCGCCCAGATCGCCCTTCAGGCGCGCGGCCACGGCCGGGCGCTTGCTCTCGTCCTTCACCTTCTTGGCGAACAGTTCCTGCGCCCGCGACAGGGCCCCGTCGATGAAGCGCTGCTCACGATCCTGCAGGGTGACGTTGAAGCCCTTGTAGGCCGACCACGCCGCGATGTCGCCGCCCATCACGCCGGCGCCGACGACGTGCACGTGGGCGATGCCGTGATCCTTCCCGCCCAGGCCCTTCAGGCGTTCGGTGAGGAAGAAGATGCGGATCAGGTTGCGCGCGGTCGGCGTGCCGGCCAGCTTCACCACCGCCCTGCGCTCGGCGTCCAGGCGGCCCTGGATGCCCTTGCCGCCGGCCGTCTTCCAGGCGTTGATCAGCGCATAGGGCGCGGGGTAGTGCGCCTTCGGCGCCTTGCGCGCGACCTGCTTGGTCATCTGCGGCGCGAGGATCTGGCGGGCGAGCCAGCTGTTGCTGATCCAGCCGGTGAAGCGCTGCTTGAACGGGCGCTGCGGGCGCGAGCCGATCAGCGCCACCGCGGCATCCACCAGCACCGCCGCTTCGGCGATCTTGTCGACCAGGCCCATGGCCTTGGCCGAACCGGCCGACAGCGTGCGGCCGGTGAGCATCATGTCCATCGCCTTCGGTGCGCCCACCAGGCGCGGCAGGCGGGCGCTGCCGCCCCAGCCGGGGAAGATGCCCAGCTTCACTTCGGGCAGGCCGATGCGGGTGGACGGGTCACTGCTGGCCACGCGGTAATCGCAGGCCAGCGAGATCTCGGTGCCGCCCCCCATGCAGAAGCCGTGGATCGCGGCCACGGTGGGGCAGGGCAGCTCGGCCAGCTTCTGGAACACGGCCTGGCCGCGGCGGATCGCGTCGTTGACGGTGCCCTTGCGGTCGAACGCCTGGAATTCCTTCAGGTCCGCGCCGGCGATGAAGCCGCTGGCCTTGGCCGAACGCAGCACCACGCCCTTGGGCGGATCGATGGACAGGCGTTCCAGGATGTCGGCCAGTTCGATCAGCACGTCCTGCGAGAACGCGTTGACGCTGGCGCCCTGGCGGTCGAAGGCCAGCACGACGATGCCGTCGGCACGCAGCTCGGTCTGCCAGTGACTGAATCGCAGCCCATCGAAGTTCGCGGCCATGCAGGGACCATCCGTTCACGTATGGATAAGGCCGCTATCATCCCGAGGTTGTTTCATCCCCGTCAAATCCACATATCAACGAGAACGTCGTCACGGGCGTGACCGGCGGCAGGGGGATGTTCCCGCTGCTCCGGTTAAATTCTTGATAGGGCAACGGTTTGGACAAGGCGTTGAACTTTCCCCGCTAGCGCGGTCACAGGGCACGGCCACCGCCGAGCCGACAGGAGTGCGGCCCGGCATGGCCGAAACAGATCCAACCCAGGAGCTGGACCTCGAGCTGGTCAGGCGCGTGCAACGCGGCGACAGCGCGGCCTTCGACCTGCTGGTGCGCAAGTACCAGCATCGCGTGGTGGCGCTGATCGGGCGTTACATCCATGACTGGAGCGAGTGCCAGGACGTGGCCCAGGAGACGTTCCTGCGCGCTTACCGCGCGCTGGGCAATTTCCGGGGCGATTCCCAGTTCTATACGTGGCTGCACCGCATCGCCGTGAACACCGCCAAGAACCACCTGGTCGCGCACAACCGCCGTCCGCCCACCGCGGACGTGGATGCCGCCGACGCCGAGCAGTACGACATCGGCGCCCGGCTGCGCGACACCGACACCCCCGAGCGCGAACTCATGCGCCAGGAGATGGAGGCCACGGTGATGAGGGCGGTGGACGGGCTGCCGGAAGAACTGCGCACCGCGATCACCCTGCGCGAAGTGGAAGGCCTCAGTTACGAGGAGATCGCGCAGAAGATGGATTGCCCGATCGGCACGGTGCGCTCGCGCATCTTCCGGGCGCGCGAGGCCATCGACGAACAACTGCGTCCCCTGCTGGACACCGACAGTGCAACCCGGGAGCGTGCCCGCTCATGACTGCCCGCAACGAGACACCCACCATCGACAAGCTCGACACCCACCATCGCCAGCAGCTGTCCGCCCTGATGGACGGCGAGTTGCTGGCCGACCAGGCCCGCTTCCTGCTGCGCCGCCTGCAGCACGACCACGACCTGGCCGGCTGCTGGGAGCGTTGGCAGCTGTGCGGCGACGTGCTGCGTGGCCACGCCCAGGCGCCGGCGCCGGCCGGATTCGCCGAGCGCGTGGCGCTGGCGATCGCCGGCGATGCGGCCGCGTCGAACGCAGCGCAGGCCGCACTGGCGGCCCCGGCCGCGCGTCCGCGCAACCTGCTGGCCCGCTGGGGCGGGGGAGCGCTGGCGGCTTCGGTGGCGCTGGTCGCCTTGTTCATGGCCCGCCAGCAATCGCCGCAGGACGTGCCGGTCAGCGACGGCGCCCAGGTCGCTTCCACGCAGGCCAGCGCGCCTGCGACGGCGCCCGCATCGCCGGCCGGTCCCGCGCCCGATGCCGAAGCCTACGCGGCGGCTGCAGTGGCCGTGGCCGCCGCAGCACCGCGCCGCCAGGACGCCACGCGCCGCAGTGCCACGCGCAGCCAGCAGGCAGCGCGCAGCGCCCAGCGCGTGGCACGTGCGGATGCGCCGGTGCGCGCGAACGGCAGCGTCGGCGCACAGGGCGCGCCGTCGGATGCGGTGGCGGCGCTGGCCGCAACCGCGATGCCAACGGCCAGCGATCCGTTCTCGCACCGCGCGCACGACGCCGTCGTCGCCCCGCGTCCCTGGCCGCGCTCCGCACTGCCGGGCTATCCGTCGGCCACGGGTGCGCTGACCACCGGATACAGCGCCGATGCGGCCGCGCGGACGTTCTATCCGTTCGAGCCGCGTCCCCAGTCCGTCCCGCCGGTGGCCGTGCCCGCCGACGCGCCACGCGAATGACATTCCGGCACCCGGCCGCACGCCGGGTGCCCCCACAAACCCCGTTTCCCTTTCTATCGAGGCATGCATTCGATGACTCCTCACGCCCGTAACGGCCTGCTGGCCGTGTTGATGCTGACCACGCCACTGGCCGCCTGTGCGCAGCAGGCCGAGGCGCCCGCGCCGGTGGCGGCCGCCGCGCCCGCGGTGGCGCAATCGGCCGCACCGCAACTGGTGACCGGCCTGCCGGACTTCACCCAGTTGGTGGAACAGGTGGGGCCGGGCGTCGTGAACGTGGAGGCCACCGTCGGGTCGCGCCGCAGCGCGCAGGCCAGCGATGAGGAAGCGGATATCCCCGAGATATTCCGGCGCATGCTGCCGCCCGGCTTCCAGATGCCCGGCCCGGGCCAGCAGGGGCCCCAGCGGCGCGGGACCTCGATGGGCTCGGGCTTCATCATTTCCGCCGATGGCTATGTGCTGACCAACCACCACGTGGTCGACGGTGCGGATGAGGTGAAGGTGACGCTGCCCGATCGCCGCGAGCTGACCGCCAAGGTGGTCGGCAGCGACCAGCAGTACGACGTGGCGCTGCTGAAAGTGGAGGCCAAGGGCCTGCCTACGGTGCGCATCGGCAATTCCGCCGCGCTCAAGCCCGGCCAGTGGGTGGTCGCCATCGGCTCGCCGCTGGGACTGGACCATTCGGTGACCGCGGGCATCGTCAGCGCCGTGGGCCGCAGTGCGTCGCCCGAGCAGCGCTACGTGCCCTTCATCCAGACCGACGTGGCGATCAACCAGGGCAATTCCGGCGGCCCGCTGCTCAATACCCGCGGTGAAGTGGTCGGCATCAACTCGCAGATCTTCTCGGTGTCCGGCGGCTACATGGGCATCAGCTTCGCCATCCCGATCGACCTGGCGATGGGCGCGGTGGAGCAGCTCAAGTCCACCGGTCGCGTGAGCCGCGGCCAGTTGGGCGTGCAGGTGGGCGCGGTCACGTCGGACGCGGTGAAGGGCTTCGGCCTTCCCGACAACCGCGGCGCGCTGGTCAACGACGTGGTCAGCGGCAGTCCGGCGGAGAAGGCCGGCATTGGCCCGGGCGATGTCATCCGGTCCGTGAACGGCCGGCCGATCAACGATTCAAGCGAACTTCCGCCCGTCATCGGCGCCATGGCGCCCGGCACCAAGGTGACGCTGGGGCTGCTGAGGGACGGGAAGTCGCGCGATGTCGCCGTCACCCTGAGCGAACTGGACGAAGGCGAGACCGCCGCGCGCGCCCTGCCGACCGCGCCCGATGCCCCCGCCGCGCCCACCGGGCGCAACGTGCTGGGCATCCAGACGCAGCCGCTGGACGCCGACAGCCGCAAGCGCCTGGGCCTGGAGTCCGGCGACGGCGTGCTGGTCAGCCGGGTGGAAAGTGCCGCCGCGCGCGAGGCCGGCCTGTCGCCGGGCATGGTCATCCTGCAGGTGGGGCGCAACAAGGTGAACAGCCCGGCGGCACTGGACCGCGAGCTGGCGGCCGCCAAGCCCGGCGACACCGTCATGTTGCTGGTGCGCAGCCGCGGGGTGACCCGCTTCGTGGCGGTGACGGTCGAAAAGGACTGACCCGCCCCGGCATCGGCGCATTGCCCCGCGCCAGCGAGGCGATGCCGCTGCGGCCCGGGCCCATCCCATCCACGGGTGAGACAGGCCGCGGCCCGGCCGTGCGATAATGTCGCGTTCTCCTGACGACGGCACAGGCCGCCGCCCCCATGTCCTCCGATTCCATGCGGAACATCCGCAACTTTTCCATCATCGCGCACGTCGACCACGGCAAGTCGACCCTGGCCGACCGCATCATCCAGCTCTGTGGCGGCCTCGAGGCCCGCGAGATGGAAGCGCAGGTGCTCGACTCCAATCCCATCGAGCGCGAGCGCGGCATCACCATCAAGGCCCAGTCCGTGTCCCTGCCTTACAAGGCCAAGGACGGGCAGGTGTACCAGCTCAACTTCATCGACACCCCCGGCCACGTCGACTTCAGCTACGAAGTCAGCCGCTCGCTGGCCGCCTGCGAAGGCGCGCTGCTGGTGGTCGATGCCGCCCAGGGCGTCGAAGCGCAGTCCGTCGCCAACTGCTATACCGCGGTGGAGCAGGGCCTGGAAGTGGTGCCGGTGCTCAACAAGATCGACCTGCCGACGGCCGACATCGAGCGCGCCAAGGCCGAGATCGAGGCCGTCATCGGCATCGACGCAGACGACGCCGTCGCCGTCAGCGCCAAGACCGGCCTCAATGTCGACCTGGTGCTGGAAGCGATCGTCCAGCGCATCCCGCCGCCGCAGCCGCGCGACACCGACAAGCTGCAGGCGCTGATCATCGACTCGTGGTTCGACAACTACCTGGGCGTGGTCTCGCTGGTGCGCGTGATGCAGGGCGAGATCGGCCCGAAGAGCAAGATCCTGGTGATGTCCACCGGCCGCACCCACGAGGTGGACAAGGTGGGCGTGTTCACCCCCAAGCGCAAGGAGCTGAAGAAGCTCGGCGCGGGCGAGGTGGGCTGGATCACCGCCTCGATCAAGGACGTGCACGGCGCGCCGGTCGGCGACACGCTGACCCTGGCCGGCGACCCGGCACCGGGCCCGCTGCCCGGCTTCCAGGAGATGCAGCCGCGCGTGTTCGCCGGCCTGTTCCCGGTCAACGCCGAGGACTACCCGGCGCTGCGCGAGGCCCTGGAGAAGCTGCGCCTGAACGACGCCGCGCTGCGGTTCGAACCTGAAAGCTCGGAAGCCATGGGCTTCGGCTTCCGCTGCGGCTTCCTGGGCATGCTGCACATGGAGATCGTGCAGGAGCGCCTGGAACGCGAGTACGACCTGGACCTGATCACCACGGCGCCGACCGTCGTGTATGAAGTCCTCAAGACCGATGGCACGGTACTTTCGCTGGACAACCCGGCCAAACTGCCGCAGTCCAACCTGATCGACGAGGTGCGCGAGCCCATCATCCGCGCGAACATCCTGACGCCGGAGGCCTACATCGGCGCCATCATCAAGCTGTGCGAGGAAAAGCGCGGCGTGCAGATCGGCATCCAGTACCTGGCCAGCCAGGTGCAGATCAGCTACGAGCTGCCGATGGCCGAGGTGGTGCTGGACTTCTTCGACAAGCTGAAGTCGGTCAGCCGCGGCTACGCGTCGCTGGACTATTCGTTCCTGCGCTTCCAGCCCGGTCCGTTCGTGCGCCTGGACACGCTGATCAATGGCGACAAGGTCGACGCGCTCAGCCTGATCGTGCACCGCAGCCACGCCGACCGGCGCGGCCGCGAGTTGTGCGAGAAGATGAAGGACCTCATCCCGCGGCAGATGTTCGACGTGGCCATCCAGGCCGCGGTGGGCTCGCAGATCATCGCGCGCAGCACCGTCAAGGCCATGCGCAAGAACGTGCTGGCCAAGTGCTATGGTGGCGACATCACCCGCAAGAAGAAGCTCCTCGAGAAGCAGAAAGAGGGCAAGAAGCGGATGAAGCAGGTGGGCCGCGTGGAGATTCCGCAGGAAGCCTTCCTGGCGGTGCTGCAGGTGGACAGCAAGTAATCCGGTGCAGGGACCGGCGGCGGCAGGGCCGTCGCCGGCCGGCACGTGCAATCCAAAGGACGCTCGATGAGTTTGATGACCTGGTTCGAAACGTTGCTGGTGGTGGCCACGCTGGGCAGCGGCGCGGTATGGCTGCTGGATGCCCTGTTCTTCGCCAAGCGCCGCAAGGCCAAAGGCGGGCTGCTGGACGAGGAACCGGTGCTGGTGGACTACTCGCGCGCCTTCTTCCCGGTGCTGGCGGTGGTGCTGGTGCTGCGCAGCTTCATCGCCGAGCCGTACAAGATCCCGTCCAGCTCGATGATGCCCAACCTGCTGATCGGCGACTTCATCCTGGTCAACAAGTTCTCCTACGGCCTGCGCCTGCCGATCACCAACCAGAAGTTCCTGGCCATCGGCGAGCCGGCGCGCGGCGACGTGGTGGTGTTCAAGCCGCCGCACGACCCCGAGAACAACTGGATCAAGCGGGTCATCGGCCTGCCCGGCGACAAGGTGGGCTTCCATGGCGACACCGTCTACCTGAACGGCCAGCCGCTGAAGTACGAGACCCTGGGCGAGTACGGCGGCCCCGACGGGCGGGCCGAAGCCTTCGGTGCCACCCTGCTGCGCGAGGACCTTCCCGGCCGCCCGCACACCATCCTGGAAAGCGTGGGCCTGCCCCCGCCCGGTGGCGGCGAGGGCGACTGGGTGGTCCCGCCGGGCCACTATTTCGTGATGGGCGACAACCGGGACAACAGCCTGGACGGGCGCTTCTGGGACTACCATTTCCTGCCGGAGCAGAACCTGCGGGGCAAGGCGTTCCTGGTCTGGCTGAACTGCCAGGGCTGGTTCTGCAAGAATGGCTTCGATGCCTCGCGCATCGGCAACGGCATCGAGTAAGCGGTCCGACATCCACGGGGCAAGCACGGGGGAAGCACGATGAAGCGAAACCAGAGTGGCATGACGTTGTTGGGATTCCTGCTGGTACTGGTGGTGGTGGGCTTTGCCGCCTTCATCGCCATGCGGCTGTTCCCGATGTACCAGGAGTTCTACGCGGTCAAATCCTCGCTCAAGGGCGTGGCGGCCGAACCCGGCGTGTCCGACATGGACCCGGCCAAGATCCAGGACCTGTTCTTCCGCCGGCTCTACATCAACTACTCCGAGAGCGTGAAGCCTTCCCACGTGAAGATCGAGCGCATGGACGGTGGCTGGAGGATGAGCGTCAGCTACGAAGTGCGTCGCCCCCTGGTGGGCAACCTGGACGTGGTCGGCAAGTTCGATGCGTCCGAGCCGCTGACGCGGCGCGCGCCGGAATAAGGAGTTGGCGGTTGACCGCATCGGCCATGCCTTCGTCGACCAGGGCCTGCTTGCGCAGGCCCTGACGCATCGCAGCGCGGGTGCGCCGCACAACGAGCGGTTGGAGTTCCTGGGCGACGGCGTGGTCAACCTGCTGATCGCCGAGGCCTTGTTCCAGCGCTGGCCCAAGGCGGACGAAGGTGCCCTGACCCGGGCGCGCGCCGAACTGGTCCGCGAGGCGTCGCTGGCCACCATCGCGCGCGCGCTGCAGTTGGGCGAGCGCCTGACCATGGGTCCGGGCGAAATGAAGTCCGGCGGCCACCGCCGCGATTCGATCCTGGCCGATGCGCTGGAAGCGGTGGTCGCGGCCATCTACCTGGACAGTGGCTATGAGGCCTGCCGGGCCGTGGTGCTGCCCTGGTTCGAGGCCTCGCTGGCGGCGCTGCCGGTGGGGCGGCCCGAGAAGGACGCCAAGACGCGGCTGCAGGAATGGCTGCAGGGGCGCCAGCGTCCCTTGCCCCTCTACGAACTGGTGCTGGAGAGCGGCGACGACCATGCCAAGCAGTTCCTGGCCCGGTGCACCACGCTGGATCCGCCGCTGACGGCGGATGGCGAAGGCACCTCCCGTCGCAACGCCGAGCAGGCCGCCGCGGCGGCCTTGCTCGAGAAACTCGACATTTCGAAATGAGTACCCCCCGGTGAGCGATTCCTCTTCCCACCGCAGCGGCAGCGTTGCCGTGATCGGCCGCCCCAACGTGGGCAAGTCCACCCTGACCAACGCCCTGGTGGGCGCCAAGGTCAGCATCACTTCCAACCGCCCGCAGACCACCCGCCACCGGCTGCTCGGCATCGCCACGTTCGCGGCCGGCAAGGACCGGCCGGCCGGGCAGATCGTGCTGGTGGACACGCCCGGGTTGCACAAGCAGCAGGGCAAGTTCTCGGCATCGGCGATGAGCCGGGTGATGAACCGGGCCGCGCGCGGTGCGCTGGAGGAGGTCGACGCCGCGCTGATGGTGGTCGAAGCCGGCCGTTGGGACGAAGAAGACACCCTGGCCTACAACGTATTGCGCGATGCCGGCATCCCGGTGGTGCTGGTGGTCAACAAGGTCGACCGGCTGAAGGACAAGGCCGCGCTGCTGCCGTTCCTGGCCCAGGTGGGCCAGGAGCGGGAATTCGCCGCGGTGCATCCGGTCTCCGCGCTCAAGCGCAATGGCCTGGAGGCCCTGGTCAAGGACGTGCTGGGCCTGCTGCCGGAAGCGCCGCCCGCGTTCGGCGAGGACGAGATCACCGACCGCAGCGAGCGCTTCCTCGCCGCCGAACTGGTGCGCGAGCAGTTGATGCGCCAGTTGGGGGCCGAGCTGCCTTACGCCACCACGGTCGAGATCGAACGCTTCACCACCGAGGATTCGCCGAAGGGCGAACTGGCCCGCATCGGCGCGGTGATCTGGGTGGAACGCGAAAGCCAGAAGGCCATCGTGATCGGCAAGGGCGGAGCGCGCCTGAAGGAGATCGGCAGCAAGTCGCGCCAGCAGATGGAGCACCTGTTCGGCCGCAAGGTCTTCCTGGAGACCTGGGTGCGGGTGCGCGAGGGCTGGTCGGACGACGAGACCGCGTTGAAGGCCTTCGGCTACGAATAGGGTGGCGCACCCCTGATGCGCATCACGGGCGAGACCGCCTTCGTCCTGCACGCGCGTCCCTGGCGCGAGACCAGCCTGCTGGTGGAAGTGCTGGGCAACGACCACGGGCGCATCGGCCTGGTCGCACGCGGGGTGCAGGGCCCGAAGCGGCATGTGCTGCGCGCCGCGCTGCAGCCGCTGCAGTGCATCCGGCTGGACGTCGACCTGCGCGGCGAGCTCGGCCGCCTGGTCGCGGCCGAGGCGCTGGATGCGGCGCCGCAGCCGGCCGGCGACGCCATGCTGGCGGCGTTCTACCTCAACGAACTGGTGCTGCGCCTGGCGCCACGGCACGATCCGCTTCCCGCACTGTTCGAGGCCTATGCGGACGCGCGCGAGGGCCTGCGGCAGCGCGAGGGCCTGGCGTGGACGCTGCGACGCTTCGAGCGCGACCTGCTGGAGGCGCTGGGCGTGGGCTTTGCGCTGGACCAGGACGCCGAAGGCTTTCCCATCGATCCCGCGGCACGCTACCGGCTGGATCCCGAGCAGGGGCCGCGCCGCCTGCTCAGCGACCGCGGACACGAAGAGCGCAGCCGGGCCGCGACCGGCCGGGCGTTGCTTGCGCTGGCCGGCGATGCACGACCGTCGGCGGAGGACCTGGCCAGCCTGCGCCTGCCGCTGCGCTCCGTGCTGGCGCACCACCTGGGCCCGCGCGGGCTGAAGTCGTGGGAGATGATCGGCGACCTGGGCCGGCTGAAGCGCGCGGGTCCGCCGGACGGGTAGGGCTCAGCGCACGGCTGTGAGCAGGCGCGCGCAGGCCATGGCGAACGCCTCGCGCAGGGCCGCATCCGCCGGCGCGGCATGCCAGCGCGAGGCGATGACCGCCAGGGCTGCCGCACCCGCGAAGCCGCAGCTGGCCTGCAGCCGGTGCAACTGGGCGCGCAGCGCGGCAGGGTCGCCGCGGTCGAAGGCCGCCAGGCAGGCGCTACGGGTGGTGGGCAGTTCGGACAGGAACAACTGCCGCACGCTGGCCACGTGCTCCGCATTCCCGGCCAGCGCCTTCAGCGCCGCCCGGTCATCCCAATCGGCAACGTCGTCGGGCCCACCGTCCGCGCCGCCGAGGGCAGCGCGCAGGGCGCGCACCAGCGCCTGCGCCGACAGGGGTTTGACCAGGACCTGCGCGAAACCCGCCTGCAGCAGCGCCTCGCGCATGGCGTCCGTGGCGTCGGCGGTATGCGCCAGCGCACATGCGGCGGCATCGGTCGCACGCAGGCGCTGCAGCAGCCAGGTGCCGCTGCCATCGGGCAGGTTGGCGTCGATCAGCCAAGCGTCGAAGGGGCCGCTCGCCGCCAGCGCCTGTGCGCAATCCTCCGCCACCTGGACCCGGGCCGGCAGTGCCGCCAGCGCCGCCGACAGGAAGGCCGCGCTGATGCGGTCGTCTTCCACCAGGAGGAGGGAGGGCATCGTGCCGGGGGCGGGGGACATGGGGGTTCATCCTGCGGATGGGGCCATTCTAGCGTCCGGGTGGCGTTGGACCGCCGTGCGACAATACCGCCCCTTTCGACTCACGCAGCCTGACGCCACGTGGCACGCACCCGCTCTCCCCGCATCGACAAGACCCCCTTCGAAGCCCTCATCACCGACCTAACCCATGACGGCCGCGGCGTCGCCCGCCGCGATGGCAAGGCGGTGTTCGTGTCGGGGGCGCTGCCGGGCGAGCGCGTGATGGCCGAGCAGACGGCGAAGAACCGCCATTTCGACGAGGCCAGGACGCTGGACGTGCTGGAGGCCTCGCCCGACCGCGTGGCGCCGCGCTGCCCGCATTTCGGCACCTGCGGCGGCTGCGTCCTGCAGCACATGGACGAGGCGCGGCAGATCGAAGCCAAGCAGCGCGTGCTGATGGAAAACCTGGAGCGCATCGGCCATGTGTCGCCGAAGGGCGTACTGCCGCCGCTGACCGGCGCCAGCTGGGGCTACCGCCGGAAGGGGCGTTTCTCGGTGCGTCGGGTCAACAAGAAGGACCGGACACTGGTGGGTTTCCGCGAGCAGGATCCGCGTTTCGTCGCCGACCTGTCCGAATGCCACACGGTCATTCCCCAGATCGGCGGCAAGGTGGCGCAGTTGGCCGCCCTGGTCGAAAGCCTGGACGCGCGCGAGCACATCCCGCAGATCGAATTCATCGCCGGCGACGCAGGTGCCGACTTCAGCGGCGTCGCCCTGGTGTTCCGCCACCTGCAGCCATTGAGCGAGGGCGACCGCGCCAGGCTGGTCGCCTTCGGCCAGGCCAGCGCCTTCGCCATCTTCCTGCAGCCGGGCGGCGTGGAAAGCGTCCACCCGCTGTGGCCCGAGGCGCCAGAGCTGGCGTTCGCGCTGGCGCCCTGGGACGTGTCCTTGGCGTTCCGGCCGCTGGATTTCATCCAGGTCAATGCCGCGCTGAACGAGAAGATGATCGCGCGCACGTTCGAGCTGCTGGATCCACGGCCGCAGGACCGCGTGCTGGACCTGTTCTGCGGCCTGGGCAACTTCACCCTGCCGATGGCGCGCCGGGTGGGCGAGGTCGTGGGCGTGGAAGGCGACGCCGGGCTGGTGGCACGCGCCCGCGAGAACGCGCAGCGCAACGGCCTGTCGAACGCGCAGTTCCATGCCGCCGACCTGACCCAGGACCAGCGCGGCACGCCGTGGATGCGTCAGGGCTTCGACAAGCTGCTGCTGGATCCGCCGCGCTCGGGCGCCATCGAGGTGCTGCAGCAGCTGCCGTTGAAACAGTTCGACCGCATCGTGTACGTCAGCTGCCACCCCGGCTCGCTGGCCCGCGATGCCGGGTATCTGGTCAACGAGCAGGGGTACGCGCTGGTGTCGGCGGGGGTGATGGACATGTTCCCGCATACGGCGCATGTGGAATCGATCGCTCTGTTTGAAAGGCCGTGATGTGTGAATGGTGATGGGTGATTCGCAAGCGCGGATCCTGCACTGTTCCAGGTCACGAAGTTCGTATTCCGTTCGCACCCATCACGAATCACATGGCACTCGAGATCGAACGCAAATTCCTCGTCGCCGGCGACGGCTGGCGCGCGGCCGCGCATGCGGTCGTACCCATGGCGCAGGGCTACATCAACGACATGGGCGCGATGGATCGCGGCGAGCAGAAGGCCTCGGTGCGGGTACGCATCCAGGGCGACGAAGCGTTCCTCAACCTGAAATCGCGCGAGCTGGGCCATACCCGCCAGGAATTCGACTACCGCATTCCGGTGGACGATGCGCGTGCGTTGCTGGCGCTGTGCGTGGGCGGGTTGGTGGACAAGCGCAGGCACTTGGTCCGGCACGCTGGCCACCTGTGGGAAGTGGATGAGTTCCTGGGCGACAACGCCGGCCTGGTGGTCGCCGAGATCGAACTGGACCATGCCGACGAACCCTTCGAACGTCCCGACTGGCTGGGCAGCGAAGTGACCGACGATCCGCGCTATTACAACCTGGCGCTGGCCAGCCACCCGTACACGCGGTGGGCGAGCGGCTGATCGCCCACCGCGGGGCCGCATCCGCGCGCGGGGCCGGCGCGTAGGAAGCGGCAAATCACTGCCACCCCGACCATGCGCCGCAAGTCCGACCTGCCCAGCAAGCCCTGCCGCACCTGCGGGCGCCCCTTCGTTTGGCGCCGCAAGTGGCACCGGGTCTGGGATGAGGTGGCGCATTGCTCGGAACGCTGTCGGCGCCAGCGGAGCCGCCGCAAGTGACGACACCCGAAGACCGGCGCAGGGCGCAGCCGGCCCATACGCTGCGCCTGATCCTCGGCGACCAGCTGGACCCGCAGCATCCCTGGTTCGCGCGGGTGGATCCCGGCGTCCTGCACGTGATGATGGAGATGCGGCAGGAAACCGACTACGTGCTGCACCACGCACAGAAGATCCTGGCGATCTTCGCGGCCATGCGTGCGTTCGCCGCCCGCCTGCGCGCGCAGGGTCACCGGGTCCGTTACCTCGCCATCGACCACCCCGGCAACCGCCAGCGGCTGACGGAGAACCTGGACGCGCTGCTGACGCTGCATGGCGCATCGAGGTTCGCCTACCAGCCGGCCGACGAGTGGCGACTGGACACGCAGCTGCGCGACTGGACGGCAACCCTCGCCATCGCGGTGGAACGCTCGGCGGACGCGCATTTCCTGGCCGCACGCGATGAAGCCGGCCGGCTGTTCGGCTTGCGCCGGCAGTGGCGCATGGAGACCTTCTACCGCCACATGCGGCGCCGGCATGGCGTGCTGCTCCAGCCCGACGGCACGCCGGCCGGCGGGCGCTGGAACTTCGACCACGACAACCGGGCCGCCTGGGCCGGCGCGCCACCCGCGCCGACGGACTGGCGCAGACCACACGATCACCGCGCCCTGTGGCGCACCATCGAAGCCGCAGGCGTGGCCAGCTTCGGTGCGCCGCAGACCGATGCGCTGCGCTGGCCGCTGGACCGCGACGAGGCGCTGGCCTGTCTGGACGCCTTCGTCGAACAGGCATTGCCCTGGTTCGGCCAGTACCAGGATGCGATGAGTACCCGGGCGCCGCGCCTGTTCCATTCGCTGCTCTCGTTCGCGCTGAATACGAAGATGCTGCGCCCGGCCGAGGTGATCGCACGCGCCGAAGCGGCATGGCGCGCGGGGCAGGCGCCGCTGCCGGCGGTGGAGGGCTTCATCCGCCAGATCCTGGGGTGGCGCGAATACGTCCGCGGCGTGTATTGGGCGAAGATGCCCGGCTATGCGGCGCTCAATCATTTCGGCCACGACACACCCTTGCCGGACTGGTTCTGGACCGGCCGCGTGCGCATGCGCTGCCTGGCCGATGCCGTCGGGCAGTCCTTGGCGCAGGCGCATGCGCACCACATCCAGCGGCTGATGGTGATCGGCAATTTCTCGTTGCTGGCCGGACTGGACCCGCAGGCGCTGCATCGCTGGTACCTGGGGGTGTACATCGATGCGCTGGAATGGGTGGAACTGCCCAACACGCTGGGAATGAGCCAGTTCGCCGATGGCGGACTGCTGGCCAGCAAGCCCTACGTCAGCGGCAGCGCCTACCTGCATCGCATGAGCGACTACTGCAGCGGTTGCCCGTACGACCGCCGTCTGCGCACCGGCACGAGCGCCTGTCCGTTCAATGCCCTGTACTGGGACTTCCTGGACCGGCATCGGGCCACCCTGCGCCGCAATCCCCGCATGGCGCTGGCCTACCGCCAGCTGGAGCGGATGGACGACGCCACGCGCCAGGCGCTGTCGATGCGGGCCCGGCAGGTCCGCGGCATGCTGGAGGAGCTCTGATGCCCGAGGCTGGGCCAGGCGCGTGAACGCCCGCGTCTGACGGCCGCACGGGCTTCTGCGACAATGCCGGCTCCGCGCCCTCCGGGCGCAGCCCACGAGACCCCCATCGCAATGCTCGTCATCGGCATCGCCGGCACCGAACTCACCCCGCAGGAACGCGACTGGCTGCAGCACGACGCCGTGGCCGGCGTCATCCTGTTCACCCGCAACTTCGCCTCGCGCAGCCAGGTGGCCGAGCTGTCGCAGGCCATCCGCGCCGCGGCACCGCGGCCGCAGCTGGTCTGCGTGGACCAGGAAGGCGGGCGCGTGCAGCGCTTCCGCGAAGGCTACAGCGACCTGCCGGCCCTGGAGGGGTTCGGCAAGCTGTATGCGCAGGACCCGACGCTGGCCCTGCAGCGCGCCGAAGAACACGCCTGGCTGATGGCCAGTGAAATCATCGCCAGCGGCGTGGACCTGAGCTTCGCCCCGGTCGTGGACCTGGCCCGCGGCAACCGCGCCATCGGCAACCGCGCGTTCGACGCCGATCCGCAGGTGGTCGCCGAATTCACCCGCGCCTACGTGCGCGGCATGCACAGCGCCGGCATGGCGGCCACGCTGAAGCATTTCCCGGGCCACGGCACGGTGCTGGAAGACACCCATTTCGACGATGCCGTCGACCCGCGCCCGCTCGAGGTGCTGCGTGCCGAGGACCTGGTGCCGTTCGTGGCGGGCATCGAGGCCAAGGCCGACGCGGTGATGATGGGGCACGTGAAATACCCCGCCGTCGCCCCGGAGCCGGCCGGCTATTCGCCGTTCTGGATCCAGAAGATCCTGCGCGAGGAGATGGGTTTCCGGGGCGTGGTGTTCTCCGACGACATCGGCATGGCCGCGGCGTTCTCCGCCGGCGGCGTGAAACAGCGCATCCACGACCACCTGGACGCCGGCTGCGATGTGGTGCTGGTCTGCTCGCCGAAGCTGGTCGAGGAGTCGCTGAGGGCGGTGGAAGGCCGCGCGTTGAACACCGCCGCCGTGCTGGGTGTGCTGGGGCGGGGCGCGCTGGGATGGGATGGGTTGATCGCCGACGCACGCTACGGCGCCACGCAGTCGCGCGTAATCGAAAGTCTGAAAGGAGTGGCTTGATGGAATCGCTGGGCAATCCGCGGCCTAAGCTGGCCGATGCGCTGGCCAACGCCGACCTGCTGGTCGACCGCGCGACGATCGACCGTACCATCGCGCAGATGGCCGCGCCCATCGCGCGCGACTACGCCGGCGAGGTGCCGGTCTATCTGACCATCATGCATGGTGCGCTGCCGTTCGCGGGCCAGCTGGCGCTGGAACTGGGCGCGCGCGGCCTGGACCTGGAGTTCGACTACCTGCACGCCACCCGCTACCGCGGCCAGACCAGCGGCGGCGAACTGGTGTGGAAGCACCGCCCGGCCACCGCGCTGTACGGCCGCCGCGTGCTGCTGGTGGACGACATCCTGGATGAAGGCCACACCCTGCTGGCGGTGAAGCAGTGGTGCCTGGAGCAGGGCGCCACCGACGTGCGGATCGCCGCGCTGACCACCAAGCAGCACCACCGCTGCGTGGAGGGCATCAGTGCCGATTACGTGGGCATGCAGGTCCCGGACCGCTATGTGTTCGGGTTCGGCATGGACTACCACGAGCAGGGCCGCAACCTGCCGGGCATCTATGCGCTGAAGGACTGAGCCATGGCCGACATCGCGCTTGCCGTCATCGGCGGCACCGGCGTCTACAGGCTCGCCGACCTGCAGGACGTGGAGACCCGGGTGCTGGACACGCGCTTCGGCGCACCCTCCGGACCGGTCCGCATCGGCACCATCGAAGGCCGGCGGGTGGCTTTCCTGGCCCGTCACGGCGAGGGGCATTCGGTGCCGCCGCACCAGGTCAACTACCGCGCCAACCTGCAGGTGCTGAAGGACATCGGTGCCACCCGGGTGCTGGCGCTCAACACCGTGGGCGGCATCACCGATGCCTACGGTCCGCGCGTACTGGCCTGTCCGGACCAGCTGATCGACTACACCTGGGGCCGCATCTCGACGATCTGCGAAGAACCGGGCAGTGAGGTCGTGCATGTCGACTTCGGCGATCCATACACGCATTTACTTCGCCGGCAGGTGCTGGCGGCGGCGCGCGCATGCGGCGTGGAACTGGTCGATGGCGGCTGTTATGGCGCCACCCAGGGACCACGGCTGGAGACGCGTGCGGAGATCCGCCGGATGCGGCGCGACGGCTGCGATCTGGTCGGCATGACCGGCATGCCGGAAGCGGGCCTGGCCCGCGAAATGGGCCTGGAATACGCATGTCTGGCCATCGTCGCCAACTGGGCGGCGGGCTGCGGGACGGACGAGGAGATCACCATGGAGGACGTGCTGGCGAACGTCGCGGCCGCCTCGGCCGGAATCCCCGCCCTGATCGCGGCGGTGGCGCACGGGTGATTGTCAACGCGCGCCAGCCTTTGCATACTCGGCCGGCGTGACCTCCGGTCACGTATTCCACCCGCATCCAGAAAAGGAAATACAAGCGCTATGCCGTACGGTACCGTGAAATGGTTCAACGATGCCAAGGGCTTCGGATTCATCGCGCCAGAAGATGGCAGCGCCGATGTCTTTGCGCACCACACCGCCATCAATGCCAAGGGCTTCCGCAGCCTGCAGGAAGGCCAGCGCGTCAGCTACGAGTTGACCCAGGGGCCCAAGGGCGCACAGGCGTCCAACATCACGCCCGCCGCCTGATCCTCGACGATTTTCTTGAACCCCGCTCCGGCGGGGTTTTTTATCGCCCGCACGTTCGGCGTCTGCAGTCCGCACGCGCGCCACGCAACCACCGGTCCCCTCCACGATGAAGCCCCTGCACATCGCCATCGTCGGCTACGGCACCGCCGGCCAGGCCGCCGCGTTGTTGCTGGCGCGCGACGGGCACCGGGTGGAGGTCTTCGAACGTGCGCCGGAACCGGGTCCGGTCGGTGCGGGATTCCTGCTGCAGCCGACCGGCCTGCAGGTCCTGTGGGAACTGGGCCTGTTGCCCGAGGTGCTGGCGCATGGCCGGCGGGTCAATCGCCTGTATGGCGAAACGCCGTGCGGTCGCGCGGTGATGGACATGCGGTACAGCGGCCTGGATGCGCGCCTGTTCGGCCTGGGCATGCAGCGCGGCGCCTTGTTCACGCTGCTGGCCGATGCGTGGGCGGGGCAGGGCGTGCTCCACCCCGGCCACGCGATCGACGCCATCAGCGACGACACGCGTCGCATCCGCGACCGGCATGGCCGCTGGTCCGGTCCGTTCGACCTGGTGGTCGCGGCGGACGGCTCGGCCTCGCGCCTGCGGGGCGCCACCGGCGCGGTGAAGCGCGAGGCGGTGTATCCCTGGGGCGCCTTGTGGCGGCTGGTGCCGCAAGGCGAGTGGGCATGGGGCGACGAGCTGCGGCAGCGCTACGTCGCCGCCCGCAAGATGATCGGCCTGTTGCCGGTGGGCACGCGGCCCGGCGACGACACGCCGCGCCTGAGCTTCTTCTGGAGCCTGCCCGTCGCCGACTTCGAGGGCTGGCGTGCGCGTGGAGTGCCGGCATGGCGCGACGAGATCGCCCGCTTGTGGCCCGAGGCGGACGCCCGCCTGGCCGATACGGTCGCCCCCGAGCAGTTGGCGCGCGCCAGCTACCGGGATGTCACCCTGCGCCGCTGGCATCGCGATCGTCTGGTCGTGCTGGGCGACGCCGCGCACGGCATGAGTCCGCAGCTGGGGCAGGGCGTCAACATGGCGCTGATGGATGCGATGGCCCTGCGCGACGCGTTGCGCCTGCAGGCCGATGTCGCGCCGGCCCTGCAGGCCTACCAGCGGCAGCGGCAGGCCCATGTCGGCGTCTACCAGTTCTGGAGCCGCTGGCTGACACCGATCTTCCAGTCCGATCTGGACTGGGTCGCACGTGCGCGCGACCTCGCTTTCCTGCCTGCGGGCCGCCTGCCCGGTGGGCGCGGCCACATGCTGCGGGTGCTCAGCGGCACCCAGCATGGTTTCCTCGGCACGCTGGCGTTGAAGCCGGAATTCATGCGCGCGCTCGACGGCCTCCGTGCTCCCGCCGCGGGAGCGAGGTGAGGCGCGCAGCGGGAAGCGCGCACCGTCGCCAGGTGGATCGGCGCGCGGGTGCCCGCCGCAGGGGCCGCAGAATTGCGCGAGAATCGGCCGGACGCGCAGCGGGAGCCGGTGATGGACGACCTACCTTCTTTCGAAACCCATCGGGTCGACAACCAGCCGCCTGCGTTCGAGCCGCGCGACCTGTGGGCGGACGACCTGGCGCTGCGCGAGGCGGTCGCGCGCGAGGGCGCTGCCGCCTTCACGCCACGACTGGCCGCGTACGGCGCGCTGGCCGGCGATGAACTCTATCGGCTCGGCTTCGATGCCAATCGCGACCGGCCGCGCCTGCGTACCCACGACCGCCATGGCCGGCGCATCGACACGGTCGAATTCCATCCCGCCTACCACCGCCTGATGGAGGCCGCCAAGGCGCACGGGGTGGCCGGCCTGTCCTGGCACGAACCCGGACCTGGCGCGCACATCGCGCGCGCTGCGCTGAGCTACCTGCATCACCAGGCCGAAGCCGGCACCAGTTGCCCCCTGACGATGACGCATGCCGCGGTGCCGGTGCTGCAGCGCGAGCCCTGCGTGGCGCGCTGGGCCGCGCAGGCCGCCGCACCGCACTACGACCCGCGCGACATCCCCATCGCCGGCAAGGCCGGCATCACCCTGGGCATGGGCATGACCGAGAAGCAGGGCGGGTCCGACGTGCGCGCCAACACCACCACGGCCACGCCACGCGGCGATGCCTACGCACTGGTCGGGCACAAATGGTTCTTCTCCGCGCCGATGTGCGACGGTTTCCTGGTGCTGGCGCAGGCGCCGGGCGGGCTGAGCTGCTTCCTGATGCCCAGGCGCCTGGACGATGGGGCCCTGAACGGGTTCCGGCTGATGCGGCTGAAGGACAAGCTGGGCGACTGGTCGAACGCCTCCAGCGAAGTCGAGTTCACCGGCGCGCATGCCTGGCGCATCGGCGAGGAAGGCCGCGGCGTGGCGACCATCATCGAGATGGTCATGCTGACGCGCCTGGACTGCATGCTGGGCTCGGCGGCGGAGATGCGCATGGCGCTGGCGCAGGCGCTGCATCACGCGCGCCATCGCTGCGCGTTCGGCAAGCCCTTGGCCGGGCATGTCCTGATGCGCAACGTGCTGGCCGACCTGGCGCTGGAGGCGGAGGCGGCGCTGGCGTTCTCGCTGCGCGTGGCGCGCGCGGTGGACGCGGCCGCGCATGATGCGGGCGAAGCGGCATTCGCCCGCATCGCCACCGCCGCCGGCAAGTACTGGATCTGCAAGCGTGCGCCGGCCTTCGTCAACGAGGCACAGGAATGCCTGGGCGGCGCGGGTTACGTGGAGGAGTCCGTCCTGCCGCGGCTGTACCGGCAGGCGCCGCTCAATTCGATCTGGGAAGGCAGTGGCAACATCCAGTGCCTGGATGTGCTGCGCGCGCTGGCGCGCGAGCCCGGCGTGCTCGAAGCGGTCGGCCGCGAACTGGCGTCCGCCGCGGGAACGGACGCGGCTTACGACGCCTTTGTCGAAGGCCTGCGCACGGAGTTGGCGTCCACCGGGGAGGCCGGTGCGCGCCGGCTGGTCGAGCGCCTGGCATTGGCACTGCAGGCCGCGGTGCTGCTGCGCGCGGGCAGCCCCGTGGCAAGGCTGTTCGCCCGCAGCCGGCTGGGCGGCGGGCATGGCCTGGCGTTCGGGACGCTGCCGGAAGACGCCGACGTGGAGCCCGTGCTCGCCCGGGCATGGTCCGCTTGAGGCGTTGGCTGCCCGCCCTGCTGGCCTGCATGGGCGTCACGGCGCAGGCGCAGGCGCCCGGCGCGCCGCCGCCTCCCTTGCTGCCCGCCGCCCGGCAAGCGGATGCGATCCATGTGTACAAGGCGCAGCGGCGCATGGATCTGCTGCGCGGCGGTCGGGTGATCGCCACGTACCGCATCGTGCTGGGCGGTACGCCGGTGGGGCACAAGCGCGAGCAGGGCGACGGACGTACGCCGGAGGGCGACTACCGCATCACCTACCGCAATGCGCGCAGCCGGTTCCACCTGTCGCTGCGCATTTCCTACCCCGACGAAGCCGACCGCAGGCAGGCGCTGGCTCGGGGCGTCGATCCCGGCGGCGACATCATGATCCACGGCGCCACGCCGCCCGGTTCGTGCGTCGACTGGACCGAAGGCTGCATCGCCGTGAGCAATGACCAGATGGAGGCGATCTGGCAACGCGTTCCGGTCGGAACGCCGATCCGCATCGCGCCCTGAGGCCGTTCAGCGCGGTGCGGAGCGGGAGGCGAGGGCGCGCGAGCCGGTGATGATCAGGCGGACCATTTCCGACAGCTGGTCGATCAGCTCGGGATCTTTCGCCCGCGGCAGGTCCATGGCGGTGGCGCCCATCGCGAACACCAGCCGGGTGATGGCCTTGGAGACGATCGCGGGCTCATGCAGCGGGGCGTTGTCGCGCGCGGCCAGCCGCACCAGGTCCAGGCACAGCTCCTCCTCGAAGAACTGCAGTTCGCGTTCCACCGCGTGCTTGAACGCGTCCGAGCCCACGTTGCCTTCCCGCAGCAGCACGTGGAGCAGCTTGTCGTCGGCGCGCAGCTGCTCGATGAAGGCCTCCACCGAACCGCGCACCACGCTGCGGTCGGTGCTGGCCGCGCGATGGCGGGCCTCGCCGATGATCTTGCGCAGCGAACGGCCCGCCAGGTCGATCAGGGCCACCGCCAGTTCGTCCATGTCGCGGAACTGGCGATAGAAGCTGTTCGGCGCGATGCCGGCTTCGCGGGCGACCTCGCGCAGGCTGAGCGTGGAAACGCTGCGATGGGGGCCGACCAGTTTCAGGGCGGCCGCCAGCAGGTCCTCGCGCGAGATCGAGGCCTTGCGGCCGGGGCCGTGGTCGTCGGGGGGCAGCGGTTGCAGGGATGAGGTCACGCGTGCGGGCCCGACATACGGAGTGGTAGGGCCATCATAGCCCCGTAAATTAATATACAAGTGTATACACATGCGTCTTCCCGCGGGTATAGTGGGGCCATGAATGCCCAGATCCGACCGCCGGCCCGCCGGCCCGGCCCCCTGAAACGCCTGATCCGGCCGCTGGTCAAGCCGGATGTGTTCGACTTCTGGGCCTCGCGCCTGCATCGCACCTGGACCTGGGAGCGCCCGCTGGCCCGGCTGGTGGCGCGCGAAGCCGCCTCGGCCGACGCCGTGACCCTGCTGTTCAAGCCCAACCGCCACTGGGCCGGCCACCGTGCCGGCCAGCATGTGAACCTGGGCGTCGAGATCGACGGCGTCCGCCTGATCCGCAGCTACAGCCTGACCGCGCCGCCGCGTGCGGACGGGTTGCTGCCGATCACCGTCAAGGCGATCGAAGGCGGCAGGGTGAGCCGTCACCTGTGCCATCACGCCCGCATGGGCGACATCGTCGACCTGGGCCAGGCGTTCGGTGAAATGACGCTGCCCGCGTCGCCGCGTGGCGGCTTCCTCCTACTGGCCGCCGGCAGCGGGATCACCCCGTTGATGGCGCTGGTGCGCGAACTGGCCGGTCAGGGCATGCCGGCCGACACGACGCTGCTGTACTGGGTGCGCCGGCGCGCGGAAGCCTGCTTCCTGGACGAACTGCGCGCGCTCGCCGCCGCCCATCCCGGCTTCCGGTTCCGCCTGCTGCTCACGCGCGAGGCCGCGCAGGCCGCGGACGAGGCCGAAGGCCGCATCGGCGACGCGCTGCTGGGTGCGCATGCCGGCGACCTGTCCGCACGGCAGGTGATGGCCTGCGGGCCGGGCGGGTTCGTCGAAACTGCGCGCAGCCTGTTGGCGCCGCGCGTGGCGGCGTTTCAGGCCGAAGCCTTTACCGCGCCGCCGGTGCGGGTGGTGGATGAAGGCGAAGTCGACATCCGCCTGCAACGCAGCGGACGCACCCTGCGCGTGCCGCGCGGCGAATCCCTGCTGGTGGCGCTGGAACAGCAGGGCCTGAAGCCGCCGTCCGGCTGCCGCATGGGCATCTGCAACACCTGCGCCTGCGGCAAGTCGTCCGGCAGCACGCGCCACCTGCCCAGCGGCGAACTCCTCCACGAACCCACCCAGGCGCTGAAGCTGTGCATCCACAGCGCCGCCACCGACCTCGAGCTGGATCTGTAATGGCCACCCCCGCGACTTCCCCCCGCAACCGCGCACTGAGCGCGGAAGAACTGGACCGCTTCGGCGCGGAACTGGACGCATTGCGCGCGCGCACGCTGGCGACCCTCGGCGCACGCGATGCGCGCTACATCCGCAATGTGGTGAAGGCGGTGCGCTACAGCAACCTGATCGGGCGCGCGCTGCTGTTCGCGGCGGCGATCGCCGGCGGCCTGTGGCTGGCCGACAGCGCGGTGGGCTGGCTGTTCTGGGTGCTGTGGGCGCTGGGCGCGCTGTCGCTGGGCCTGGGCAAGATCCTGGAGAACATGGAGCTGGGCCACAACGTCATCCACGGCCAGTACGACTGGCTGGGCGATCCGCAGCTCAACGGCAAGAGCTACGACTGGGACATCGTCGGCACCGCCGACAACTGGCGGTACACGCACAACTTCCGCCACCACACCTACACCAACGTGCGCGGGCTGGACGACGACATCGGCTACGGCCTGCTGCGCATCTTCCCCGAGCAGAAGTGGAAGCCCTTCTACCTGGCGCAGCCCGTCGTCGCGGTGGTGTTCGCGCTGCTGTTCCAGTGGGGCATCGCCATCCAGAACCTCAAGCTGGGCCGCTGGTGGCACGGCAAGATGTCCAGCCGCCAGTTGCGCGTCGCATCGGCGCCGGTGGTGCGCAAGATGGGCAGGCAGCTGGCCAAGGACTACGTGATCTACCCCGCGCTGGCCGGCCCGTTCTTCCTGCCCGTGCTGCTGGGCAACCTGGTGGCCAACGGCCTGCGCAACGTGTGGACGTACGTGATCATCTTCTGCGGGCACTTCACCGCCAACGCCGAGACGTTCCCGAAGGAATGCATCAAGAACGAATCGCGCGGGCACTGGTACCTGCGCCAGCTGCGCGGCTCGTCCAACCTGCGTGGCGGCTTCCTGATGAACGTGATGTCGGGCAACCTGAGCCACCAGATCGAACACCACTTCTTCCCGGACGTGCCGGCCAACCGCTACGCGGAAATGGCCAAGGAAGTGCGCGCCATCTGCGCGCGCTACGGCCAGCACTACAACACCGGCACGCTGCTCACCCAGTTCGGCCAGGTGTGCTGGCGGATCGTGCGGCACGCGTTCCCCAGCCGGCCGCCGAAGTTCGCCCCGCTGCGGCAGGCCGACGCCACCGCGTAAGGCGCGCGGGCGGGCGCGCCTAGCCGCCCGGCGACACCGCCCGTGCCGCGCGGGCGATGCTGCGCTTGAGCTGCCATTCGGCGAAGAACGAGGCCGCGATCAGGCCGGTGCCCAGCAGGCCCAGCCACTGGAACCACGGGTTTTCGAAGACCTCGTCGGCCAGGTCGTTGTCCTGCAGCTGCAGGCGCAGCAGCCTGAGTTCGGCGGCGAGCGCCTGCATGTCCGCGCGGTCCTGCCGAAGCGACCGTTCCGCCGTCAGCGCGATCCGGGCGATATGGGCCTGCCCGGCGCGTTCGGCGTTGTCTCGACGCTCCACGGTCACCACCAGGGCGCTGGTCAGCAGGATCAGCAGCGTGCCCAGGCCGCGCAGCAGCGGCGGCAACGGTTCGGGGATCATGCGCGGTCTCCGGCGGCCACACGGCATCCTAGACCAGGGCGCCAGCGGCCGTCACCGCCGCCGGCGGATCAGTCTAGGAACTGCAGGCGCGCCAGTTCCGCGTACAGGCCATCCTGGGCGAGCAGTTCCGCATGAGTGCCCCGGGCGACGATACGGCCGCGGTCCATCACCACGATGCGGTCCGCCTTCAGCACCGTGGCCAGACGGTGCGCGATGACCAGCGTCGTGCGCCCGGCCATCAGCCGTTCCAGGGCATGCTGCACGGCGCGCTCGCTCTGCGCATCCAGCGCGCTGGTCGCTTCGTCCAGCAGCAGGATGGGCGCGTCCTTCAGCAGGGCGCGGGCGATGGCGATGCGCTGCTGCTGGCCGCCGGACAGGCGCGCGCCGTGTTCGCCCAGTTGGCTTTCGAAGCCCCCGGGCAGTTCGCGGATGAAGTCGTCCGCTTCGGCCGCCTCGGCGGCCGCCTGCAGCTCGGCATCGGTGGCATCGAGCTTGCCGTAGCGGATGTTCTCGGCGGCGCTGGCGGCGAAGATGGTGGGCTGCTGCGGCACCAGTGCGATGTGCTCGCGCAGGTGGGCCGGATCGAGTTCGCGCAGGTCCACGCCGTCGACACGCACGCTGCCGGACTGCGCATCGTGGAAGCGCAGCAGCATGGAGAACACCGTGCTCTTGCCGGCGCCGGAAGGGCCGACCAGGGCCACCGTTTCGCCGGGGCGCACGCTCAGGTCGAAATCGTCCAGCGCGGGCAGGTCCGGACGCGAGGGGTAGTGGAACGAGACGTGGTCGAAGCGGATCTCGCCCTTGACCGGCGCCGGCAGCGCACGCGGCGTGGCCGGGGCGCGGATGGCCGGCGTCTCGTCCAGCAGCTCGGCGATGCGGCCCATGCCGCCGGCCGCGCGCTGCAGTTCGTTCCAGACCTCGGCCAGGGCACCGACCGAGCCGCCGCCGATCAGGGCGTACAGCACGAACTGGCCCAGCGTGCCCGCGCTCATGGTGCCGTCGATGACGTCGTGCGCGCCCGACCACAGCACCAGGGTGATGGCGCCGAAGATCAGGGTGATGGCGGCCGCCGTCACCCAGGCCTGGGCGCGGATGCGGCGGCGCGCGGTGTCCACGGCCGTGGCGATGGCGGCGCCGAAGCGGCTGCGCTCGTACGGTTCGCGCGCGTGCGCCTGCACGGTGCGGACGGCCCCCAGCGTTTCGCTGGCCAGCGTATTGGCATCGGCCACGCGATCCTGGCTGGCGCGCGAGGCCTTTTCCAGCCGGCGCGCACCCAGCACGATCGGCAGCACGGCCAGCGGAATGCCGACCAGCGCGAAGGCGGCCAGCCGCGGGCTGGTGACGAAGAGCATCGCCAGGCTGCCGATCACGGTGACGCTGCTGCGCAGCGCGACCGACATGCTGGTGGCCACCACGGTCCGCAGCAGTTCGCTGTCGGCGGACAGCCGCGACACCAGTTCGCCACTGCGGGTACGGTCATGGAACTCCGCGTCCAGCCCGATCAGGTGGCCATAGAGCCGGCCGCGCAGGTCGGCGACCACTTTTTCGCCCAGCAGCGATACGAAGTAGAAGCGCGCGGCGCTGGCCAGCGCCAGCACGACCGCCACCACGAACAGGAACAGGAACGCGCGGTTGATGTTGGCGCCGTCGGTGAACCCGTTGTCGATCATCTGCCGGAACGCGACGGGCAGGCTCAGGGTGGCCGCCGAGGCCAGCGCCAGGGCCAGCAGCCACGCGGTGAACAGTCCGCCATGCCGGCGCACGAACGGCCACAGCGCGCGCAGGGTGCCCAGCCTGGCCTTGGGCTTGGGGTCGGCAGCAGGGTCGGGGGGCGTGGCGTCGTCGTTCATCGGCATCCGCAATCGAAGGGGTTGTCGCAGCCGCCGCCGGATTCACGCCGTTGCGGATACCACGTGCACCCGGTTACGGGTGGCGTCACGCAGATGGCTTTTCAAGGCGTCCACGCGATCGGCCGGAAGTTCCAGTGCCAGCAGCGCGCCGTTCTCGTCGAACGATTCCTGCAGTTTGGTCGCCAGATGCGGCGCGAGGGCGGCATGCACCACCCCCAGGTCGTCGAACACACAGGCCAGCACCAGGCGCGTGGTGACCACGAGCGGCTGCCGTGGAGCGGTGCGCAGGCATTCGGCGGCAGCGCCGCCGTAGGCCCTCACCAGGCCGCCGGCGCCGAGCTTGATGCCGCCATACCAGCGGGTCACCACCACCATCACCCGGTCGTAGCCCTGGCCGTCGATCGCGGCCAGGATCGGACGCCCGGCCGTGCCGGCGGGCTCGCCGTCGTCGCTGGAACGGTACTCGCCACCGATCCGGTACGCCCAGCAGTTGTGGGTGGCATCGGGTACGGCGACCTCGCGCAGGAACGCCAGCGCATCGTCCGGCGTGGCAACCGGCGCGGCCTGGGCCAGGAAACGGCTGTGCTTCACCTCCAGCAGATGGGAGGTGCGCCCGGCAAGCGTGTCGGTCACGGCGTGCCCAGCAGGGGGCGCAGATCGTCCGGGACGCGCTGGAACGGGTGCGCCTGGACGAACAGCTGCAGGCTGCGCAGCGCATTGGCGCTGTCGCCCAGGTCGCGCCGCAGGCGGATGCGTTCCAGCCATTCGTCCGGCGGCAGCCGTGTGTCCTCGTCCACGGGCACCTGCAGGTCGGTGCGGCGCAGGGCGGTGCGGGCGGCACTGGGCTGGCTGCTGCCGGCGCTGGCGGCCGGCGGCGGCGGGGCGGGAGGCGAGGGCGGCGTTGCGGGGGCGGGCGCCGATGCGGCGTCCTGGGCGCGGGAGGGCGTCCCCCGGGTCTGGATGCGGCTGCCGGTCACGGTGATCGATTCCAGCGCGCGTGCGTCGGTGGCCCGGGTTTTTTCCTGCCGCGCCTCTTCGTAGCGGACCCGTTGTTCCTGCTGCTGTGCGGCCGTGCGTTCGCGCGACTGTGTCGCGGCGGCGGCCTCCTGCACCTGCGCGGCGTCGTCGGCGACGGCCGCGGCGGCGGCGGGTGCCGGCGAAGAAGGGGGCGACGGTGCGCCGGCGGCCTCGGCCGGGAAGGCCTGGGGTGCGGTGCGCGTCGTCCGCGGCGCTTCAGGTGCGGAAAGGCCGGGCACCGCGGGAATCAGCCCCAGCGGACCCCGCTTCGGTGCCGCCTCCTGGCGTGCGGCCGCTTCGGCATTCTTGCGTGCCGGGCCTGACGCCAAGGCGTCGGCCGGGGCCGGGGCGGCCGGCCGCAGCGCCGGGGCAGGTGCTTCCTGGGCGACGACGGGGGCGGCGCTGGCGGAGGCCGCATCAGTGTCGATCTGGGCCCGGTCCATCACCACGGCAGGCGCGCGGACGGGCGCCGCGGCCGGGACCTCGCTGGCCACCGGCACCTCATAGGCCGGGCGCAGTTGCCAGGCGACGCCGGCCGCAAGCAATACCGAGGCGGCCACGCCCAGGCCCAGGGGCCAGCGGCGACGCGGCGGCGGCACCTGCCCGCCCGAGGCGGGCGCCTCCTGCACGGCCGCACGGGCAGCCGCCAGGATGCGCGCGTCCAGCTCCGGCGATGGACCGCCATGCGGACCCAACCGGGACAAGGACTGCGCCAGCGCACGTTCTTCAGGCGTCAGGGGCGGGTGGGGCGTCTTCATTCGTTCAATCTCGTCCGCAACCGGTCCATCGCATAGCGCAACCGCGATTTCACGGTTTCCCGGCCCACGCCGGTGATTTCGCCGATCTCCTCCAGGGTCAGTTCCTGCTCCAGCCGCAGCAGCAGCACCTCGCGTTGCTCCGGCGGCAATTCGTCCATGGCCAGCTGCAGGTGCCGTCGCTGTTCGAACTGCGAAAGCTGGCGCTCCGGCGTATCCGGGTCCGGGACGCGTTCGGTGCGGGCCTCGGCGTCCTCGGGCGCCGGTGGCCGGTGCTTGAGTGCACGCCAATGGTCGTTGAGCCGATTGTGCGCGATCCGGTACAGCCAGGTCGCGAACGCGGCTTCCGGTTTCCAGCCCTGGCGCGCAGCGATGACGCGCTGCCAGGTGTCCTGGAAGAACTCGTCCGCCAGCGCGGCGTCGCGCAGGTGCCGCAGCAGGAACCGGTACAGCGGTCGACGGTGGCGTGCATAGAGCTGTTCGAAGGCCGACGCGTCGCCGGCGGCATAGGCCAGCATCAGGGTTTCGTCGGCGGGTTCGGCAAGGTCGTTCACCGACACCAGCGTAAGCGGTCCGCGCGTGCGCGTGAAGCTGGGGCACGCGGGAGCGGCGGGCCGGAGCCCCACCAGGGGCGGGCCGCAGGCCGGCCGTGCGGCAGACCGGGCGGGAGCAGGCGAGGGGCGCATGCGCTCTGGAACGGCCGGGAGGGGGCGCAGGGGTTGCTGTGGCCGTTTCCGTTCAGGACCCGGCTGGCGGTATGCTCGCCACGGGGGATATCCAGGAACACGTACCGTCTCTGTCGGGACACGGCCATGCCTACGCCATCGGTGAGCGCAGACAATCCGGTCAGCACGCCCGCGTCGCCCGCAGAGCGGATCGCGGCGATCCTGTGCGGCCTGCTGCCGCCGGGTGCGGAGCTGGCGGTGTGCTGGCGCGACTGGGCACTGGGCGGTGGCAGCGCCGCCTCGCCGGGCGCATCGGCCGCGCTGCGCCGACGTGCGGACCAGGCCCTGGCCGACGCGGCCGAGCATGACGATCCGGATCTGCGCGTGCACGCCTGGGACAACGCCGACGGCAACGCCCGCATGGCCCTGGCGATGGCCGGGTCCCGGACCGGACCGGCCGACCAGGAAGCGGCATGGCTCGCGCTGGCGTGCACCCTGCTCGAAACCACCCTGGACGCCTCGCGCGCGCAGGCGCGCATCGTGTCCCTGGAGAAGTCCAAGCGGCTGCAGCAGGCCCTCTACGAGATCGCCGACCTGGCCGGTGCCGACCTGGAGATGCCCGAGATGCTCCGCCGCATCCATGCGGTGGTGAACTCGCTGATGTACGCGGAGAACTGCTACATCGTCCTCTACGACGACCAGCGCCGGACGGTCCGGTTCCTGTACTTCGCCGACCAGCGCGATCCGTACGTCGCCGAGCCGGAACGCGAGTTCGGCGAAGAGGAAATGGCCAACAGCATGACGTTCGCGCTGCTGCGCCACGGTCAGCCCCTGCGTGGACCGTCGGCGGTGATCCGGCAGAAGCTGGGCGTGATTCGCGACCCCTCGCACGGGCCGGACAGCCTGGACTGGCTGGGCGTGCCCATGCGCCGCGACGACCGCGTCTGCGGCGCCATCGTCGTGCAGAGCTACGACGCGCCCGCCAGCTACGCCGACGAGGACCGCGCGCTGCTGGGCTACGTGGCCCAGCACATCCTGACCGCGCTGGACCGCAAGCATGCGCACGTGGAGCTGGAGCATCGCGTGGCGGTGCGCACGCACGAGCTGCAGCGCGCCAACCGCGAGCTGCAGGCCGAGATCATGGAGCGCAAGCGTGCCGAGAAGCTGCAGCGCGCGCTGTTCCGCATCACCGAGCTCGCCATCACCTCCGAGACCCTCGAACGCTTCTATGCCGACGTCCACACGGTGGTGGACGAACTGATCAATGCGCGGAACTTCTACATCGCCCTGGTCTCGGACGATGGCGAACAGCTCAACTTTCCGTACTCGATCGACGAGCGCGACCCGATGCGCAAGTCGCGGCGCATGACCAACGGCCTGACCGAGTACGTGATCGCCACGGGCCGGCCGCTGCTGGCCGACCGCCCGGTGATCGCCCAGCTGGCCGGGGAGGGCAAGCTGCAACAGCACGGCCCGCCCGCATACAGCTGGCTGGGCGTGCCGCTGTTCCGCGGCGAGGACGTGGTCGGCACGGTGGTGGTGCAGAGCTACACCGAAGAGGTGAAGTTCACCTCGCACGACCAGAACCTGCTGACCTTCGTGGCCCACCACATCGGCAACGGACTGGACCGGCAGCGCACCCATGAGCGCCTGCGCAGCGCGCATGCCGAGTTGGAACGCAGGGTGGACGAGCGCACCCGCGAACTGGCCGAAGCCAACCACCAGCTGCGCGCACAGATCGGCGAGCGCCTGCGCGCCGAGCAGCAGCTCACCTACCAGGCGACCCACGATGCGCTGACGGGGCTGCCGAACCGTCCGCACCTGCTGGACCGGCTGTCGGCCGCCATCGAGCGAGCGCGGCATGGCGACGGCCAGGCCTTCGCCGTGCTGTTCCTCGACCTGGACCGCTTCAAGCTGGTCAACGACAGCATGGGCCACGCCGCCGGCGACGAACTGCTGGTGGAGGTGGCGCGGCGCATCATCATGAGCGTGCGCGAGGACGATGTGGTCTCGCGGCTGGGCGGCGACGAATTCGCCCTGCTGGTGGAATACACCGAGGGCGTGGAGAACGTGCGCGAGTTCGCGCAGCGCCTGCTGAGCGTGCTGGGGCGGCCGATGTGGGTGGCCGGCCGCGAGCTGTTTCCCTCCGCCAGCCTGGGCATCGCCGTGTGGCACCCGCGCTATCGCAACGGCGAAGAGCTGCTGCGCGACGCCGATGCCGCGATGTACCGCGCCAAGGAACAGGGGCGCGACCGCTGCGCCCTGTTCGACGAAGCCATGCGCGAAGCGGCGATGCAGAGCCTGG